>NZ_JBSFVU010000008.1:0-352302 GCF_053592475.1 Streptomyces sp. NPDC002671
ACTCCGATGCTCAACCGCCCGGATCACCAACCTCGTCCAAGCGATACTCACTCTGCATCTGACCAGCTCAGGGTGAGGTTGGAAAAGGCTCATTGCGCCGGCGGACAGATCGACGGGACGAGCGGGCGATGTCCTCGCCCTGCACCGTGCGGCCCGCAGAGGCGGGACAGCGCAGGTACTTCGCTGGCTGGCCGGCCGTACCGGGACCGACGCCTTCCTGATGAACCCGTCAGGCGCCATGGCGAGTGCACCGGTGTCCGTGCCCGGTGACACCGCGCGCGCCCTTTCGCTGCGCGGGGCGCGCGAGATCACCAGCCGGGGGCTGAGGTCCGTGGCCATCGACCAGGACGAACTCACCTGCTTCGTCCTGGCCCTCGACGGCGCCCGAGACCTCCGCACGCCCCTTCTCACGGCCGTGGCACCCCGGCCCGCACCGTCCGACCTGCCCCGCCTGCTCGCGGACGCCGCATCCGTCCTCAGCCTGACCTGGCAGGCCGAAGAGGCGCGGCGCAGGCACCGCCGGCTCCGCGTCGCGGACGCCGGGGCCAGGGAAGCGGTCCTGCATCTGCTGATGAGCGGTCAAACGGCCGCCGCCCGGAAGATCGCGGGAGCGTTGCAGCCCGAGTTGCCCGAAGTACTACAGGTGTACGTCGTCGAAGGGCTGCCCGAGGCGCGTGACGAAGTGGCGTACCGGGTGGCCGAGGCGGCCGATGACGCATGGATCGTGCCGTGCCCCGTGTACGCCGACCACCTGCTCGTTCTCGCGCCCGTGGCCTCCGAGGCGGCCTGCACCCGCCCGGCCTGGGCCTGTCACCCCGCGGTGGCCGACTCCTGCTGGATCGGGGTGAGCGACGCCATACCCCTGCGGGACACCGCCACGGGCTACGCTCAGGCGTTCCACGCCCTGGCCGTCGCGCGGCAGCGCACCGACCGCCTGTCCGCCTTCGCCGGAGACCCGGATCTGGCGCTCACCCTCGGACCGGCCGCGACGGCGTGGGCCGAGTCCTTCCTCGCGCCCCTGCGATCCCGCCGCCCCAAGCGTCCGCAGGATCCGGACTGCACGGAACTGCTGGCCACCGCCACCTCGTGGCTCAGCTTCTCCTCCGGCGCGACAGCGCACCTGAAGATCCACCGCAACACTCTGGCCGCGCGCCTGGCCTGCGTACAGGACGTGCTGTGCCTGGACCTGACCCGGCTCGCCGACCAGTCCGCCCTGGCGCTCGCCCTGCGCACGTCCGCGGCAGGCATTCCACCGCTTCGCGACGACGACGCCGCGAGGGGAGGTGCCGTGGCTCCCACCCTGGACCAGCTCCTGCTCCTGCCCCATGTCGTGTCATGGGCACACCAGCAGTTCCATTCTCTGCAAGCATGCGCCACCGCAGCCGTGGTGACGCAGACGCTCACCACCTGGCTGCGCCTGGACGCGCGCATCGGCCCCACGGCCGACGCGCTGTCCCTCTCCGCGTCCGCTGTGCGCAAGCGCCTGGCGCGTGCCGAGGAACTGCTGCAACGCTCCCTGACCCGCTCCCCCAGCGCCGTGCACGACCTATGGCTCGCTCAGCGAGCCCTGGAGCTGGCGGAACGAGCCGTGTGACGCCCTGCGGGGTGCAGTGCCCCGCAGGGCGTCACAGCCCGGTTGTTCCCGTCGCGTCCGCTTACCCCCGCCACCCCGGATCCCGGCCACTCAGGCCGACCGCGCGGTCCAGCAGCGGGGCCTCCGTCGGGACCGGGACGACAGGACCGAAGGGGCCCTTGCCGCCGTTCGGGGCTTCGGCCGCGGCGAGGAGGAAGCCGTGGGCCGCCTGCAGGGCGGCCGGGTCGGGCTCGTAGGGCAGGCCGGTCGCGCGGGCCAGGTCCCAGCCGTGGATCACCAGCTCGTCGGCCGCGACGGCACCGGCGACCGCGCCGGGCAGGTTCACGCCGCCCGCGCGGGTGTCGCCGGTCCAGGCGTCCGGGTCGCGCCAGGCGTCGGCCAGCTCGTCCAGCGCCTTGGGCAGTTCCTCGCGCCAGCCGGGCCCCAGGTCCGGGACGCCCACGTTCGGGCTGGTGTCGGTCGTCGGCCCGAAGTTCTTGCGGGCGGCGTCGCGGAAGGCGACGGACAGTCCGTGGATGTGGGCCAGCAGGTTGCGCACGGCGTAGTCCGGACACGGCGTCGCGGCCGACAGCTGCTCGTCCGTCACCGCGTCGGCCAGCAGCGCCACGATCCGGGCCTGCGGGCCCAGGTCGACGATGGTCATCCCTCGCTCCTTATGAGTTGCCATACCAGTACGCAGGAGAGACCGGCCGGAGCGCGGAAACTCATCGGCACCGGCCCCCGGCCATGGTTACCGTGACGCCATGTCCAAGATCGAGATCGACGCGCTGACCGCCGAGTTCTTCGGCGCCTTCGACAACCGGGGCGGCAAGGCCCCCGACGTGGACCGGATACGCCGGCTGTTCCTCCCCCAGGGTGTGATCACCTGTACGGGCCCCGGGTTCGCGGTCTACACGGTCGACGAGTTCATCGAACCCCGGCGCGCGCTGCTGACCGACGGCCGGCTGACCGAGTTCTCCGAGTGGGAGACCACCGAGCGGACCGAGATCGTCGGCGGCATCGCCTCGCGGACCGGGGAGTACCGCAAGTCCGGGATCATGAACGGCGAGCCGTTCGAGGGCGGGGGCACCAAGAACCTCCAGTTCGTCCGCACCCCCGAGGGCTGGCGGATCCAGTCCCTCGCCTGGTACGACCAGCCCTGACCCCTCGGACGGCCGGTCCCGGCCTAGGGCAGCTTCCCGATCCGTAGGCACCCCCCTTAGGCCCACGATCATCAGGCATGACGACTTCCTGGACCATGACCCGCGTGCTGCGGGACCGCAACGCGGGGCTCTATCTGGCGAGCGTGGTGGTGTCCGGCTTCGGCACCTCCTCGCTCTGGCTGGCGTCGGGGGTGTGGGTCAAGGACCTCACCGGTTCCGACGGCCTGGCCGCGCTCTGCATGCTCGCCATGTGGGCACCCACCCTGGCCGGGCCGGCGCTCGGCACGATCGCCGACCGGGTGCGCCGTAAGCCGTTGCTCATCGCCACCGAGCTGAGCCTGGCCGGCCTGCTGCTCACCCTGTGCACGGTGAACTCCCCGGGCCGCCTGTGGCTGCTGTTCGCCGTGCTGTTCGTGTACGGCGTCGCCGGTGTGATCCAGTACGCGGCCTCGTCGGCCCTGGTGGCCGCCGCGGTCGGCCCCGACCTGCTCGGCGACTTCAACGGGCTGCGCATGACCGCCGACGAGGGCATGAAGCTCGTGGCCCCGCTGACGGGCGCCGCCCTGTACTCGGCGTACGGCGGGGCGAGCGTCGCCGTGCTGGACGCGATCAGCTGCGTGTGCGGGGCCGGGCTGTGCGCCCTGCTGCGCGTGCGCGAGGAGCGGCCCGTGCGGTCCGGCTCCGACTGGCGGCAGGAGACCGCCGACGGCGTCCGCCACCTGTGGGGTCACCCCGGGCTGCGGGCGCTGGTCCGGGCCGGCGGTGCGACCATGCTCTTCGGCGCCCTGAGCAGCACGATGACCTACGCCGTCGTGGACCGCCTCGGCCACTCCCCCGCCTACGTGGGCGTGCTGTACGCCGTCCAGGGCATCGGCTCGGTGACGGTCGGGCTGGTGTCCGGGCCGGCGCTGCGGCGGCTCGGCGCGCGCCGGTTCGCGGCGGCCGGGATCGCGCTGGTGGGGTTCGCGGTGGCCGCGCGGGCGGTGCCGTCGGACCCGGCGGCCCTGGTGTCCGCCGCGGCGATCGGCCTCGGCCTGCCCTGCGTCCTGATCGCCGCGCTCACCGCGGTGCAGCGCGAGACCCCGGGGCCGCTGCTCGGCAGGGCGACGGCCACCGCCAACACGCTGATGTTCACGCCGAACGTGCTCGGGCTGGCCGTCGGGGCCGGACTGGTCGAACTGGCCGGTCCCGGGCTGCTGTTGCCCTTCTACGGCCTGGGGCTGCTCGCCACGGCCGCCTCGCTGGTCCCGTCGGCCCGGCGCGCCGACCACGCCGACAGCGCCGACAGCGCTTCGCGCACCGCCGCGAGGTCCGGGTCGGACGCCAACCCGGCGTGATACAGGCGCAGTTCCGCACGGCACCACCACCACGTCGGCCACGGACAGGATGTGGCAAGGGGCACTTACGACAGGTCAAGCGGGACTTGCAACACGGGCCCGGATTCACGTACATCACGCGACACTTGACGGTGCACGACGCAACTCCCTAGCGTGTCCACGGATGTGAATTCCGTCCACAAGGAGAGCCGAGGATGCCCGCCCCCCGCACCGTTCTGCTCACCGGCGCCGCCGGCGGACTCGGCACCCTGATGCGGTCCCTGCTGCCGGAGTACGGCTACGCGCTGCGCCTGTTCGACGTGCGCCCCGTCGAGGGCGAGCCGGACGCGATCACCGCGGACCTCGGCGACACAGGGGCGCTGCGCGAGGCGGTACGGGGCGTGGACGCGATCCTGCACCTCGCGGGCATCTCCCTGGAGGCGCCGTTCGAAAAGATCCTGAAGGCGAACATCGAGGGCACGTACAACCTCTATGAGGCCGCCCGTCTGGAGGGCGTGCCGCGCATCGTCTTCGCCTCCTCCAACCACGCCGTCGGCTTCACCCCGGCCCCGCGCGCGGACGAGCCGCTGATCCCGGTCGACACCCCTCGCCGCCCGGACACCTTCTACGGCCTGTCCAAGTCCTTCAGCGAGGACCTGGCCCAGCTCTACTGGGACAAGCACGGCCTGGAGACCGTCTCCGTGCGCATCGGTTCCTGTTTCCCGGAGCCGACCAGCGTGCGCATGCTCTCGGTGTGGATGAGCCCGGCCGACGGCGCCCGTCTCTTCCACGCGGCCCTGACCGCCGAGGGGGTCGGCCATACGGTCGTCCACGGCTCCTCGGCCAACACACGCCTGTGGTGGGACCTGTCGAGTGCCCGGGCGCTCGGCTACGAGCCGCAGGACGACTCCGAGCCGTACGCCGGGAAGCTGATCGCCGAACAGGGCGAGCTGGACCCGCAGAACCCGGCCCACAGCCACCTGGGCGGGCACTTCGTGAACGACCCGCCGATCTGGCCGTACTGAGCCGGGGGCCAGGGCCCTGAGCCGTTCGGGGGCGGGTAAGGGAACGGTAAAGCGGTGTCGTTCGTTCACCCGGCATGACAGCTATGACCCCCGGCTCGAACATCGCCCTCTCCGCCGCCCGCGTGGCGGTGGATGTCGCCGCTCCGGTGCGGCTCGATGTGTCGGGCCTGCTGCTCACCGCCGACGGCAAGGTGCGCTCCGACGACGACTTCATCTTCTACAACCAGCCGACCGGACCGGGCGTGACGTACCGGTCCGGCGGTGGTGCCGCGCCCGACGCGATCACCGTCGACACCGGCGCCGTCCCGCCGGACATCGAGAAGATCGTCGTCACCGCGAGCCCCGACGCGGCCGGGCAGACCTTCCAGGGCATCGAGCCGACGGCCACGATCCGTGACGCGGACGGCGGCTCGGTGCTGGCCACGTTCACCCCGCCGCAGCTCGGCACGGAGACGGCGCTGGTGGTCGTGGAGATCTACCGCAGGGGCGGCGCCTGGAAGGCCCGCGCGGTCGGCCAGGGGTACGCCAACGGGCTCGCCGGCATCGCGACCGACTTCGGAGTGACGGTCGAGGAGCCGGCCCCTGCCGCCTCGGCGCCCGCCGACGCGGCCCCCGCCGCCCCGGCGCAGCAGCCGGTGACCCCGCCGCCGCCCGCCGCGGCGCCGGGCGCGGGGAAGGTCAACCTCGACAAGGGGCGGGTCAGCCTCCAGAAGAACCAGACCGTGTCCCTCGTCAAGGGCGGCCGTCCGCTGCTCTCCCAGGTGCAGATGGGCCTCGGCTGGGAGCCGGCGTTCCATGCCGCGGACATCGACCTGGACGCCTCCGTCATGGCCTACGGCCCGCAGCGCAACCACATCGACAGCTGCTACTTCGGCAAGCTGACGATCCTGGGCGGCGCGGTCAAGCACTCCGGTGACAACCTCACCGGCGAGGGCGCGGGAGACGACGAGGTGATCACGGTCGACCTCGGCCGGCTTCCGCAGGAGGTCACCGGGCTGGTCTTCACCGTCAACTCCTTCTCCGGGCAGAAGTTCACGGACGTCACCAAGGCCTACTGCCGCCTGCTGGACGCGAACACCGGCGAGGAACTGGTCCGCTTCGACCTCACCCACGCCGAGCCGGAGACGGGCGTGATGATGGCCAAGCTGACCCGGCAGTTCTCCGGGGAGTGGGACATGACGGCGCTGGGCGAGTTCGTGAAGGCGCGGACGGTGCGGAACATGGTGGAACCGGGGGCGCGAGCCCTGTAGCAGCCGACGAACACCGCTGCGGGCCGTCGTACGCACGACCGCCCGCAGCCGCGTACCCGCCCGCGGTCCTACGGCCGCAGCCCCTCCGTCAGCAGGGTCAGATACCGGCGGATGTGCCTGCCCTGCCCGTCCGCCAGTTCCGACGCCGAGGCCACGCCGTGCGCCAGCCGCAGGACCTCGACCGGTTCGAGGTCGTCCCGCAGCACGCCCTCCGCCTGCGCCGCCTCCACCAGCCGCGCCGCCGCGCCCTTCACGGCCGTACCGCAAGCGGTCAGCGCCACCGAGCTGCCGTCCGTGACCGCGGCCCCCAGCAGGGTCTTCAGCCCCCGCAACTGGATCGTGGCGACCCCCAGCTCGTACAGCCACTCCGTCAGCGCCTCACCGGGCGGCAGCTCCTCAGCCAGCTCGTCGGCCCGTGCCGCGATCTCCTCGATCCGGTCCACGTACGCGGCCTCCAGCAGCGCCTGCCGGGTCGGGAAGTGCCGGTAGAGCGTGCCCGAGCCGACGCCCGCCCGCTTGGCGATGTCGTCGAGTGACGCGTTCTCCCCATGCTCGGCGAAGGCCTCGAACGCAACCTTCAGCAACCGCTCGTAGTTGCGCCGAGCGTCCGCGCGCATGGGCCTGACCTGCGTCATCCAGTAACTCCTTGCAAAGCGGGGACTGCCTCCGTATCTTATCCGACATTAAACGGAGACAGTCCCCGGTTACGTCGTCATCACGTTCCGCCGGGCAGCTCACCCCTGCCCGCGGCATGCCGTCGCGCCCGGGGACACCCAGACCGGGAGACCCTCATGTCCACCCCGTCCGCACCGTCCACCCTCACCGAGGCGCCCTCCGCGCCCGCGCCTCCCGCGAGGCTCGGCACCACCCTCCTCGTCATCGTCACCGCCTACCTGATGGTCGGTGTCGACTCCACCGTCGTCAACGTGGCACTGCCCGACATCCGGCAGGGCCTGCACTTCAGCCGCACCGGCCTGTCCTGGGTCCTGAACGCCTACACCCTCGCCTTCGGCGGCCTGCTGCTGCTCGGCGGGCGGATCGGCGACGTCGTCGGCCGCCGCCGCGCCCTCGCCGCCGGCGCCCTGCTGTTCGCCCTGTCCTCCCTGCTCGGCGGCATCGCCACCGAGGGCGGCTGGCTGCTCGCGGCCCGCACGCTCCAGGGCCTCGGCGCCGCTCTGATCGCCCCGAGCACCCTCGCCCTGATCACCACCAACTTCCCGGAGGGCCCCCGCCGGCACCACGCCCTGAGCGTCTACTCCTCCATGGCGGGCATCGGCAGCTCGCTCGGCCTGGTCCTCGGCGGCATGCTCACCTCCTGGGCGTCCTGGCGCTGGGCCCTGCTCATCAACGTGCCCATAGGCCTCGCCCTGGTCCTCGCCCTGCCCCGCTTCGTCACCGAGACCCCGCGCCACAGGGGCCGGTTCGACCTGCCGGGCGCCCTGGTCGGCACGGCCGGGACCACCTCCCTGGTGTTCGCGTTCATCCGGGTCTCGGAGGACGGCTGGAGCGACGCCCGGGCGCTGCTCGGCTTCACCGCCGCCGCCGTGCTCCTCGCCGGATTCACGCTGATCGAGGCCAGGGCCGCCCAACCCGTCATGCCGCTGCGGCTGTTCGCCGACCGCAACCGGGCCGGCGGCTACGCGAGCATCCTGCTGCTGCCCGCCGGCATGTTCGGCGCCTTCTACTTCCTCAGCCTGATCGGCCAGCAGGCCCTCCACTACAGCCCGTTGCGCGCGGGCCTCGCCTTCCTGCCGATGACCCTGGTGATGTTCACGACCGTACGGCTGGTGCCCCGGCTGCTGGCCCGGTTCGGCGCCAAGCCGGTGCTGCTGACCGGGATGACGCTGGTCACCGCCGCCACCGGATGGCTGTGGCAGCTGCGGCCCGGCGAGGGGTACGCGGACGGGCTGCTCGGCCCGCTGCTGCTGATGGGTCTCGGCACGGGTCTGAGCTTCATGCCACTCAACGCGACGATCCTGTCCGCCGTCGAGCCGCGGGAGGCGGGCGCGGCCTCCGGTCTGCTCCAGACCCTCCAGTGGCTGGGCGGCACGGTCGGACTGTCCGTCCTGGTCACGGTGTACGGCACGGCGACCCGGCACGCCGGCGGGACACCGGACGCCGTCCTCGTCCACGGGTCGGCCCGCGCGTTCGGCGCAGGTGCGCTGATCTCGCTGGCCGCGCTGCTGGTCGTCGCCACGGTGCTCACCGGCAGGCGCAGGGCCGGCTAGAACGGCGCACGGCAAGGGGTGTGGCCCGCACCCCCCGTAGAAGTGCGGGCCACATCAGGGCCGTCCGGACGGACGGCCCTGGTTCAGGCCTCCCACGGCCAGTCGGCGTCGCTCGCGCGCTCCAGCAGCGGCACCATCCGGAAGGCGGAGTCCGAAAGCCCACCGAATGTATGCCTGTTCCTCGTGCCCGACGGGCCGTGGCCCGCCCGGTAGCCCTCCAGGTTCCACGTGTAGACGGGGACGTCGGCCGGGATCTGGGCGGTCGGGTCGCCGTGCTGGTGCGGGGCGTACTGCTCGTCGGTGACGATCAGCACCCGGTCGTGCTTCCTGTAGTGCCGGCGCACGGCCTCGGTGGTGTCGGTGCCACCGAGGTTGCCGAAGCGGTCCAGGATCTTCAGCACCGACTCGCCCTTGCGGAACTCCACCTTGGCGCTGGTCGAACCGAACTCCACCAGGTCGGCGTCCGCCGCCCGCAGCGCGAGCGCGCTGCCGAAGATCGCCGCCGCGTCGGCCCGGGTGAGCTGGGAGCGCTCCGAGGCCGGCGACCAGAACATGGAGCCCGAACGGTCGACCAGCACCAGCGTCCGGCCCGGCAGCGCGGGCACGTTGGCCAGCGAGTGGCCGAGCGCCTGCTCCAGCGGGTAGGACCAGCGCAGCGAGGGTGCGTGCCGGTAGGCGGCCAGGTAGCGGAAGGGGAACTGCCGCGAACGTGCCACCTGCTGCGGGTCGCTGATCTTCGCCGCGACCCGGGCGGCGACCTCGTCCGAGACGCCGGCCTCGTCGAAGTTCCGCAGGTTGCGGACCAGCGCCATCGCGCCCATGGACGGGATGACGACCTCCCACGCCGCCTTGTCCATCGGACCCTGGAGCCAGCCGGCCAGCGCCTCCCAGGTGATCCCGGCCGCCGCCAGCCGCTCGAAGCCGTCGGGCGCGGCGACGACCGCCCGCCGCCGCTCGACGGGCAGCGCCATCAGCTCGCGGTGCAGACCGAGCACCGGGAGCGAGGCGGGCGGCACGGCGGTGTCCGGGTTGTGCCGCCGGTCGAGCGCGTACCGGAACAGGTCGCCCTGCCACGGCTTGTCAGCGTCCGGCGCCGCGTGCACCAGGTTCAGGATGTCGCCGAAGCGGTAGCCCCTGGACGCGGTGTCGTACTTGAGCAGCGACCGGACGTGGTACAGCCGTCGTACGGCGTCGGCGACACCGCGCTTGACGGGCTTGGGGATCGCCCGGCCGTAGGCCGACGTCCAGTACGCGAGCAACTCGCCGGGCTCGTCCGGGCGCTGGAGCACAGAGTCCACGACCTGCCGGTTGGACGGGCCCTCGGTGGCACCTGCCGCCAGCCGGGCGTGCACGTACTCGGCGGCACCCACGATCGAGGCCGTCCGCATGTTCCCCTCACCGCGCAGCCAGCCGAGCAGACCGGCCGGCCAGGACGGGTCGCTGACGGCGAGATCACGGACGAGCCGGGTGAAGCGGCCGTCGCGCTCCTCGGCGTTCTCGTAGAAGGTGCCCGTGACGAAGTGGGACACCGCCAGCAGAAACAGCTCCGAGCGCGGATCGCGCTCCTGTCCCCGGCCGCCCTCATAGGTCCGCAGGATGCGGCCGGTCGACGTCACCGCCGACTTCGGCTGCGCCTTGGCGGCACGCGTGTTGAATCGCGCCATGATGAATTCCCCCGAATTCATGTTGTTTTCGGAGGGAGGCGCGGCAAATGGAGGGTGTCCGAGATCGGGAGTCGGCGACGGACTTGTTCAGATGCTCTGTCCATTGAGCTACACCGACCCGAAGTCGATGACGGGAGTCGAACCCGCAACCTTCCGATCCCATGAAGTAACCGCTGCCTGCGCACCGGACACCCACCATGCGCCACGCCTCCCGAGATCAAGTCGGCGAGGGCTGTTGTTGCATTCCAGGAAAGGGAAGTAGCCGTTGCCATCGCACCGGGAGGTGCGTGAAGTTTTCGGTGTCCAGAGATCGAGGCGGCGGAACCGACGTTTGGTGCTCTGCCGACTGAGCTACACCGGCCCGAAGAACCGGTGGCGGGACTCGAACCCGCGACCTCCCCATTAGAAGTGGAAGTAGGTCCTGCCTTCGCACCTGGACGTGCATCACTTTAGGGGGATGGCCTCGGGTCGAGCGAGCGAATTAATCGCCCGGCGGAGTTCAGTCGCGCTGCTGCCGCTTCCACGGCCCGGTGACGGCCAGCATGATGCCCGGTTCCTGGATGTTGGCGAACAGGGTCGAGCCGTCGGGCGAGAAGGTGACGCCGGTGAACTCGCTGTACTCGGGCGCCTCTTCGGTGCCGAGGTTGAGTTCGTTGCGGGCGATCGGGTAGGTACGGCCGCTGTCGGTGGTGCCGAACAGGTGCTGGACGCCCTCGCCGTCCTCGGCGATGACCAGGCCGCCGTACGGGGAGACGGTGATGTTGTCGGGGCCGTCGAAGGCGCCGTCGGCGGAGGGGTCCGGGTTCACGCCGAGCAGGACCTTCAGGGTCAGGGTGCGGCGCGAGGGGTCGTAGAACCAGACCTGGCCGTCGTGCTGGACGGGGCTCTCCGCGCGGGCGTAGGAGGAGACGATGTAGGCGCCGCCGTCGCCCCACCACATGCCCTCCAGCTTGCGGGCGCGGGTGACCTCGCCGGCGGCGAACTGCTTGCGCACGGAGACGGTCCTGGCGTCACGGTCGGGGACGTCCACCCAGTCCACTCCGTACACCGTGCCGATCTTCGTGGCCCGGGAGAGGTCGTCGACGAGGTTGCCGCCGGAGTCGAAGCACAGGAAGGCCTGGAGCACGCCGGCGTCGTCGGCGAGGCTGCGCAACTGGCCGCAGCCGTGGCGGAAGCCCTGCGGCGGGGTCCAGCGGTAGAGCAGCCCGTTGGGGTTGGCGGCGTCCTCGGTGAGGTAGAGGTGGCCGCGCCTGGGGTCGACCACGACGGCCTCGTGGGCGTAGCGGCCCAGGGCCTTGACCGGCCCCGGGTCGCGGTTGGCCCGGCGGTCCTCGGGGTCGACCTCGAAGACGTAGCCGTGGTCCTTGGTCATGCCGTTCTGGCCGGCTCTGTCCTCGGTCTCCTCACAGGTCAGCCAGGTGCCCCACGGGGTGTTGCCGCCCGCGCAGTTGGTGGAGGTGCCGGCGATGCCGACCCACTCGGCGACATGGTCGCGGCGGACCTCGACCACCGTGCAGCCGCCGGAGGCGGCGGGGTCGTAGACGAGGCCCTCGGTGAGCGGCACCGGGTACTTCCAGTTGGCGCGCGGGCCCTTCAGCTCGTGGTTGTTGACGAGGAGGGTGGCGCCGCGGGGGCCCTCGAAGGTGGAGGTGCCGTCGTGGTTGGACGGGGTGAACTCGCCCGACTCCAGCGTGGTCCGGCCGCTGTAGGTGATGATCCGGTACTTGAAGCCGGCCGGGAGGGCGAGGATGCCGTCCGGGTCGGGGATCAGCGGGCCATAGCCGACGCCGTGCTGCTCGTACTCCGACTCACCCTCCGTGGCCCGGATGTCGGTGGACGCCAGGGCGCCCGGGGCCGTGGCGAGGGCACCGACGCTGCCCGCCAGCGCGACGCCGGCTCCGGTGACGGCGGACTTCCTGGCGAAGTCCCTGCGGGTGAGCGACATGGAGTCTCCTGTGACGGTGGGCGTGCCGTGGAGGGGGCGGCGGTCCTCGTTCGACACACCAGGCTCTCGCCCACCCTTGAACAGGAGCTGAACACCGGTCTACTTCCGGACCTCCGGTTCCATGAATCCGTATGTCCCGCCCCATGGGCGGCAAAAGGACCCCTTGCCGCCCAAGCTCGCCCGTACCGCTCAACCGCCTTGCTGCGAGCGCGCCTTGAAGGCGGCCTTCCGGGCCTCCTTCGCCACCTTCTTGTCCGGGTGCAGCCGCCCCATCGCCTCCAGCACATCCGCGGTGGCCGGGTGCTCGACCCGCCAGGCGGCGGCGAAGAACCCGCTGTGCTGCGCGGCCAGGCCCTCCACCAGCGCGCGCAGCTCCACGGAGTTGCCCTCGGCGGCCAGTTGCGCGGCGAGCGTGTCGATGGTCAGCCAGAACACCAGCTGCTCCGACGGCGCGGGCACATCGGCGGCGCCCCGCTCGCTCAGCCACACCCGGGCGAGTCCGCCCAGCTCGGGGTCGTCCAGCACCTCGCGGAGCGCGGGCTCGGCCTCCGCGCCGACCAGGGACAGCGCCTGCTGGCAGCGCAGCCTGCGCAGCGGCGCCCCCTCGTCCGAGCCGCGAGCAGCCGCGAGCAACTCCCGTGCCGCGGCCAGCGGTTCGCGGTGCTCCAGCCACTGCTCGGTCTCGGCCTGCGCGGCCGACTGCCCGAAGCGCGCCGTGCCGTCGAGCAGCGCGTCCGCGCCCTGGCCGGCGAGTTCACCCACGGCAGGCGCCTCGAACCCGGCGTCCAGCAGCCGGGCCCGCAGCCCGTAGAGGCCGAGCGGGGTCAGCCGGACCATGCCGTAGCGGGAGACGTCGGTGTCGTCGACCGGCGCGGCAGGCTCCTCGGCAGCGTCCCCCATGTCCGCCATCAGCGCCTCGTCCACCGGCTGGTACTCCACGAGCCCGACCGGCTCCAGCATCCGGAACTGGTCGTCCAGACGCATCATCGCGTCGGAGACCTGCTCCAGGACGTCGTTGCTGGGCTCGCCCATGTCGCCGGGGATGATCATCGAGGCGGCGAGGGCGGGCAGCGGCACCGCACTCTCGCCGGGGCCGTCCTCACTGACGGTCAGCAGATAGAGGTTGCCGAGGACGCCGTCGAGGAACTCCGCCTCGGCCTCCGGGTCCCAGTCGAGTGACGAGAAATCGACCTCGCCGCCCTCGTCCAGGGCGTCGACCAGACCGTCGAGGTCGGGCACGGCCGCGTCCGCGACGACGGTCTCCAGGGCGGCGAGCCAGATGCCGAGCACGTCGTGCGGGGAGCCGCCGGTGAGCAGCGCCAGGTCGGCGGCGGTCCCCACGGCTCCGGTCTCCTCGTCGACGACGTCGACCAGGCCGGTGTCCACGGCGACCCGCCAGGCCTCGCCGGCAGCAGCCGCGGCGTCGTCGCCGCTCAGTCCGAGCACCTCGGCGGCGGCCGGGAGCTGCTCCTCCACCAGTTCGCCGCCGGCGTCCACGCGGGTCTCGGGCCCGGCCCAGCGGGCGAGGCGGGCGGCCCGGGAGAGGACGGGCGTGGACAGCGCGGCACGCGCCAGCTCCGCTTCGGGGTGCAGCCGTACGGGCGGCAGGGGGGAGCTGTCTGACATCGGCTGGTTCTCCTCGGACCGTGAACGGACTCAGCCGCTCAGCCTAGACGGGTTTCCACCCATGCCGCCCGGTTCATCTCCTCGCAAGATCCCGTCCATGGCCGAAACCTTGACAACTCCCGGGCACAGGCAGGAGATTGACGCGCGTAGAAGTTGGGGGGACAACTGTTCACTCGGCTCTACGCGTGTCACGGAGGGCTACGAGCCCCACACGCTTGTGTTCCACCCTCGTCCCGGCGCCCCACATTCGTCCCCGGAGGGATTCCCTTGCCGAGCAGGTCTTCCGCGCGCCTCGCCGCGCTCACCGTCGCCGCCGTCTGTTCCGCCGCGTCGACCATCGTCCTCACCGCGCCCGCCCACGCCGACTCGGTGCGCATCCACGACATCCAGGGCGCGACCCGAATATCGCCGCTGGCGGGCCAGAAGGTCGCGGACGTGCCCGGCATCGTCACGGCCACCCGCGGCTACGGCTCCTCCAAGGGCTTCTGGCTCCAGGACCCGACACCGGACGACAACCCGGCGACCAGCGAGGGCGTGTTCGTCTTCACCGGCTCGGCGCCGAAGGTCGCGGTCGGCGACTCCGTGAAGGTCAGCGGCACGGTCTCCGAGTACGTCCCGGGCGGCACCACGTCCGGCAACCAGTCCCTGACGGAGATCAGCAAGCCGGTCGTCACCACCGTCTCCACCGGCAACGAGGTCCCGGCGCCGGTCGTGATCGACGAGGACTCGGTGCCCGACGAGTACGCCCCGGAGGGCGACACCGCGGCCGGCGGCTCGATCAACGGCCTGGCCCTGGACCCGTCGGCGTACGCCCTGGACTACTACGAGTCCCTGGAGGGCATGAACGTCCAGGTCGAGGACACGCGCGTGGTCACCGCCACCAACCCGTACAGCGAGCTGTGGGTCACGGTGAAGCCGTGGGAGCACCGCAACGTCCGGGGCGGCACGGTCTACGGCTCCTACGAGTCCCAGAACACCGGCCGCCTCCAGATCGAGTCGCTGGGCTCGACCGCCGACTTCCCGAAGGCGAACGTCGGCGACACCCTGGAGGGCGCCACCACCGGCCCGCTGGACTTCAACCAGTTCGGCGGCTACACCCTGGTCGCGAGCAAGCTCGGCACGCTGGAGAGCGGCGGCCTGGAGCGCGAGACGACCCGCAAGCAGTCGGGGCGCGAGCTGGCGGTGGCGACGTACAACGTCGAGAACCTCGACCCGTCGGACAACACGTTCGACCAGCACGCCGCCGCGATCGTGAACAACCTGCAGTCGCCGGACATCGTGTCCCTGGAGGAGATCCAGGACAACAACGGCGTCACGGACGACGGCACGGTCGACGCGAGCGTGACGGTGAACAAGCTGATCGACGCGATCGTCGCGGCGGGCGGCCCGAAGTACGACTGGCGCTCCATCAACCCGGTCAACGACCAGGACGGCGGCCAGCCCGGCGGCAACATCCGCCAGGTGCTCCTCTTCAACCCGGAGCGGGTGTCCTTCGTGGACCGCGCGGGCGGCGACTCCACCACCGCCGTCGGTGTCACCAAGGTCAACGGCAAGGCGCAGCTGACGGCCTCCCCGGGCCGGATCGACCCGGGCAACGCGGCCTGGAACAGCAGCCGCAAGCCGCTGGCCGGCGAGTTCGTCTTCCACGGCAAGACGGTCTTCGTGATCGCCAACCACCTCAACTCCAAGGGCGGCGACCAGGGGCTGGCCTCCCAGTACCAGCCGCCGGTGCGCAGCTCGGAGATCCAGCGCCACGCCCAGGCGACCGAGGTGAACGCCTTCGTCAAGGACATCCTGGCCGTCCAGAAGAACGCGAACGTCATCGCGCTCGGTGACATGAACGACTTCGAGTTCTCCGAGACCGCGCAGATCCTGGAGGGCGACGGCGAACTGTGGTCGGCGATCAAGTCGCTGCCCAGGAGCGAGCGTTACACCTACGACTACCAGGGCAACCAGCAGGTCCTGGACCAGATCCTGATCAGCCCGGCGATCCGGCGCGGCTGCGACTTCGAGTACGACAGCGTGCACGTCAACTCGGAGTTCAACGACCAGATCAGCGACCACGACCCGCAGGTGCTGCGCTTCCGCCCGTAGCGCCAGAAGGACCGGGGCCGGTCAGTGGTGACGGTGGCGCAGCACGCCGCGCACGGCCTGGGCCGCGCTCATGCGCACCTGTACGGCCATGGCCCCGGTCTTGTCCAGCAGGTCGGCGGCGCGGGTGCGCGCCCGCCCCGCCAGGTCCGCCTCGCCCGCCAACCGGCCCAGGGTGTGGCCGAGTCGGGCCCTGGTGTGCCCGGTCCGCCGGGGCGGCTCGTCGTGGTGCCTCACGATGATCCGCCTCCGGCGCCGTGGTCGCCGAGCCGGGCGATCTGGGTCTGGAACCAGTCGAGCCTGGCCTGCAACAGGGCGGCTTCGGCGACGAGTTCGGATACGCCCGGCGCCGGTTCGGCGGACGAGCCCCCCGCACCGGCCCCCGCACCGGCCCCGGCCCCCGCCACCACCCGCAGTCCTTCCCCGGCCAGCCGGGCGAATCCGGCGAGCGAGACGGACGTACGCCCGCGTCCGCAGCCCGCGCAGACGGGGGCCAGGGCCCGCCAGCCGGGCCTGCCCCAGCCCGCGTCCGCGAGCGCGACGGCGGTGGCGCCGCAGACGCACGGGCCGACCGTCGCCGTGCGCACCCGCTGCCGGGCATAGCGGAAGCCGCGCTCGAAGCGGATATAGGCGCCGAGCACGGAGACTTCGAGCAGGACCGCCGCCCGGTTCTCCGCGGTGCACAGCAGCGCCTCGGCCGCCGCGCGGTCGTGCACGCAGTGGAAGCCGCAGTCGCACAGGCGCGCGGGCGGCCGGTGCCTGCGGCCGTAGACGCAGGAGGCGTCGTCGAGCACGGCGTACGGCAGCGCGCCGCCGAGCGACACACCGGTGAACCCGGCCCGGGTGCCGTCCTGGGACAGCATCGGGTGGGCGATCTTGTAGCCGGTCGGCGGCTCCGTCGGGCGTTCCGCCGGGAGCCGCAGTCTCATCGGGCGGCCGGGACCTCTTCGCGGGCCGGCTCGGCCGGTTCGGCCGGTTCGGTGCGGACGATGTCTTCGGGGAGTTCCGTCTCGTCCTTCTGGACGAGCGGCTTCTCCTCGGCGATACCGGTGGCCAGTGCCTTGCCGAGCTTCATGGTGCCTCCCATGACCTGACGTCGGTGACCCTTGGGCCATAGTGACCCATGAAGGGCCGAGTTGGACATAGGCCCTCCGGCCACCCGCCGAACGTCGCAGAAATGCTTAAGAACACCTCTAAGAAGAATTAAGTAGAGCTTCACTGTGACGCTGCCGAGACTACTGTCATGACGACCACTCGCAAGCCCTCTCCGCCCTTCGGCCGCACCCTCTGCGCGATGATCACGCCGTTCACCGAGTCCGGCGCGCTCGACCTGGACGGCGCCCGGCGCCTGGCCCGGCATCTGGTGGGCGAGGGCTGCGACGGCCTGGTCCTGAACGGCACCACGGGCGAGTCGCCCACCACCACGGACGCGGAGAAGGCGGAGCTGATCGCGGCCGTGCGGGAGGCGGTCGGCGACGGGGCCTCGGTGGTCGCGGGCGTGGGCACGTCCGACACCGGGCACACCGTGGAGCTGGCCCGCGCCGCCGCGAAGGCGGGCGCCGACGGCGTGCTGGTGGTGACGCCGTACTACAGCAAGCCGCCGCAGGAGGCGGTCGAGGCGCACTTCCTCCAGGTCGCGGACGCGAGCGAGCTGCCGGTGATGCTCTACGACATCCCGGGCCGCACCGGCACCCGGATCGAGCCGGAGACGATGATCCGTCTCGCCGCGCACCCGCGGATCGTGGCGGTCAAGGACTGCTCCTACGATTTCCTCGGCACCCAGAAGGTGCTCGCGCGCACGGAGTTGGCGTACTACGCGGGCTGCGACGAGCACGTCCTCGCGCTGTACGCGGTCGGCGCGGCCGGCTGTGTCAGCACGGTCGCCAACGCCGTACCGGCCCATGTCGCGGCGATCCTCGACGCGTTCGACGCGGGTGACACCGCCCGCGCGACCGAACTCCAGCTCCGGGCCACGCCGTTCATCGAGGCCATGATGGGCGCGGGCCTGCCCGGCACGGTCACCGCCAAGGCTGTCCTCCCCCGCCTCGGCCTCCCCGCGGGCCCCGTACGCGCCCCTCTGCTGCAGGCCGGCCAGAAGGCCATCGACGGACTGATGGCGGCGTACGAGGATTGCGTACGGGCGTGATCACCTAGCCGCTGCGCCGAAAAATCCGCGGGCCCCGCGAGCCCGCTGCCGTACGGTGTCCCCGTGAGCCGCCCCCTGCTGTTCCTGGACATCGACGGCCCGCTCAACCCGTACGCGGCGAAGGCGCAGCGGCGCCCCGAGGGCTATACGACGATCCGCGCGGGCACGGGCCCCTTCGGCCGTCCCTGGCGGGTCTGGCTGAACCCGGCCCACGGCCCGGCGCTGCTGAACCTCGGCTACGAGCTGTGCTGGGCGTCGACCTGGATGGCCGAGGCCAACATCTGGATCGGCCCGGTCCTCGGCCTGCCCGAGCTGCCGTACGTCGACTTCGGCGGCGCTCTGTTCGCCGAGCGGCCGGACGCGGTCCACTGGAAGACGGAGGCGATCGTCGCCCACGCCGGAGGCCGCCCGTTCGCCTGGGTGGACGACGAACAGAGCCCGGCCGACGCCCATTACGTGACGACCCACCATCCCGCACCCGCCCTGCTGCACCACGTCAACCCGCGGGTGGGCCTGCGCGGGGACGACTTCACGGCCTTGGCGGAGTTCGCGGCGGCCCTGAAGACATGAACGAGCGCCCTCCCGGCACACGGAAGGGCGCCCGGTGTCGTTCCGTGGTCAGTTGTGGCTGTGCAGGATGTCGTTCAGGCCGCCCCACACCGCGTTGTTCGGGCGGGCCTCGACCGTGCCGGTGACCGAGTTGCGGCGGAAGAGGATGTTGGAGGCGCCGCTGAGTTCGCGGGCCTTGACGACCTGGCCGTCGGGCATGGTCACGCGCGTGCCGGCGGTGATGTACAGGCCGGCCTCGACCACGCACTCGTCGCCGAGAGCGATGCCGACGCCCGCCTCGGCGCCGATCAGGCAGCGCTCGCCGATGGAGATGACGACGTTGCCGCCGCCGGACAGCGTGCCCATGGTGGAGGCGCCGCCGCCGATGTCCGAGCCGTTGCCGACGACGACACCGGCGGAGATGCGGCCCTCGACCATGGAGGTGCCGAGGGTGCCGGCGTTGAAGTTGACGAAGCCCTCGTGCATGACCGTGGTGCCCGCGGCGAGGTGCGCGCCGAGGCGGACCCGGTCGGCGTCGGCGATGCGGACGCCCTTGGGGGCGACGTAGTCCGTCATGCGCGGGAACTTGTCGATCGAGGTGACCTGGAGGTGCAGGCCCTCGGCGCGGGCGGCGAGGCGCACCTTCTCGATGTCGTCCACGGCGACCGGGCCGAGCGAGGTCCAGGCGACGTTGGCGAGCAGGCCGAAGATGCCGTCCAGGCTCTGGCCGTGCGGCTTGACCAGGCGGTGGGAGAGCAGGTGCAGGCGCAGGTAGGCGTCGTGGGTGTCGATCGGCTTGTCGTCGAGCGAGGCGATGACCGTACGGACCGCGACGACCTCGACACCCCGGCGGGCGTCCGGGCCGAGGGCCGCGGTCGCGCCGCTGCCGAGCAGCTCCGCGGCCCGCTCGGCGGTGAGCCGCTCGGTGCCGGAGGGGCCCGGCTCCTCCACCAGCTCGGGGGCGGGGAACCAGGTGTCGAGAACGGTGCCGTCGGAGGCGAGGGTGGCGAGGCCGGCGGCGACGGCGCCGGTCGAACGGGAAGCAGTGTCGGTCATGCGGAAAACCTAACGTGGCGGGGGTCGCCGGAGCGAACCCGTCCGGGAGGCGTCTCAGGTGCCGGGCGCGGGTTCAGGGGATCACCCGAGCCAGCACGGCGCGCGCGTACTCCTCGTCGTACGAACCGCCGGTCAGCAGCACCTGCAGACAGATCCCGTCCAGCACCGCGAGCAGCGCGCGTGCCGTGACCGGGTCGACCCGGGCGGCCAGGCGGGCGGCGGTGTCCTCGGTCCACTGGGCGGCCACCGGGCGCAGCGCGGGGCGGCGCAGGGCCGCGAGGTACAGCTCGTACTCCAGCTCGGCACCGGGCCGGTCGCCGCCCAGCCAGTCGCCGAGGACCCGGGCGAGCCCGGCCGCGAGGTCGCTGTCCGGGTCGTCCAGGACCCCGCTCGCGTCGAGCACGCCCCCGAAGCCCTCGCTGGCCTGGCAGAGGGCGGCCACCAGCAGGTCGTCCAGGGTGGCGAAGTGGTACGTCGTGGAGCCGAGCGGGACGTCCGCCTCGGCCGCGACCGTGCGGTGGCTCAGTCCTGCGATGCCCTTCTCGCTCACGACCCGGATCGCCGCGTCGATGATCCGCCGGCGCCGGTCGGGGTCGTAGCGGCGGGGCATCAGTGCGTCGCCCCGCCCATGTTGAGGACCACCACGCCCCCGACGATCAGCAGGATCCCGGCGACCTTCGTCAGGGACAACCCCTCGCCGAACAGCAGCAGGCCGAGGACGGCGATGACCGCGGTGCCGACCCCGGACCAGATCGCGTACGCCGTGCCGATCTGCACGGTCTTCAGGCACTGGGCGAGCAGCGAGAAGGAGACGAGGTAGCCCATGGCCGTCAGCAGCGAGGGCCCGAGCTTGCTGAAGCCCTCGCTGTACTTCATCGCCGTCGTCGCGGCGACCTCGGCGGCTATGGCGCCGGCGAGCAAGAGGTATCCCATGCGTACGAGCGTACACAGCATATGCGTACGCCCGTACACATGAACGGGTCGGACGCGGTTCAGTCCTTCGGGACGCGGTCGAGGTCGCGCAGCCAGGCCCGTGCGTTGCCGTCGGACGGCGCGCGCCAGTCACCGCGCGGCGAGAGCGAGCCGCCCGCCGAGACCTTCGGCCCGTTCGGCATGGCCGACCGCTTGAACTGCGCGAACCCGAAGAAGCGGCGGCAGAAGACCTCCAGCCAGTGCCGGATCACCGGCAGGTCGTAGGCCACCCGCTCGGCCTCCGGGAAACCGGGCGGCCAGGCGCCCGCCTCCCGGTCGTGCCAGGCGTGCCAGGCCAGGAAGGCGATCTTGGACGGCCGGAAGCCGTGCCGCAGCACCTGGTAGAGGGTGAAGTCGTGCAGCGCGTACGGGCCGATCTTGGACTCGGTGGACTGCAGCTCCTCGCCGGGCACCAGCTCCGGGCTGATCTCCGTGTCGAGGATCGCGGCCAGGATCTTGCCGGTCTCGTCGTCGAACTGGCCGCTGCTGATGACCCAGCGAATCAGGTGCTGGATCAGCGTCTTCGGCACGCCGGAGTTGACGTTGTAGTGGCTCATCTGGTCGCCGACGCCGTACGTGGACCAGCCGAGCGCCAGCTCGGACAGGTCGCCGGTGCCGAGCACGATGCCGCCGCGCTGGTTGGCCAGCCGGAACAGGTAGTCGGTGCGCAGGCCGGCCTGCACGTTCTCGAAGGTGACGTCGTACACCGGCTCGCCGGAGGCGAACGGGTGCCCCATCTCCTTCAGCATGAGCCGCGCGGTCGGCGTGATGTCCAGCTCGGCCGCGGTGACGCCGAGGGCGCGCATCAGCTTGTGCGCGTTGTCCTTGGTGTGGTCGCTGGTGGCGAAGCCGGGCAGGGTGAAGGCCAGGATGTCGCTGCGCGGGCGGCCGGCGCGGTCCATCGCGCGGGCGGCGACGATCAGCGCGTGCGTGGAGTCGAGGCCGCCGGACACGCCGATGACGACCTTCGGGCCGCCGATCGCCGCGAGCCGCTGCTGGAGGCCTTCGACCTGGATGTTGTACGCCTCGTAGCAGTCCAGGGCGAGCCGCTCGGGGTCGGCGGGCACGAACGGGAAGCGCTCGAGGCGGCGCCGCAGCCCGAGGTCGCCGGCCGGCGGGTCGAGCGTGAACGGCACGGTCCGGAAGTCACCGGTGCGCGCGGCGTGGGTGCGGCGGTTGTCGTCGAACGTGCCCACCCGCTGCCGCTCCTGGCGCAGCAGGTCGAGGTCGACGTCGGCCACCGCGTAGCCGTCCTCCAGCGGGAACCGGTCGGTCTCGGCGAGCAGGACGCCGTTCTCGTAGATCATGGTCTGGCCGTCCCACGACAGGTCCGTGGTCGACTCGCCAAGTCCGGCCGCCGCGTAGACGTAGGCGGCGATGCAGCGCGTGGAGGCCGAGCGGCACAGCAGCCTGCGGTCTTCGGCGCGGCCGACCGTGATGGGGCTGCCGGAGAGGTTGACGAGCAGGGTCGCGCCGGCCAGGGCCGCCTCCGCGCTCGGGGGCACCGGGACCCACATATCCTCGCAGATCTCCGCGTGCAGCACGAGGCCGGGGACGTCCTCGGCGCCGAAGAGCAGGTCCACGCCGAACGGCGCGGTCTCGCCGGCCACCCGGATGGTGCCGCCGCGCTCGTCCTCGCCCGAGGCGATCTGCCGCCGCTCGTAGAACTCCCGGTAGTTCGGCGGGTACGACTTCGGTACGACGCCGAGGATCCGGCCGCGGTGCACGATCACCGCGCAGTTGTAGACGCGGTGGCGGTGGCGCAGCGGGGCCCCGACGACCAGCACCGGCAGCAGCCCGGCCGATCCGGCGACCACGTCGGCGAGCGCCTCCTCGACCTGGTCGAGCAGCGCGTCCTGCAGCAGCAGGTCCTCGATCGAGTAACCGGTCAGGCCCAGTTCGGGGAAGACCGCGACGGCGACCCCGTCCGCGTCGCACCGGCGGGTCAGGCGCAGGACCGCCTCGGCGTTGGTGTGCGGGTCGGCGATGGCGGTGTGGCCGTTACAGGCGGCGACGCGCGCGAAGCCGTGCTGATAGATCGACCAGAAGTTCAAGGGGACGGCTCCAAGAGATCGAAGAGAGAAACGGCGGCACCCGTCGGGTGCCGCCGTCGCATGCGCATCGCAGGTGTCGATCGCGGGTGTCAGACGTTGAAGCCGAGCGCCCGGAGCTGCTCGCGGCCGTCGTCCGTGATCTTGTCGGGGCCCCACGGGGGCATCCAGACCCAGTTGATGCGAAGTTCGTTGACCAGGCCGTCCGTGGCGGACTTGGCCTGGTCCTCGATGACGTCCGTCAGCGGGCAGGCCGCCGAGGTCAGGGTCATGTCGACGGTCGCGATGTTGGCGTCGTCGACGTGGATGCCGTAGATCAGGCCCAGGTTGACGACGTCGATGCCCAGCTCGGGGTCGACGACGTCCATCAGGGCCTCGCGCAGCTCCTCCTCGGAGGCGGGCTTCATCTCAGCGGTGTCGGTCATGCCGTCTTCCTTTCGGCGTCGGCGCCACCCAGCGTCTGGGCCGTCGCGTCCTTCCACGCCATCCAGCTCAGGAGGGCGCACTTGACCCGGGCCGGGTACTTGGAGACACCGGCGAACGCGACCGCGTCCTCCAGGATCTCCTCCATCGCGTCGTCGGGCTCGATCCTGCCCTTGGACTGCATCAGCTCCAGGAAGGTCTCCTGGATCTTCTGCGCCTCGGCCAGCTCCTTGCCGACCAGCAGGTCGTTGAGGACCGACGCGCTCGCCTGGCTGATGGAGCAGCCCTGGCCCTCGTACGAGACGTCCGTGAGCGTCGTGCCGTCGTACTTCACTCGGAGGGTGATCTCGTCGCCGCACGTCGGGTTCACATGGTGCACCTCGGCGTCGCCATCCCTCAGACCACGCCCGTGCGGGTTCTTGTAGTGGTCCAGGATGACTTCCTGGTACATAGAGTCCAGCTTCACCTGTCAGGCCCCTCAGCCGAAGAAGTTCCGTACGTGCTCCAGCCCCGCGACCAGAGCATCTATCTCGGCCGGCGTGGAGTACAGATAGAACGACGCTCGCGTGGTCGCCGGAATTCCGTAGCGGAGGCAGACGGGGCGCGCGCAGTGGTGGCCGACGCGGACCGCGATGCCCTGCTCGTCGAGGACCTGGCCCACGTCGTGCGGGTGGATGTCGCCCAGCGTGAAGGAGATCGCCGCGCCCCGGTCCTCGGCCGTGGCCGGGCCGATGATGCGCAGGTCGGGGACCTCCGCCAGCCGCTTGACGGCGTACTCCGTCAGCGCGTGCTCATGGGCGAGGATCTTCTCCATGCCGATCGAGTTCAGGTAGTCGATCGCCGCGCCCAGGCCGACGGCCTGCGCGATCGG
Source organism: Streptomyces sp. NPDC002671 (assembly GCF_053592475.1). Classification (NCBI taxonomy): domain Bacteria; kingdom Bacillati; phylum Actinomycetota; class Actinomycetes; order Kitasatosporales; family Streptomycetaceae; genus Streptomyces; species Streptomyces sp. NPDC002671. Next base: position 23,950 of record NZ_JBSFVU010000008.1, read on the forward strand.
GGGCGTGCCCGCCTCGAACTTGTGCGGCGCGGGGGCGTACGTCGAGGAGTGCATGGACACCGTCTCGATCATCTCGCCGCCGCCGAGGAACGGAGGCAGGTCCTCCAGGAGCTCCTGGCGGCCCCACAGGACGCCGATGCCCGTCGGGCCGCACATCTTGTGACCGGTGAAGGCCACGAAGTCGGCCTGGAGGGCCTGCACGTCGACCGGCATGTGCGGAGCGGCCTGCGAGGCGTCGATGCACACCAGCGCACCGACCTCCTGCGCGCGGCGCACGATCGTGTCGACCGGGTTGACCGTGCCCAGGATGTTCGACACCAGCACGAAGGAGACGATCTTCGTCTTCTCCGTGATGATCTCGTCGATGTTGGACAGGTCCAGGCGGCCGTCGTCCGTCAGGCCGAACCACTTCAGCTTCGCGCCCGTGCGCTGCGCGAGCAGCTGCCACGGCACGATGTTGGAGTGGTGCTCCATCTCCGTGATGACGATCTCGGTCTCGTGGTCCACCCGGTAGGGCTCGTCGGCCCAGCCCAGCATGTTCGCCACGAGGTTCAGCGACTCGGAGGCGTTCTTGGTGAAGATCACCTCGTCGCGGCTCGGCGCGTTGATGAACTCGGCGACCTTGTCGCGCGAACCCTCGTACAGCGCCGTGGCCTCCTCGGCGAGCACATGCACACCGCGGTGGACGTTGGCGTTGTAGCGCTCGTAGTACTCGCTCAGGGCGTCCAGTACCTGGCGCGGCTTCTGGGAAGTCGCGGCGTTGTCCAGGTACACGAGCTTCTTGCCGTCGTGGACCAGTCGGTCCAGGACGGGGAAGTCCTTGCGGATCGCCTCTGTGTCGAGGAGGCCCGGCAGCTGTGTCACGCGGATGCGCCGCCCTTCGTGTATGCCTCGTAGCCCTCGTCCTCCAGCTTGTCGGCGAGCTCGGCACCGCCGGACTCGACGATGCGACCGCCGGAGAAGACGTGGACGTAGTCGGGCTTGATGTAGCGCAGGATGCGCGTGTAGTGCGTGATCAGCAGGGTGCCGACCTCGCCGGTCTCGCGGACGCGGTTGACGCCCTCGGAGACGATGCGGAGCGCGTCGACGTCCAGGCCGGAGTCGGTCTCGTCCAGGATCGCGACCTTCGGCTTGAGCAGCTCCAGCTGGAGGATCTCGTGGCGCTTCTTCTCACCGCCGGAGAAGCCCTCGTTGACGTTGCGCTCGGCGAAGGACGGGTCCATGGAGAGGCGCTCCATGGCCTCCTTGACCTCCTTCACCCAGGTGCGCAGCTTGGGGGCCTCGCCGCGGACGGCGGTGGCGGAGGTGCGCAGGAAGTTGGAGACCGAGACGCCGGGGACCTCGACCGGGTACTGCATCGCCAGGAACAGGCCCGCGCGGGCGCGCTCGTCGACGGACATCTCCAGGACGTCCTCGCCGTCGAGCAGCACGGTGCCCTCGGTGATCGTGTACTTCGGGTGACCCGCGAGGGAGTAGGCGAGGGTCGACTTGCCGGAGCCGTTGGGGCCCATGATGGCGTGCGTCTCGCCCTGCTTCACGGTGAGGTCGACGCCCTTGAGGATCTCCTTCGTGGCGTTGTCGGCCTCGACGGTGACGTGCAGGTCTCGGATTTCAAGCGTTGCCATGGGTGCCTCAGGACTCCTGGGTGAGGGAGACGAGAACGTCGTCCCCTTCGATCTTTACGGGGTATACGGGGACAGGGCGCGTCGCGGGGAGCCCGGACGGCTTACCGGTGCGGAGGTCGAAGCTGGAGCCGTGCAGCCAGCACTCGATCTGGCAGTCCTCCACTTCGCCCTCGGAGAGGGAGACGTTCGCGTGGGAGCAGATGTCGTAGATCGCGAACACCTCGCCCTCGGTCTTCACGACCGAGACCGGCGTGCCGTCGAGTTCCACCCGGTGCGGGGTGTCCTCCTCCAGCTCGCTCAGCCCACAGGCGCGTACGAAGGTCATGCGACGGACGCCTCCAGCTCCTCCTCGATCTTGGCGAGGAGGCGCTCCTCGATGTCGGCGACACCGATCTGCTGGACCAGCTCGGCGAAGAAGCCGCGGACCACGAGGCGGCGGGCCTCGTGCTCCGGGATGCCGCGGGCCATCAGGTAGAAGAGCTGCTCGTCGTCGAAGCGGCCGGTGGCGGAGGCGTGGCCGGCGCCGACGATCTCGCCGGTCTCGATCTCCAGGTTCGGCACCGAGTCGACGCGCGCGCCGTCCGTGAGGACCAGGTTGCGGTTCATCTCGTAGGTGTCCGTGCCCTCGGCCTTGGCCTCGATGAGCACGTCGCCGATCCACACCGCGTGCGCGTCGTCGCCCTGGAGCGCGCCCTTGTAGACGACGTTCGACTTGCAGTGCGGGGTGTTGTGGTCGACCAGGAGGCGGTGCTCCTGGTGCTGGCCGGCGTCGGTGAAGTACAGGCCGAGCAGCTCGGCCTCGCCGCCGGTGCCCGCGTAGGTGACGCGCGGGTGCAGGCGGACCACGTCACCGCCGAAGGTGACGACGACCGACTTGAAGGAGGCGTCGCGGCCGACCAGCGCGTTGTGCTGGGCGACGTGGACGGCCTTGTCGTCCCAGTCCTGGACGGAGACGACGGTCAGCTTGGCGCCGTCGCCCAGGAGGTAGTCGACGTTGGCGGCGAGCACCGCGTCACCGGTGTGGTCGATGACCACGACGGCCTCGGCGAAGGCGCCCAGCTCGATCACCTGGTGGGCATAGGCGACCCCGCCCTCGCCGTGCGCGGTGATACGGATCGGCTCGGTGAGCACCATCTCCTTGGGGACGGTGACCACGCCGGCCTTCTCGAACGCCGAGTACGCCTGGGCGGCGACGCGGTCCACCGGGGTGCCCGCCTTGCCGAGCCGCGCGTCGTCGCGGCCGACGGTCTCGACGGTGACGCCCTCGGGGGCCTCGACGGCGACCTTCACGCCCCCGCCGTTCACCACGGCGGTGCCGTCGTGCAGACCGCGCAGGCGCTCCAGCGGGGTGAACCGCCACTCCTCCTCGCGGCCGTGCGGGACCGGGAAGTCCGCTACGTCGAAGGACGGGGGCGCGCTCATGCGCGTGGCGACGGTCGACTCGGCGGCCACCGCGATCTGGCCGGCGGTGGTGGATCCCACCGGGATATTCTGAGCCTCAGCCATGGCTGTCGTCTTGCTCGCTTTCCGTTACGTATGTGGCTTGACGGGGACTGCGGACCGGTGGTTAACCGACCGCGCCCTCCATCTGCAGCTCGATCAGCCGGTTCAGCTCCAGCGCGTACTCCATGGGCAGCTCCTTGGCGATCGGCTCGACGAAGCCGCGCACGATCATCGCCATCGCCTCGAACTCGCTCAGACCACGGCTCATCAGGTAGAAGAGCTGGTCCTCGGAGACCTTGGAGACGGTCGCCTCGTGGCCCATGGACACGTCGTCCTCGCGCACGTCGACGTACGGGTACGTGTCCGACCGGGAGATGGTGTCGACGAGCAGCGCGTCGCACAGCACGTTGGACTTCGAGCCGTGGGCACCCTCGCCGATCTCGACCAGACCGCGGTAGGACGTACGGCCGCCACCGCGCGCCACGGACTTCGACACGATGTTGGACGAGGTGTTCGGCGCCATGTGAACCATCTTGGAACCGGCGTCCTGGTGCTGGCCCTCGCCCGCGAAGGCGATGGAGAGGGTCTCGCCCTTGGCGTGCTCGCCCATCAGGTAGACGGCCGGGTACTTCATCGTCACCTTGGAGCCGATGTTGCCGTCGATCCACTCCATGGTCGCGCCCTCGTAGGCCACGGCGCGCTTGGTGACCAGGTTGTAGACGTTGTTCGACCAGTTCTGGATGGTCGTGTAGCGGCAGCGGGCGTTCTTCTTGACGATGATCTCGACGACGGCGGAGTGCAGCGAGTCCGACTTGTAGATCGGGGCGGTGCAGCCCTCGACGTAGTGCACGTAGGCACCCTCGTCGACGATGATCAGGGTCCGCTCGAACTGGCCCATGTTCTCCGTGTTGATGCGGAAGTAGGCCTGGAGCGGGATCTCCACGTGGACGCCCGGCGGGACGTAGATGAAGGAGCCGCCGGACCACACGGCGGTGTTCAGCGACGCGAACTTGTTGTCACCGGCGGGGATGACGGTGCCGAAGTACTCCTTGAAGAGCTCCGGGTGCTCCTTCAGCGCGGTGTCGGTGTCCAGGAAGATGACGCCCTGCTCCTCCAGGTCCTCGCGGATCTGGTGGTAGACGACCTCCGACTCGTACTGGGCGGCGACACCGGCGACCAGGCGCTGCTTCTCGGCCTCCGGGATGCCCAGCTTGTCGTAGGTGTTCTTGATGTCCTCGGGCAGGTCCTCCCAGGACTCCGCCTGCTTCTCCGTGGAGCGCACGAAGTACTTGATGTTGTCGAAGTCGATACCCGACAGGTCAGAGCCCCAGTTCGGCATGGGCTTCTTCTCGAAGAGCTTCAGACCCTTGAGGCGCAGCTTCGTCATCCACTCCGGCTCGGACTTCTTGCCCGAGATGTCGCGGACGACGTCCTCGTTCAGGCCGCGCTTCGCCGCGGCGCCGGCCTCGTCGGAGTCGGCCCAGCCGTATTCGTAGTTGCCCAGACCCTCGAGTTCGGGGTGGGCAGTCTCCGTGGGGAGAGTCATGCGGGGTTCCTCCCGGCCGTGCTTGCAGAAGCGTGGTGGCTCTGGTGATCGGTCTTCGAAATCTTGGGGATGAACGTCGTGCAGACGCCGTCACCGTGGGCGATGGTCGCCAGCCGCTGGACGTGGGTCCCGAGCAGTTCGGCGAAGATCTCCGTCTCGGCCTCGCACAGCTGCGGGAACTGTTCCGCGGCGTGCACGACCGGGCAGTGGTGCTGGCAGAGCTGCTCGCCCTGCTGCGGGAGGGGGGCGCTCCGCGCCGTAGCAGCGTACCCGTCGGCGCTCAAGGCCTTGGCCAGAGCCTCGGCGCGCCCGTCCGGGCCGGCGGCCTCGATCGCCTCACGGTAGGCGCGCGCCTGGGAGGCGATCCGGGCGCGGGCGAAGGCGGCGACCGCCTCGGGGCCGCCTTCCTTTTCGGCGATCCAGCGCAGCGCGTCCGCGGCGAGCTTGTCGTAGGACTGGTCGAAGGCGTCCCGGCCGCAGTCGGTGAGCGCGAAGACCTTCGCGGGGCGGCCACGCGTGCGCGTGCCGTAGACCCGCTGCTCACGCGCCTCCACGACGTCGTCCGCGACGAGCGCGTCCAGGTGGCGCCGCACGGCGGCCTGGGTCAGCCCCAGCCGGCCGGCCAGCTCGGCGACCGTCGAAGGGCCGTGGTCCAGGATGGACCGCGCGACCCGGTTGCGCGTCGAATGCTCACCGGTCGCGAGCTCCTCCTGGGGGGTCCCCACCGGGGTCTCCCGAGCCTCGCCGACGTTTTTCACAACGCCATTGTTGCGTAATTCCTCGGAGACTGACAAGCCGCTTCCGGATCACCGGACGGTGCCCTGCATCACTAAGGCATACCTAATCCGACCTGCGGAAACGATCTTCTGATCGATCATTCACCGCTCGCTCAAGGGCCCCTGACCAGTAAAATCAGTGGCGCCGGACACCCCCCTCGGGAAGACTCGCGAACCATGTCGACACCCCCTCCGGCCGGCCCGCTCGTCACCCGCGACTCCGTGTCGGCGCAGCTACGCCTGCTGGGTGTCGAGACCGGCGAGATCCTCCTGGTGCACTCCTCGCTCCGCTCGCTCGGCTGGGTCAACGGCGGCGCCGTCGCCGTCGTCCAGGGACTCCTCGACGCCCTCGGCCCCTCCGGCACGCTCGTCGTCCCCACCCAGTCCGGCGACCTGTCCGACCCGGCCCTGTGGGGAAACCCGCCGGTGCCCGAGGAGTGGTGGGACAGGATCCGCGTCAGCATGCCCCCGTACGACCCCCGGCTCACGCCCTCGCGCGGGGTCGGTGTGATCCCGGAGACCGTGCGGACCTGGCCCGGCGCCCTGCGCAGCGCGCATCCGCAGGCCTCCTTCGCCGCGCTCGGACCGCAGGCGCGGGAGACCACCGACGGCCACGCCCCCGACTGCCGGCTCGGCGAGCGCAGTCCGCTGGCCCGCCTGGAGCGGCTGGGCGCCCGGGTCCTGCTGCTCGGCGCGGGCTACGACGCCTGCACCAGCTTCCACCTCGCCGAGTACCGGATACCCGCCCCGCTGGTCGAGGTCGGCCGCCCGGCGCCGGGGGGTGGCTGGGAGACGGTGATCGAGGTGTCCATCGACTCCGACCGGTTCGACGAGCTGGGCCACGACTTCGAGCGGGACCGCCCGGTCGTACGCGGCAGGGTCGGCGCGGCGGACGCCCGGCTCTTCCCGGTCGCGGACGCCGTCGCGTACGCCGAGCGCTGGCTGCCGGTGCACCGGCCCCTGGAGGACTTCCCCTACCCTCCCCCACTCTCGAATCCGCTCGAGCGGGGGGACCCCCACGCCTGATCACCCCGTGCGCTCCCTAGACTCTGGACCCATGCGAAGTGAGCCCGCCCGCCCGTCTCCCGACCACCACCCCTCAAGGAGACGCTTCGCGTCGCACCCGCTTGTCGAGGCCCAAGCCCTGGTGAAGCGGTACGGAACCAAGACCGCGGTGGACGGCCTCGACCTGGTGGCCCAGGCGGGTGTGACCGCCGTCCTCGGCCCCAACGGGGCAGGGAAGACGACCACGGTCGAGACCTGCGAGGGGTACCGGAAGCCGGATTCCGGCGCGGTGCGCGTCCTGGGCCTCGACCCGGTCCGGCAGGCCGCCGAGCTGCGGCCCCGCATCGGCGTGATGCTCCAGTCCGGGGGCGTCTACTCCGGCGCCCGGGCCGACGAGATGCTGCGGCACATCGCCAAGCTGCACGCGAACCCGCTGGACGTGGACGCGCTCATGGAACGCCTCGGGCTCGGCTCCTGCGGCCGTACCTCCTACCGGCGCCTGTCCGGCGGCCAGCAGCAGCGGCTGGCCCTCGCCATGGCCGTGGTCGGACGCCCGGAGCTGGTCTTCCTGGACGAGCCCACCGCGGGCCTGGACCCGCAGGCCCGCCGGGCCACCTGGGACCTGGTGCGCGACCTGCGCGCCGACGGCGTCTCGGTGATCCTCACCACCCACTACATGGAAGAGGCCGAACAGCTCTCCGACGACGTCGCGATCATCGACGGCGGCCGGGTCATCGCCCAGGGCTCCCCCGAGGAACTGTGCCAGGGCGGCGCCGAGAACACCCTGCGCTTCACCGGCCGCCCCGGCCTCGACGTGGGCTCCCTGCTCAAGGCGCTCCCGGCCGACTGCACGGCCGCCGAGCTGACCCCGGGCACATACCGCATCGTCGGCAAGGTCGACCCGCAGCTGCTGGCCACCGTGACCTCGTGGTGCGCCCAGAACGGGGTGATGCCGGACCGGATCTCGGTGGAACGGCACACGCTGGAGGACGTTTTTCTGGAGCTCACCGGCAAGGAGCTGCGCTCGTGACGACCGCGACGGGTACGTACACCCCCAAGCCCGGGGCCGCCCCTCTCGCCCGCATGATCGCGGCGCAGGCGGCCCTGGAGACGAAGATGCTGCTGCGCAACGGCGAGCAGCTGCTGCTGACGGTCGTCATCCCGACCCTGCTGCTGGTGCTCTTCAGCTCTGTCGACGTGGTCGACACCGGCAAGGGCAAGGCGGTGGACTTCCTCGCCCCGGGCATCCTGGCCCTCGCGGTGATGTCGACCGCGTTCACCGGGCAGGCCATCGCGACCGGCTTCGAGCGCCGCTACGGCGTGCTCAAGCGGCTCGCCTCCTCCCCGCTGCCGCGCTGGGCCCTGATGACCGCGAAGACGGCGTCCGTCCTGGTCACCGAGGTCCTCCAGGTGATCCTGGTGACGGTCATCGCCTTCGCGCTGGGCTGGTCCCCGCACGGCGGTGCGGCCGGTGTGGCCGCCGTCGTGCTCCTGCTGATCCTCGGTACGGCCGCCTTCTCCGGCCTCGGCCTGCTGATGGCGGGCACGCTCAAGGCGGAGGCGACGCTGGCCGCCGCCAACCTGGTCTTCCTGCTGCTGCTCGTCGGCGGCGGGGTCATCGTCCCGCTGGAGAAGTTCGGTTCGGCCGGGCAGCACGTCCTCGGCCTGCTGCCCATCTCGGCGCTCTCCGACGGCCTGCGGGACGTGCTCCGGCACGGCGCCGGGATGCCGTGGGGCGACCTGGGGATTCTCGCCGTGTGGGCGGTGCTGGGGCTCGCCGCGGCCGGCAGGTTCTTCCGCTGGGAGTGACCCGCACAGGGTGCCCCTCGTGAACGCGTGCACAAGCGGCGGCCTACGATGGTGCGCGTGCCAAAGCTGAACCGTGCCGACGCCGCAGCGGCGCTGCGCAACCCGCTCGCCTTCATCGCCGAACGCTGGACCCCGGAGCCCCGGACGGTCCAGCGGGCGGCCCTCGCCGCGCTCGTCATGGCGGTGGTCATCGTCGTCACCGGCGGCGCCGTCCGACTGACCGGCTCGGGCCTGGGCTGCCCGACCTGGCCGACGTGCACCGACGACTCGCTGACCACGACCAGCGCCATGGGCTTCCACGGCGCCATCGAGTTCGGCAACCGCATGCTGACGTACGTGCTGTGCGCCGCCGTCGGCTGGGCGATCATCGCCGCGCGCTCCGAGAAGCCGTACCGGCGCAGCCTGACCCGGCTGGGCTGGGCCCAGTTCTGGGTCGTCATGGGCAACGCGGTGCTCGGCGGGATCGTCGTCCTGGTCGGCCTCAACCCGTACACGGTCGCCGCTCACTTCCTGCTCTCCACGGCGCTCATCGCCGTCGCCACGGTGATGTGGCAGCGCAGCCGCGAGGGCGACGCGGAGCCGCGTCCGCTGGTCGGCAGGGCCGTGCAGCAGCTGGTGTGGTTCCTGGTGGCCGCGTCCACGCTGCTCATCGCCGTCGGCACGGTGGTGACCGGCGCCGGCCCGCACGCGGGCGACTCCAGCGAGGTGGACCGGATCCACATCAGCTGGGAGACCGTCTCCAAGCTGCACGCGGTGCTGGCCTGGATCGTGGTCACGCTGACCTTCGCGCTGTGGTTCGTGCTGAAGGCGGTGGACGCGCCGAAGGGTCCGCTGGACCGGACTCGGGAGCTGTTCCTGATCCTGCTCGGGCAGGGCGTCATCGGCTACACCCAGTACTTCACGCATCTTCCCGAGGCACTGGTGGGCCTGCACATGTTCGGTTCCACGGTGATGTGGATCTGGGTGCTGCGCGTACTGCTGTCGCTGCGGGAGCGCCCGGAGGTCATGGCGGACGTGCCCGGCCCGGCCACCGAGGTGACCGTCGGCACGCGCGCGTAGCGGCTTACCGGGCGGCTGCCAGCCCGTACACCCGCCGCGCGTTCTCCGCCGCGACCATCCGCGCCACCCGCTGCGCGTCCCCCAGGGACCATGCGCCCTCGGCGACCCAGGTGCCCAGGACGCGGCCCAGGGCCTCGCGGAACAGGCGGGCGCCTACCACGTGCAGTTCGGGCAGGCCGTGGGCGCCGCTGGAGAAGAGGATCTTGCCGAAGGGGGCCAGTTCCAGGATCTCGGCGAGGACCGTGGCCGCGCGGGCGCCGGTGCGCACGAGGGCCGCACCGGAGTCGGCGTACACGTGCGGGAAGACCCCGGCCAGGTGAGCGGCGTGGCGGTGGTACGGGTAGCCGTGCAGCAGGACGAGGTCGGTTCCCAGACCCGCCGTGGCCCGGACGAAGTCCGCCAGCAGCACCGGGTCCGTGCGGTCGATGCGCGAGCCCGGCTCGCCGAGCCCGGTGTGCAGCTGGAGCGGCCGGCCCGAGGCGACCGCGATCCACAGCAGGTGCCGTAGCAGCACCGGGTCGCTCAGCTCGCCGCCCACCCGCCGCCCGGCCAGCCAGCGGCCCGCCGCGCCCCGCACCTCCCCCGGCCCCGGCGGCTCGGGCGCGAGGGCCAGGCCGTGCCGCAGGCCCGCGACAGAGGTGAAGGCGACCGCGTGTACCGCGGCCCCGTGCACCGATTCCGCGAGGTTGGCGAGGAAGGACTCCACGGTGCCGGAGGTATCGGCGACCTGCTCCGCGAGCAGTTCCAGCCGGACGATCTCACGGGCTTCGGCATCGCCCGTGGAGGCCAGCTCGGCGGGGCCGGTGAGGTCGCCGGGCAGTCCCGTGTCGACGAGGTAGGTGGTGATGCCGCTGCCGCGCAGCAGTCTGCGGCCCGACTCAAGGACGCCGAGTTCGCGGCGCCGGGCGAGATAGCGGGCGGGCGGGCAGTGGGGTTCCAGGCCCAGGAGGGGCGGACACCAGCGGCGTACGGCAAAGCCGGTCTGGGTGTCGAAGAGCGTGGTGCCGGGCGCGGGCGGCCCCTCGGTCCGGGCGAGCTGGGCCTCGAAGGTGCCCAGACCCAGCTCCGTGCGCAGTACGCCGTGGCAGTACTGGTCCACGAGGGACGGCGTTTCGATCATTCCGGCTCCCCGTAGGACGCGGTCTTACACGTCCTAACGGGTGAACGGGGTTCGAGGTCGCGGTCGGCCGCCCTCGGGGTCGGCTGTTCAGCCGCCGATCTGCATGCCCGCCATGCGCTTCCACTCGTACGGGCCCGTCTTGACCTTCGCCGCGAACTCGCCGTCGAAGGACTCGTGGACCGTGATGCCGGCCTTCTGGACCGCCTGCTCGGCGATCTCGACGCTGGGGGCCACCAGGTTGCCCCACTCGCCGTCCTCGCCGACCAGGGCGATGCGGGCGCCGCGTTCGCCGATGTAGGCCACCTGGCCCTCGGCGCCGCCGTGCGTCTTGGAGAAGGCGGTGATCTGGCGGGCGAGCCTCGCCGCCTTGCGCTCCGCCTTGGGGTCAACCTGCTGCGTGTCTGCCATGAGCAGGATGCTACTCACGCGTAGATCAGCTGACGAGAGCAGGCCTCTGTGACATAGATCAGCGCCGCTGTGACAGAGAAGTCAGCGGCGCTGTGACGCAGGCGTCAGCGTCTGTGCGACGTCAGTCAGCGAAGGAACGGGTCCACCGCGACCGCGACGAAGAGGATCGACACGTAGGTGATCGACCAGTGGAAGAGCCGCATCTCCTTCAGCTTCGCGCCGCTCACCTCGGCCTTCGCCCGGTTCTGCAGCCCGTGCGCCTCCCACAGCCAGAAGCCGCCGGCCGCGAGGGCGACCGTCGTGTAGAACCAGCCGGTGTAGCCGAGCGGGGTGAGCAGCAGGGAGACGGCGACCATGACCCAGCTGTAGATGACGATCTGCCGGGCGACGACCTTGTTGGAGGCGATGACCGGGAGCATCGGCACGCCCACGCGCGCGTAGTCCTCCTTGACCTTCATGGACAGCGGCCAGTAGTGCGGCGGCGTCCAGAAGAACATGACGAGGAAGAGGATGACCGGCGCCCACGACATGGAGTTCGTGACGGAGGACCAGCCGATCAGCACGGGCAGGCAGCCGGCGATGCCGCCCCACACGATGTTCTGCGAGGTGCGCCGCTTGAGGATCATCGTGTAGACGACGACGTAGAAGAGGAGCGCGCCGAGCGACAGCCAGGCGCTCAGCCAGTTGACGGTGAGCCCGAACAGCAGCGTCGAGACGACCGCGAGGGTGATGCCGAAGACCAGGCACTCGAGCGGGCTGACCATGCCGGTCACCAGCGGACGCTGCGAGGTGCGGTCCATCAGGGCGTCGATGTCCCGGTCGATGTACATGTTCAGCGCGTTGGCGCCGCCCGCGGAGAGGTAGCCGCCGACGCAGGTGAGCAGGACCAGCTTGAGGTCGGGCACACCCTGCTGCGCCAAGAACATCACCGGAACGGTGGTGATGAGCAGCAGCTCGATGATCCGCGGCTTGGTCAGCGCCACGAACGCCTTGACACGGGCCCCGAACGACCGGTGAACCGGGCTCTGGCTCGCACCACCGAGCTCCCCCATTGCCTTAACGGCATGGGCGGTGCCCCCACCCGTTGGACGGGATTCGACGGCCGTCACGCACACCCCTGACAGAGACATCCCAGCAAGCCTGGCCGTGTGAAGTCCCGGCAAAAGGCTCGCGCGTACCACGCCACTTTAGACGTTGCCCATACCCCGGCCTTCGCGGGGGTGGGGTCGTGTTGGCGGGGGTCGCATTCGAGGGGTCCTAGGGCTCGATTGAGCGGTCAGATGAGCGGCTCCGTATTCATGTGCCAAATGCGCTGTCGGCCAGTCGGGAGGCGGATCGCGTGGACTCCCGGCAGTCTGGAATGAGCCGAAAAAACGCACGTCCTTACGAGGGTAGGCTCGACCCGGCCGGTGGGCAGCAGTGCACCGGCGGCCGGGGTCGGGCGCGTGCCCAGACGACCGGCGACCGACATGTGGAGAGGAGCCCTGAGCCAGGGTGAGCACCAAGCCGACCACCACAGACCTTGAGTGGACCGACCTGGACCAGCAGGCCGTGGACACCGCCCGGGTCCTGGCCGCCGACGCCGTACAGAAGGTCGGCAACGGCCATCCCGGTACGGCGATGAGCCTGGCCCCTGCCGCCTACACCCTCTTCCAGAAGGTGATGCGGCACGACCCGGCCGACCCGGAGTGGGTCGGGCGCGACCGCTTCGTGCTGTCCGCCGGCCACTCGTCCCTGACCCTCTACACGCAGCTCTACCTGGCCGGTTTCGGCCTGGAGCTGGACGATCTGAAGGCGTTCCGGACCTGGGGTTCGAAGACCCCGGGCCACCCGGAGTACGGACACACCAAGGGTGTGGAGACGACCACCGGCCCGCTGGGCCAGGGTGTCGCCAACGCGGTGGGCATGGCGATGGCCGCCCGTTACGAGCGCGGCCTGTTCGACCCGGAGGCCCCGCAGGGCGAGTCGCCCTTCGACCACTTCATCTACTGCATCGCCGGTGACGGCTGCCTCCAGGAGGGCATCGCCGCCGAGGCGTCCTCGCTGGCCGGCCACCAGAAGCTCGGCAACCTGATCCTGCTGTGGGACGACAACCACATCTCGATCGAGGGCGACACCGAGACGGCGGTCTCCGAGGACACCGCTCTGCGGTACGAGGCCTACGGCTGGCACGTGCAGCGCGTGGAGGCCAAGGAGAACGGCGACCTGGACCCGCAGGCGATCTACGCCGCGGTCCAGGAGGCCAAGGCCGTCACCGACCGGCCGTCCTTCATCGCGATGCGCTCGATCATCGCCTGGCCGGCCCCCAGCGCGCAGAACACCGAGGCCGCGCACGGCTCGGCGCTCGGCGACGAGGAGGTCGCGGCCACCAAGCGCGTCCTCGGCTTCGACCCGGAGAAGACCTTCGAGGTCTCCGACGAGGTGATCGCCCACACCCGGCAGGCGCTGGAGCGCGGTGCTCAGGCGAAGGCCGAGTGGGAGAAGTCCCTCCAGCTGTGGCGGGACGACAACGCCGAGCGCGCGGCCGAGTTCGACCGGATCAGCAAGGGCGAGCTGCCCGCGGGCTGGGAGGACCAGCTCCCGGTCTTCGAGCCGGGCAAGGGCATCGCGACGCGTGCCGCGTCCGGCAAGGTCCTCCAGGCGCTCGGCGCGATCGTGCCCGAGCTGTGGGGCGGCTCCGCCGACCTCGCCGGGTCGAACAACACGACCATCGACAAGGACAGCTCGTTCCTGCCGGCGGACAACCCGCTGCCCGAGGCCAACCCCTACGGCCGCACGATCCACTTCGGCATCCGCGAGCACGCCATGGGCGCCGAGATGAACGGCATCGCCCTGCACGGCAACACCCGCGTCTACGGCGGCACCTTCCTGGTGTTCTCCGACTACATGCGCAACGCCGTGCGCCTGTCGGCCCTGATGCACCTGCCGGTGACGTTCGTGTGGACGCACGACTCCATCGGTCTCGGCGAGGACGGCCCGACCCACCAGCCGGTCGAGCACCTGGCCTCGCTGCGCGCGATCCCGGGCCTGAACATCGTCCGCCCGGCGGACGCCAACGAGACCGCCATCGCCTGGCGCGAGATCCTGCGCCGCTACACCAAGGAGTTCGGCAAGGGCGCTCCGCACGGCCTGGCGCTGACCCGGCAGGGTGTGCCGGCCTACGAGCCGAACGACGACGCCGCGCGCGGCGGTTACGTCCTGTTCGAGGCCGAGGGTGGCGAGCCGCAGGTGATCCTGATCGCCACCGGTTCCGAGGTGCACGTGGCCGTCGAGGCGCGCGAGCAGCTCCAGGCCGACGGCGTTCCCACGCGCGTGGTGTCCATGCCGTCCGTGGAATGGTTCGAGGAGCAGGACCAGGCGTACCGGGACTCGGTGCTGCCGCCGTCCGTGAAGGCCCGTGTGTCGGTCGAGGCCGGTATCGGTCTGACCTGGCACAAGTACGTCGGGGACGCCGGCCGCATCGTCTCCCTGGAGCACTTCGGTGCGTCCGCCGACGGCAAGGTCCTCTTCAAGGAGTTCGGCTTCACCGCCGAGAACGTGGCCGCCAAGGCCCGGGAATCCCTGGCCGACGCCCAGCGCTGACGCTCATATACGACACGTAGGAGATGTAATTCCATGACAGACGCACTCAAGCGCCTCTCCGAAGAAGGCGTCGCGATCTGGCTGGACGACCTGTCGCGCAAGCGGATCACGTCCGGCAACCTCGCCGAGCTGATCGACCAGCAGCACGTCGTGGGCGTCACCACCAACCCGACGATCTTCCAGAAGGCGATCAGCAGCGGCGACGGCTATGAGCAGCAGCTCGCCGACCTGGCCGCCCGCAAGGTCACCGTCGACGAGGCCATCCGCATGATCACCACGGCGGACGTCCGCGACGCCGCCGACATCCTGCGTCCCGTCTTCGACGCCACCGAGGGCCAGGACGGCCGGGTCTCCATCGAGGTCGACCCGCGTCTCGCCCACAACACGGCGGCCACCATCGCCGAGGCCAAGCAGCTGGCCTGGCTGGTGGACCGTCCCAACACCCTGATCAAGATCCCGGCCACCAAGGCGGGTCTGCCGGCGATCACCGAGGTCATCGGCCTCGGCATCAGCGTCAACGTCACGCTGATCTTCTCGCTGGAGCGCTACCGCGCGGTCATGGACGCCTACCTCGCCGGTCTGGAGAAGGCGAAGGAGCGCGGCCTGGACCTGTCGCTCATCCGTTCCGTGGCGTCCTTCTTCGTGTCCCGCGTGGACAGCGAGATCGACAAGCGGCTGGGCGCCCTGGGCACCGACGAGGCCAAGGCGCTGCGCGGCAAGGCCGCCGTCGCCAACGCGCGCCTCGCCTACCAGGCGTACGAGGAGGTCTTCTCGACCGACCGCTGGAGCGCGCTGGAGAACGCGGGCGCGAACAAGCAGCGTCCGCTGTGGGCGTCGACCGGCGTGAAGGACCCGTCGTACTCCGACACGATGTACGTCACCGACCTGGTCGCGCCGAACACGGTCAACACCATGCCGGAGGCCACCCTGGTGGCCACCGAGGACCACGGCGAGATCACCGGTGACACCGTCACCAGCACCTACGAGCAGGCCCGCGCCGACATCGACGCGGTCGAGAAGCTCGGGATCTCGTACGACGACGTGGTCCAGGTGCTGGAGGACGAGGGCGTCGAGAAGTTCGAGGCGTCCTGGAACGACCTGCTGAAGTCGACCGAGGCGGTTCTCAAGCGCCTCGCCCCCTCGGAGGGCTGAATTGTCACCCCTCGTCGGTTCCGGAGCGAACCCGCTTCGTGACCCCGCCGACCGACGGCTCCCGCGTATCGCGGGGCCGTCGGGCCTGGTGATCTTCGGCGTCACGGGCGACCTGTCCCGCAAGAAGCTGATGCCCGCGGTGTACGACCTCGCGAACCGTGGTCTGCTGCCGCCGGGCTTCTCCCTGGTGGGCTTCGCCCGCCGTGAGTGGGAGCACGAGGACTTCGCCGCCGAGGTCCACGACGCCGTCAAGGCGCACGCCCGTACGCCGTTCCGGGAGGAGGTCTGGCAGCAGCTCATCCAGGGGATGCGCTTCGTCCAGGGCACCTTCGACGACGACGAGGCGTTCGAGCGGCTGCGCGCCACCATAGAGGAGCTGGACAAGGCACAGGGCACGGGCGGCAACTTCGCCTTCTACCTGTCGGTGCCGCCGCGCTCCTTCCCGGTGGTCATCCAGCAGCTGAAGAAGCACGGCCTGGCCGACCAGGAGGGCGGTTCCTGGCGGCGCGCGGTCATCGAGAAGCCGTTCGGCCACGACCTGAAGTCGGCCGAGGAGCTGAACAAGGTCGTGCACGAGGTGTTCACCCCGGACCAGGTGTTCCGGATCGACCACTACCTCGGCAAGGAGACCGTCCAGAACATCCTGGCGCTGCGCTTCGCCAACACGATGTTCGAGCCGATCTGGAACCGGTCCTTCGTGGACCACGTGCAGATCACGATGGCCGAGGACATCGGCATCGGCGGCCGGGCGGGCTACTACGACGGCATCGGTGCCGCCCGTGACGTCATCCAGAACCACCTGCTCCAGCTGCTCGCGCTGACCGCGATGGAGGAGCCCGCCTCCTTCGGCGCGGACGCGCTCGCGGCGGAGAAGACCAAGGTGCTCGGCGCGGTCCGGCTGCCCAGGGACCTGGGCCAGAGCACCGTGCGCGGGCAGTACGCGGGCGGCTGGCAGGGCGGCGAGAAGGTCATCGGCTACCTCGAAGAGGAGGGCATCGACCCGAAGTCGAAGACCGACACGTACGCCGCGATCAAGCTGGAGATCGACAACCGCCGCTGGGCGGGCGTCCCCTTCTATCTGCGCACCGGCAAGCGGCTCGGCCGTCGCGTGACCGAGATCGCGGTCGTCTTCCAGCGGGCCCCGCACTCCCCCTTCGACCACACGGCGACGGAGGAGCTGGGCCAGAACGCGATCGTGATCCGCGTCCAGCCGGACGAGGGCATCACGGTCCGCTTCGGCTCCAAGGTGCCCGGCACCTCGATGGAGATCCGGGACGTCTCCATGGACTTCGCCTACGGCGAGTCCTTCACGGAGTCCAGCCCGGAGGCGTACGAGCGGCTCATCCTGGACGTGCTGCTCGGCGACGCCAACCTCTTCCCGCGCACCGAGGAGGTCGAGCTGTCCTGGGAGATCCTCGACCCGATCGAGGAGTACTGGGACAAGCACGGCAGGCCCGCGCAGTACCAGTCGGGCACCTGGGGCCCCGCCGAGGCGGACGAGATGCTCGCACGAGACGGACGGAGCTGGCGCCGGCCATGAAGATAGACCTGACCGACACCACCGCCGGCGAGATCAACAAGGCGCTCGTGCAGGGCCGGCGTGCCATCGGCACCCCCGCCGTCGGCATGGTCCTGACCCTCGTCATCGTCACCGACGAGGAGAACGCCTACGACTCCCTGAAGGCCGCCAACGACGCCTCGCGCGAGCACCCCTCGCGCACGCTGGTGGTCATCAAGCGGGTCTCCCGCAGCCCGCGCAACCGCACCTCCTCGCGGCTGGACGCCGAGGTGCGGGTGGGCGCGGACGCGGGCACCGGCGAGACGGTCGTGCTCCGGCTGTACGGCGAGGTCTCCGACCACGCCGACTCCGTGGTGCTGCCGCTGCTGCTGCCGGACGCCCCGGTGGTCGTCTGGTGGCCGGTGAACGCGCCGCTCGACCCGGCGAAGGACCCGCTGGGCGCGCTCGCCCAGCGCCGGGTGACCGACTCCTACGCCGCCGAGCAGCCGGTGCGGGAGCTGGCCGCCCGCGCCGCGGCCTACACGCCCGGCGACACCGACCTGTCCTGGACCCGGATCACGCCGTGGCGCTCGATGCTGGCGGCGGCCCTGGACCAGGTCACCTGCGAGGTGACGGCCGTCGAGGTGGAGGGCGAGGAGTTCAACCCGAGCTGCGAGCTGCTGGCGATGTGGCTGGCGGACCGGCTGGAGGTCCCCGTCCGGCGCTCCCTGTCGGCCGGCCCCGGTCTGACGGCGGTCCGCATGGACACCGACGGCGGCCCGATCGCCCTGGCACGGGCCGACGGCTCGCTGGCCACCCTGTCCATCGAGGGCCAGCCGGCCCGTGCGGTGGCGCTGAAGCGGCGGGACACCGCCGAGCTGATCGCGGAGGAGCTGCGCCGGCTGGACCCGGACGACACCTACGCGTCGGCGCTGCGCTTCGGCGTGGAGCGGCTGAACACGGTGCCGGAGCCCGGTGCGCCGCAGGCCGTCTCCGCTGAGCCGGTCGCCGTGCCGGTGCCGGAGGAGGAGGCCGTGAAGGCGCCGGCGAAGAGGGCGGCGGCCAGGAAGGCCACGGCCCAGACCAAGAAGGCGGCGGCCAAGTGAGCACTCCGCAGCTGGTCGTGCACCACGACAAGGATCTGATGGCACAGGCCGCCGCGGCCCGGCTCATCACGAAGATCGTGGACGCTCAGGCCTCCCGGGGCCACGCGTCCGTGGTCCTCACCGGTGGCCGCAACGGCAACGGCCTGCTCGCCGCGCTGGCGGCGGCTCCGGCCCGGGACGCCATCGACTGGAGCCGCCTGGATCTGTGGTGGGGCGACGAGCGCTACCTCCCCGAGGGCGACCCGGAGCGCAATGTCACGCAGGCCCGCGAGGCCCTGCTGGACGCGGTGCCGCTGGACCCGGAGCGCGTGCACGCCATGCCCGCCTCCGACGGCCCGTACGGCGCCGACGTGGAAGCCGCGGCGGAGGCGTACGCGGCCGAGCTGGCGAAGGCGACCGGGCCGGAGAACCACGGCTCGGTGCCCACCTTCGACGTGCTGATGCTGGGCGTCGGCCCGGACACCCACGTGGCCTCGCTCTTCCCGGAGCTGCCGGCCGTACGGGAGACCGAGCGCACGGTGGTCGGCGTGCACGGCGCGCCCAAGCCCCCGCCGACCCGGATCACCCTCACCCTGCCCGCGATCCGCGCGGCCCGCGAGGTCTGGCTCCTCGCGGCCGGTGCGGACAAGGCGGAGGCGGCGGCCATCGCCCTGTCGGGCGCGGGCGAGATCCAGGCCCCGGCGGCGGGCGCGTACGGCCGGCAGCGCACCCTGTGGCTGCTGGACGCGGCTGCGGCCTCACAGCTGCCCCGGGCGCTGTATCCGCCGGCTTCGCCGTGAGCACAGGGGTGGCGGGGGTTCACAGACCCCCGCCACCCCTATTTCACGGACCCCGCCATGACCCCCTGTACGAAGTGCCGCTGGAACGCGAAGAACACCGCCACCGGCACGATCAGGGACAGGAACGCGCCCGGGGCCAGGACGTCGATGTTGCTGCCGAACTGGCGGATCTGGGACTGGAGTTCCACGGTCAGCGGCTGGGAGGAGCTGTCGGCGAAGAGCAGGGCGACCAGCATGTCGTTCCAGACCCAGAGGAACTGGAAGATGGCGAGCGAGGCGATCGCCGGGCGCCCCACCGGCAGGACCAGCCGCGTGAAGATGCGCCACTCGCTGCCGCCGTCCATCCGCGCCGCCTCCAGCATCTCCTTCGGCAGCTCCGCGAAGTAGTTCCGCAGCAGGAACACCGCGAAGGGAAGGCCGTAGGCGACGTGGAAGAGGACGACGCCCGGGATGGTGCCGAACAGGCCCAGCTGGCCGAAGAGTTTGGCCACCGGCAGCAGGCCGATCTGCACCGGCACCACCAACAGGGCCACCACCAGCAGGAAGAGGGGCTCCCGCAACGGGAAGTCCAGCCAGGCGAAGGCGTATCCGGCGAGTGCCGCGATGACCACGACGAGCGTCGTGGCCGGTACCGAGATCAGGACCGTGTTCCAGAAGGCCTGGGTCATCCCCGCGTTCTTCAGCAGCGCCGAGTAGTTGTCGAAGGACAGCTGTCCGGGGCTCGACAGGGCCGTCCACCAGCCGCCCTTCGCCGTGTCCTGGGCCGAACGCAGGGAGGACAGGAACAGGCCCGCGAGCGGCGTCAGCCAGACCAGGCCGATCACCACCAGGAAGGCCTGCACCAGGCCGTTGCCCAGGCTCCGCCTGATCGCGTTCATCGCTGACTCCTCATCGCTGACTCCTTCGGAAACGGCGGACGTTGAAGACCATCGCGGGGATCACCAGGAGCAGCAGGAGCACACCGAGGGCGCTGCCGAGGCCCTGGTTGTTGCCGCCGCCGAAGGAGACGAGCCACATCTGGGTCGCGAGGACGGTGGCGTCCTCCTGCACCGGTCCGGGCGCGATGATGTAGACGAGGTCGAAGACCTTCATCACGTTGATCACGAGGGTGACGAAGACGACCGTCAGGACAGGGGCGAGCAGCGGGACCGTGATCCGGCGGAAGATCTGCCACTCGTTGGCCCCGTCCATCCGGGCCGCCTCCAGCGCGTCCCGGGGCAGGGTGGACAGGCCGGCGCCGATCAGCACCATCGCGAAGCCCGTCCAGATCCACAGGTACGCGCCGATGACCGCCGGTGTGACGAGGGCCGGGCCGAGCCAGGAGACGCCCTGGTACGGCGGGGCGAAGTTCGACTCCGGCAGTCTCACCGTGTACGAGCCCGTGTGCAGCCCCGGGAAGCGGAAGGAGCCGTCGGCTGCGGTGGTCGCGCTCGCGACCGTCTTCCCGTCGCGCACCGCCTCCACCTTCATACCGGGCAGACCGCTCTCCTCCGGGTCGGCCCTGCCCTGCCTGCCTCCCCCGCCGGGGGTGAAGTCCAGGTAGACGACACCGCGCAGTTCGCCGGGCGCGGCCTTCCTCGTGGCCGCCGGGTACGCGGGCGAGGCCCCCTCGGGCAGATCCTTGGGCAGCACGCCGACCATCGGGAGCAGCACCGAGTCGCCCGGCGAGGCGGTCGTACGGTACGAACCGTCCCGGTCCTGGGTGAGCAGTCCCGCGCGGCCCCGGGCCGTCGGATACGCCGATGTCTCCTTGAAGGCGTCGTGGACGGAGACGACGGCCGCGTTGAGCACGCCCTTGTCCGGGTCCTCGTCGTAGGCGAGCCGGAAGATGATGCCGGCGGCCAGGAAGGACACGGCCATCGGCATGAACAGCAGCAGCTTGAAGGCGGTGGCCCAGCGGACCTTCTCCACCAGGACGGCCAGGATCAGGCCCAGGCCGGTCAGCAGGGCGGGGGCCACGACCACCCAGATGGTGGTGTTGCGGATGGCCTTCAGCGTCGCCGGGTCGCGGAACATCTCGGCGTAGTTGTCGCCGCCGACGAACCGGGTGCCGGAGGCGTCGAAGAAGCTGCGGCCGACGGAGAACAGCACCGGGTAGACGACGAGCGCGCCGAGCAGGAGCAGGGCTGGGAACACGAAGAGCAGGGCGACCAGCCGGGCGCGCCGCCGGCCGCGGCGCCCGCGCGCCGGGCCGGCGGCGGCCCGCGGGCCCGCCTGTTGTTTCACGAGCGTGGTGGCGGTCATGTCCGGTCCGATCAGCTCTGGTAGGCCTTGGCCGCCGCGGACTCCAGCTTCGCCGCGGTGCCCTTCGGGTCGAACGGGTCGCGCAGGAAGTCCTGGAGCAGCTTCCACTCGCCCGCGCCCTTGGTGCCGCCGAAGGCCGCCGGCGCCTGGTCGGACATGTCGAAGCGGACCGAATCCCCGGCGCCGATCAGGGACTTGGCGGTGGCGCGGGTGACGTCGTCGCCGTACGAGGCGAGGTCGAGCTTCTTGTTCGGGGACAGGTAGCCGCCCGCCTTCGCCCATACGGCCGCCGCCTCGGGGGTGGCCAGGTACTCCAGGAGCTTCATGCCGGCCTTGGCGTTCTTGGCGTCCTTCAGGACGACGGCCGCGTCACCGCCGCTGACGACGGGTGCCGTGCCGCCGTCGACCGCGGGGAAGGGGAAGAAGTTCGCGTCCTTGCCGATGGTCTTCCCGAACTGGTCGTGGGCGACGCCGGCGACGAAGTCGCCCTCGTAGACCATGCCTGCCTCGGGCTTCGGCCCGAACACCTTCTCCACCGAGCCCGGGAAGTCGGTGTTGAGGGCCTCCTTCCGGCCGCCCGCGATCAGCTGCTTGTCCTTGAACAGCTTGCCGAGCGTGGTGAGCGCCCTGACGACGGAGGGGTCGGTCCACTTCAGCTTGTGGGCGGCGAGGGCATCGTACTTCTCGGGTCCGGCCTGGGAGAGGTAGATGTTCTCGAACCAGTCGGTCAGCGTCCAGCCGTCCTGCCCGGCCACGGAGAAGGCGGCGAGCCCGGAGTCGGAGACGGTGTGCCCGGCCTTCAGCAGCTCGTCGTACGTCTTCGGGGGCTGGACCCCGGCCTGGGTGAGCGCGTCGGGGCTGTACCAGACGGTCGACTTGTGGGCGGCCTTGAAGTAGAGGCCGTAGAGGGTGCCGTCGACGCTGCCGTACGTCTTCCACACGGGCGCGTAGTCGGCGGTGATCGTCTGCTGGGCGGTCGGCGACAGCGGCTTGAGCCAGCCCTGCTTCGCGAACTGCTGGAGCACGCCGACCTGCGGGACCATCACGACGTCGGGCGCGTTGCCGCCCTCGATCTTGCTGCCGACGACGGTGGAGACGTTGTCACCGGTGGACACGAACTGGGTCTTGGCCCCGGTCTTCGCGGTGAAGGCGTCCAGCACCTTCTGGAAGTTCTTCTGCTCGCTGCCCGACCAGACACCGGCCACGGTGACGGTCTGGCCGCCCAGCGGCTTGTCTCCGCCGCCCGCGGAGACGTTGTCCCCGCCGCAGGCGGTGGCGCCGAGCGCGAGGGCGAGAGCGGTGCAGCTCGTGAGCAGGGTCGTACGTCGTCGCATCATCGTCGACGGACCTTTCATTCGGAGGGAGTTGACTCGGTCGGAGGGAGTTGGCGGAGGGATCAGAGGTCGGTGAGCCACCAGGCCGCCGTGGAACCGGACAGGACTCCGGGCGGGACGGGGCCGCTGGAGAGCAGCGGGGTGCCGGAGACCGGCGCGGGCGCGGCGGCCGTACCGAAGTTGACGGCGCAGACCAGGCCGTCGCCGCGGGTGAAGGCCAGAACGCCCGGCGGGGTGTCCAGCCAGCGCAGCGTTCCCTCGCCCAGCTGAGGGAGTGAGCCGCGCAGGTGGAGGCCGTCGCGGTACAGGTGCCAGAAGGAGCGGGTGTCGGCGAGGGCGCGTTCGGTGGCGTACTCGGCGAAGTACGACGGCTGCGGCAGCCAGGGCTTGGCGCCCTCCGCGCCGGAGGTGAAGCCGAACGGCGAGGCCTGCCCGGACCACGGCAGCGGCACCCGGCAGCCGTCACGGATGCGGGCGCGGCTGCCGGTGCGGCGGAAGATCGGGTCGGTGAGGACGTCGTCGGGCAGGTCGACGACCTCGGGCAGGCCCAGTTCCTCGCCCTGGTAGATGTACGCGGCTCCGGGCAGCGCCAGCATCAGCAGCGCGGCGGCCCGGGCGCGGGCGGCGCCGACGCGGCTGCCCTCGACGGCGGGTTCGCCGTAGCGGGTGACGGTGCGGACCTGGTCGTGGTTGTTGAGGACCCAGGTGACCGTGGAACCGGTTCCGGCGATGTCCTGCATGGCCTCGGAGATGACCTTGCGGAAGGCGTCGGCGTCCCAGGAGGCGCCCAGCAGATCGAAGAAGAAGGCCTGGTGCAGTTCGTCCGGTCGGACGTAGCGGGCGTGTTCGCGGGCGGTGGGGACGGAGACCTCACCGACGAGGAGGCGTTCGCGGCCGTCGCGGTCGGCGTACTCCTCGCATATGGAGCGCCAGCGCCGCCACACCTCGTGCACCTCGGGCTGGTTCCAGGCGAGCGGGTTGACCGAGTCGCGGGTGCGGGCGTCGGCCTCGGGGTCGTCGGAGTCGGGCAGTTCGGGGTGCTTGAACAGCCCGGCGGCGACGTCGATGCGGAAGCCGTCCACGCCCCGGTCCAGCCAGAAGCGCAGGACGCGGTCGAACTCGGCGGGGATCTGGGGGTTGCGCCAGTTCCAGTCCGGCTGCTCGGGCGTGAACATGTGCAGGTACCACTGACCGGGGCGGCCGTCGGACTCCGTCACCCGGGTCCAGGCCGGGCCGCCGAACATGGCGTGCCAGTTGTTGGGCGGCTCGCTGCCGCCCCGGCCGCGGCCGTCGGCGAAGTGGAAGCGGGCGCGGGCCGGGCTGCCGGGTGCACTGTCCAGCGCCTCGCGGAACCAGGGGTGCTCGCCGGAGCAGTGGTTGGGGACGATGTCGAGGAGCACCTTGATACCGAGCCGGCGGGCGCTGGCCATCAGCAGGTCGAACTCGGCGAGATCGCCGAAGAGCGGGTCGACGTCGCAGTAGTCGGCCACGTCGTAGCCGTGGTCGTGCTGCGGCGAGGGGTAGAACGGGCTCAGCCAGATGCCGTCGACGCCGAGCTTCTTCAGATACGGCAGTCCGGCCCGGACGCCGGCCAGATCGCCGATGCCGTCGCCGGTGCTGTCCAGAAAGCTGCGGACGTAGACCTGGTAGATCACCGCGTCACGCCACCAGTGGTACTTACTCAGCATGCATGCATGTTAAGTAGGCGTATCGCGCGGGTGTCAACGAAGGGACCACAGATTACCGGTGAGTTGGGGGTGCGAATGCGGACTTAACGGGCATCATGCGCCGAGAATGAGATCCGCGCGTTACTTAACAAGTAACTATCGGTGGACTAGAGGCGGACTAGCGACGGGCGATCGCGTCGAGCTCGCGCGCGAGCCGGCGCACGGCCTGTCCGGGCGTCTCCCGCCCGGTGAGCGCGTCCTGCACCACCGCCTGCACCACCAGGCTGACCTGGTCGTAGTGCGCGCTCTTGGGGCGCGGCCGGGCGGTGAGTACGGCGGTGCGCAGGGTCGGCAGATAGGGGAACTGCCGGACGAGTGCGGGGTCTTCGTACAGCGCGGCGCGCACGGGCGGCAGCGCGCCCCGGGTGAGCACCTGGCGCTGGACGCGCTCGCTGGCGAGGTAGGCGATCAGTCGCACGGCCGAATCGGGATGCCGGGCATGGGTGTTGACCGCGAGATTGGAGCCGCCGAGGACGCTGGTCCCCGGCCCGTCGGGCCCGGGCAGCGGTACGGCGCCGATCTTTCCGGCGACCTTGGAGCCCTTGGCGGAGGCCACGGCGTAGGCGTAGGGCCAGTTGCGCAGGAAGAGCAGCCTGCCGTCCTGGAAGGCCTGCTTGGACTCCTCCTCCTTGTAGGCCAGCGCCTGCTTCGGGATCCAGCCCTCACGGATGCCGCGGGCGAGGAAGCCGATGCCCTCGCGGGCGGCGGCCGAGTCGACCGTGACCCGTGTGCCCTCGCCGCCGAGGATGGTGCCGCCCGCCGAGTACACGGCCTCGGCCGCGTTGACGGTGAGGCCCTCGTACGGCAGGAACTGGCCCGCATAGCCGCCGAGTCCGTGCCGGGGCGCGATGGTCTTCGCGTCGCGCTCCAGCTCTGCCCAGGTGTGCGGCGGGGGCACATTTTCCTCGGCCAGGATGTCCTTGCGATACAGCAGAAGTCCGGCATTCGTGACATACGGGACCGCATACAGCCGTCCGTCGTACGTCGCCGTGTTCACGACCGGCGGCAGGAAACTCCGCAGCGGGAACCGGTCGCGCGCCAGCGGGCGGATCCAGCCGGCCGCGGCGAACTCCGAGGTCCAGTTGACGTCGATGTTCAGGACGTCGAAGCGGCCCCGGTCCCCGCCGCGCAGATCGGTGGTCATCTGCGCGTGTGTCTCGTCGGCGGAGTCCGGCAGCTCGACGAGCGTGACCTTTTCACCGGGGTGGGTGCGGTTCCAGCCCTGGAGCAGGGGGCCGAGATAGCCGGTGAGGTCGCCGGCGGTGGCCAGGGTGAGCGGGCCACGACCGCTGCCGCCGCCCTCCTCGGCATGGGCACCGGAGGCGACGTACCCGGTCATGATCACGGCGAGAACGAGGAGGCCCCTACCGGCGGCACGCATCCACCGCATAGGTTCCTCCCTGTACACCGGCACCGGGGGCACCCTCGCCCCGGGTCAGAGGCATGTATACCTGTTAGGTATGGGCGATACTAGGGCCTGGAGCATATTGAGCGGACAGGAGGACAGCACGAGTGCGCCTGCCTCTCCTGGCACTCCTCGCACGCGGCCCGGCCCACGGCTACGAGCTGAAGCAGGACCTTGAGCAACTGCTGGGCTCCGCGTACCCTCAGCCCAACGTCGGTCAGATCTACGTCACCCTCGGCCGCCTGGAGAAGACGGGACTGATCGAGGGCGAGGACGTCGAGCAGTCCAGCCGGCCCAACAAGAAGGTCTACCACCTCACCGACGCCGGGCGGGAGGCGCTGCACGCCTGGTTCGAGGAGACCGAGGACGAACCGCGGGTGCGGGACGAGTTCTTCATGAAGCTCGCGCTCGCCCCGCAGACCGGTCTCGCCGAGCAGATCGCCCTCATCAACAGGCAGCGGCGCCAGTACCTCAACACCATGCGCAACCTGTCGAAACTGGCCGCGGCCGAGAACCGGGACAACCGAATCGCCCATCTGCTGATAGAGGGCGCGATGCTGCACCTGCAGGCCGACCTCGACTGGCTGGAGCGGTGCCAGGAGGAACTGGAGGAGCTGGAGTGAGTGACGGCCACCCTCCTGTGCAGGGCCGTCCCGCTGTGCTGCGGGCTGAGGACACGCCGGTGCTGCGGGCCGAGAGCCTGGTCAAGACCCACCACGGCGAGGGCGCGCCCGCCCATGCCGTGCGCGGGGTCGACCTCGCCGTGGCACGCGGCGAGTTCGTGGCGATCACCGGGCCCTCCGGGGCCGGGAAGTCGACGCTGCTGCACCTGCTCGGCGGCCTGCAGCGCCCGGACGAAGGCAGCATCTGGCTCGACGGCCGGTGCACGGACTCCTTCAGCGAGGCCCGCTGGGCGGTGGAGCGCAGGAAGGCCATCGGGATCGTCTTCCAGTTCTTCAACCTCGTGTCGAACCTGTCCGTCGCCGACAACGTCGAGCTGCCCGCCCTGCTGGCCGGCGTCCCGCCGAAGAAGGCCCGCGCCGAGCGCGAGGCGCTCCTGGCCGAGCTGGGCCTCGACGGCAAGGAGCGCAGCATGCCCGGCGAGCTGTCCGGCGGCGAACAGCAGCGGGTCGCCCTCGCCCGGGCCCTGGTCAACCATCCGCCGCTGCTGCTCGCGGACGAGCCCGCCGGCAGCCTGGACAGCAAGGGCACCCGCGAGGTCATGCGCCTGCTGTCCCGCTTCCACGGGCGCGGCCAGACCATCGTGCTGGTGACGCACGACGCCCGGCTGGCGAGCGCCGCCGACCGGGTGATCAGCTTCTTCGACGGCCGCATAGCCGACGATGCCGCCCTGGACGGCGCGCCGCCGCGCCGGGCCGGCATCTCCGGTGTGCTCGAACTCAGGGAGTGACGGTGCGGGCCACTCTGCGCTGGGCGCACTCCGACCTGCGCACGCACCGTGGCGAGGCGCTGTTCCTCGTGCTGGCCACCGCCGGCATCGTCGCCTCGCTGCTGCTGGCGACGGCCCTGTTCGGCTACGCCACCAACCCCTGGCAGCGCACCTTCACCGAGACCCGCGGGGCGCACGTGTGGATCCACACGGCCGCGTCCGCGGACGCCCGAAGGCTCGCCCGCCTCGACGGCGTCGAGTCCGTCGCCGGCCCCTACCCCACCGAGACCACCACCGTCGCCGCACGCGGCACCCGCGCCGCGGTGGAGCTGCGCGGCACCCCGGAACCGCCCTCCGTGGGCCGGCCGCTGCTCACCGCCGGGCACTGGTTGGCCGCGGCCGAGCCGGACGGCGTGATCCTGGAGAGCAGCCTGGCCCGGGCCCTGCTGGCGGAGCCCGGGGACACCCTCACCCTGCCCGGCACCGCCCGCACGCTGACCGTCGAGGGAATCGCGGACAGCGCTGAACCCCCCTACAGCCCGGGCGAGCGGCCGGGTCTGGTCTGGGCGCTGCCGTCCGTTGTGCGGTCGCCCGGCGGCCAGGTGATCGGACTGCGGCTCGGCGACCCGGGCGAAACGGACTACGCGGTGCAGCGCGCCGTCACCGTGCTGGGCGCGGGCGCGATCGGCGAGGTCTCCACCTGGCAGCAGGCGCGTGCCGAGGCGCAGGGCGACGACCGGCTGCTGGGCCAGGTGCTCGGCCTGTTCGGTCTGGGCGCCCTGATCGCTGCCGGGCTCGCCGTGCACGGGGCGATCGTCACCCGTATCCGCGGCCATCTGCGCGACCTCTCCGTACTGAAGGCGATCGGCTTCACACCGGGCGGGGTGGTGCGGATCTTCCTGCTGCAGCACCTCGCGTACGCCCTTCTCGGCACCGTGGCGTCCGCGGCGCTCACCGAGGCGCTGGGCAGCCGGATACCCGGTCGGCTGGGCGATGCCGTGCGGGTGTGGCAGGGGCTGCCGGGGCACACCGTGGCGCTCTTCGTGGTTCCCGTGGGCGCGGTGCTGTTCATCGGCCTGACCACGGGTCTCGCGGCCTGGCGGGCGGGACGGGTGCCTCCGGTGCCGGTGCCGCGGCCGTCCGCGCCGGCGGGTGGGCGGCTGACGGGTCCGGCCCGGCAGGCACTCGGGCTGCGGCTCCCGGCCGCACTGGTCCTCGGCTGTCACAAGGCGTTCGCGGGGCGCGGCCGGTCGCTGGCCACCGTGGCCCGGCTGACGCTGCCGCTGCTGCTGATCGTGGTGGCGCTCAGCGCGTGGACCACCATCGACCGCTTCCACAGCGGCCCGGAGCACGTGGGCCTGCCGACAGCTCTCACGGTCCGCTCGGACGGCGCCCTGGCCGCATCGGAGGTACGGGCTCTGCTGACGGGCGACTCCCGGGTCGCCGCCGCCTACCCGGGGGTCGAGGTGGCCGCGCTGGTCCCCGGGCAGACCGGGACCATCGCCCTGCGCGGCGTCGGCACCCGCGCCGAGCCCTACCCCTACGCCCTCGCCGAGGGCCGGTCCGCCCGCGGACCGGACGAGGCGGTGGCCGGTCAGGGGCTGCTGGACCTGCTGCACGCGCAGGTCGGCGACTGGGTGCGGATGACGGTGGGCGACCGGCCGCAGATCCTGCACATCGTGGGCCGCAGCATCGAACCGCGGAACGCCGGCCGGGTGGTGACGACCTCCCTGGACACCCTCCGCGAGAACGACCCGGGGCTGTCCGCGGCCTCCTACGAGCTGCGCCTGCGCCCCGGCGCCGACCCGCACCGCGTGGCAGCCGCGCTCACCGCGGCCGGCCGGGGCCACCTGGACGTGCACGCCATGGCGAACCCCGCCGACGGGCTGTCCCCGCTGCGCGCGGTCGTCGCCGGGCTGGTCGCCGTCCTCGCCCTCATCGGGCTCGTCGAACTGCTCACCGCGATCGGCGGCAGTGTGCGGGAGAGCGAGCGGGACGTGCTGGCGCTCCTGGCGATCGGCATGGCCCCGCGCCAGATCACCGCGATCATCGTCACGGCGACGAGCTGTACGGCACTGGCCGCAGCGCTCGCCGGTACGGCCCTGGGGCTACCGCTCGCCCACCGGCTGATCGACGCCCAGGGCAGCTCCAGCGGCATCGGCGCGGGGATCGCACAGGGCCCGTCGCCAGTGCTGCTCCTGTCGCTGGACCTGGCTGTGGTACTGGGTGCCGCCCTGCTGGCCGCGGTGCCTGCGTCCCGAGCGGCGAGACGCAGGCTGGCGGACAGCCTGAGCGCGGTGGCGTGAGGTCAGCGCCCGCGCAGTGACCGGTACGTGGCGACCAGTGCCTCGGTCGACGCGTCCAGGCCCGGTACCTCCGCACCCTCGGTCAAGGCCGGTTCGAGGCGCTTGGCGAGGACCTTGCCCAGCTCGACGCCCCACTGGTCGAAGGAGTCGATGTTCCACACGGCGCCCTGGACGAACACCTTGTGCTCGTAGAGGGCGACGAGCTGGCCGAGGACGGACGGGGTCAGGTCCTTCGCCAGGATGGTGGTGGTCGGCCGGTTGCCCTGGAAGGTTTTGTGCGGGACCAGTTCCTCGGCGACGCCCTCCGCGCGGACCTCGTCGGCGGTCTTGCCGAAGGCGAGGGCCTGGGTCTGGGCGAAGAAGTTGGCCATCAACAGGTCGTGCTGAGCATTGAGTTCACCGCTCAGCTCCGCCACCGGCCGGGCGAAGCCGATGAAGTCCGCCGGGATCAGCTTCGTGCCCTGGTGGATCAACTGGTAGTAGGCGTGCTGCCCGTTGGTGCCCGGCGTGCCCCACACGACGGGCCCGGTCTGCCAGTCGACCTGCTTGCCGTCCCGCGCCACCGACTTGCCGTTGGACTCCATGTCCAGCTGCTGCAGGTAGGCGGTGAACCTGGACAGGTAGTGGCTGTAGGGCAGCACGGCGTGCGACTGGGCGTCGTGGAAGTTGTCGTACCAGATGCCCAACAGGCCGAGCAGCAGCGGGGCGTTGGCCTCGGCGGGTGCGGTGCGGAAGTGGTCGTCGACCAGGTGGAAGCCGTCGAGCATCTCGCGGAAGCGGTCCGGGCCGATGGCGATCATCAACGACAGGCCGATCGCGGAGTCGTACGAGTACCGGCCGCCGACCCAGTCCCAGAACTCGAACATGTTGGCCGTGTCGATGCCGAACTCGGCGACCTTCTCCGCGTTGGTCGACAGGGCGACGAAGTGTTTCGCGACCGCGGCCTGGTCGCCGAGGGCGTCCAGCAGCCACTTCCGCGCGGAGGTGGCGTTGGTGATCGTCTCGATGGTGGTGAAGGTCTTGGAGGCGATGACGAACAGCGTCTCGGCCGGGTCCAGGTCTCGGGTGGCCTCGTGCAGGTCGGCGCCGTCCACGTTGGAGACGAAGCGGACAGTGAGGTCGCGGTCGGTGTAGCTGCGCAGCACCTCGTAGGCCATCGCGGGGCCGAGGTCGGAGCCGCCGATGCCGATGTTGACGACGTTCTTGATGCGCTTGCCGGTGTGGCCGGTCCAGGCGCCGGAGCGGACGCGGTCGGCGAAGCCGGCCATCTTGTCGAGGACGGCGTGCACGGCCGGGACGACGTTCTCGCCGTCGACCTCGATCACCGCGTCGCGCGGGGCGCGCAGCGCGGTGTGCAGCACGGCCCGGTTCTCGGTCGTGTTGATCTTCTCGCCGCGGAACATGGCGTCCCGCAGGCCGAAGACGTCGGTGGCGGCGGCCAGCTCGCGCAACAGCCGCAGTGTCTCGTCGGTGACCAGGTGCTTGGAGTAGTCGATGTACAGATCGCCGACCCGCAGGGTGTACCCGGCGCCGCGCTCCGGGTCGGTGGCGAACAGGTCGCGCAGATGGGTGTCGGCCAGCTCCTCGCGATGCTTGGCGAGGGCGGTCCATTCGGGCGTCTGGTTGAGCCTGGTACGGCTGTCTGCGTTCATTTCCGACTTCAGCCTTCTTTCCTGCCTGTCCGTGCTGCGTGGTGCTGCGCACCTTGCCCCACTGCCGGTCCCAACCTAGTTGATCAGGGCGCGACCTGACGCCTTGTCGCGCCGTCGTGCGCCGCGGCGACAGGTACGTCCGGCCTGCCCGCCGGTATCAACGAGGTGACGGCAAGGGCGAAGAGCACGGCCGCGAGCAGGGCCGGCCCGTTCAGGCCGTACGCGCGGGCGGCGGCGCCGCCGAGGAGGGCGCCGAGCGGGGCGCCGGAGGTCGAGGCCGTGCGGAAGGCGGAGGCGATCCGGCCCACCATCGCCTCGGGGCTGCGCTGCTGCATCAGCGTGACCTGGTTGACGTTCCACACCATGTTCATCGCGCCCAGCAGCAGCATCCCGGCGACGAGCGCGGGCAGCCAGCGGACCGAGCCGATGAGCAGCAGGGACGCCGTCTGGACGCTACCGGCGACCAGCAGGGCCCGCACCCGGCCGGTGCGGCGGGCGATGCGCTGCGCGAGGAAGCCGCCCGAGATGCTGCCGAGGGAGTAGGCCGTCATGGCTGCCGCGTATCCGGCATTGCCCGCGTGGAGCCAGCGCGTGACGTGCAGCGCCATAGTCGCGATCAGGGCGCCCATGCCGATGTTGCACAGCAGTGTGGCCACGCAGGTCGCGCACAGGGCCCGGTCGCCGCACAGGGCGCGCAGGCCCTCGGCGATCTCCGTGCGCAGGGTGCTGCCCGCCTGGCGCGGTGCCCGCTCGGGCGGTCGTATCCGCAGGGAGGCCACCAGGGCGGCAGCGGCGAGGAACGTGCTCGCGTCGGCCGCGAACGGTACGAAGGCGCCGGCCGCCAGCAGCAGCGGCACGAGCGGCGCGCCGAGCAGTCCGCCGGCGAGCTGCTGACCGGTCATCAGCCGGGAGTTGGCGCCGCCCAGGCTCTCGCGGTCCACCAGGGAGGGCAGCAGGGCCGTGGCGGCGTTGTCGAAGAGCGTCTGGAGCGTGGTGAGCGCGAAGGCGAGCACGAGCAGCAGCGGGATCGAGGCGTGGCCGAGTCCCACGGCGAGCGCGAAACCGGCGACGAGCAGCCCACGTACGGTGTCCACGGCCCACATCGCCCGCCGCTGGTCGACCCGGTCGGCGACGGCCCCGCCGAGCAGCCCGAACAGCAGCCAGGGCACGTAGCCGCAGGCGGTCACGGAGGCGATGACGAAGGGGTCGTCGCTGAGGCGCACGGCGAGCAGCGGCAGCGCGGACGTCCGTAAGGCATCCCCGAACCGGGAGATCACGGCGGCCGTCCACAGCCGTCCGAATCCCCCGCGCCACGCGGGCGCGCCCGCGTCCGCACCGTCCGCTGCCGTCACAACTCCCCCTCGGAATGATCGGAATGCACCGATGCACACACCGTAGAGGGCACCACTGACAACCGGTCGGCCGCGAGCGGCCGGATACGGCTCCGGCCAGGCGCCCGCGGGCACCCGGCCGGTTCTGAAGTCCTAGATCTCGCCCCGCAGTTTGGCGAGCGCCTCGGCGAGGATCGCCTCGCCGTCCGCGTCGCTGCGCCGCTCCCGTACGTACGCGAGGTGCGTCTTGTACGGCTCGGTGCGCGGCGGGTCCGGCGGGTTGTCCTGGTCCTGACCGGCCGGGAAGCCGCAGCGCGGGCAGTCCCAGGTGTCGGGGACCTGCGCGTCGCTGGCGAAGCTCGGCTGCGTCTCGTGCCCGTTGGAGCACCAGAAGGAGACGCGCAGCCGGGGCGCGGACTCGCCGCGCTCGGCCTCGCCCATCGGCCCCGCCCCGACCCGGCTTCCTCGGATCGCGTTGCCACTTGCCACGGTGTAACTCCCTGCGTGATGGTGCCGCGAAGCGAGTCGGCGTTTCGCTTCGTTGCGAGCGCCTCAGTCTACGTAAGGCCCAACGCGCGTCCAGTGATTGGAGTTACAGGCCCCATACCTAGACGCAAGCCCCATGATAGGCCGCGCTCAGGAGCGCGTACCGAACATGGGGCCTTACGTACGGAATGTATGTGCTTGTGCGACGCAGTTCAGCTGTTCGTCTTCATCAGCAGGCCGAGGATGACGATGCAGGCGAACCAGAGCAGACCGATCACGATGGTGATCCGGTCGAGGTTACGCTCGGCGACAGAGGAGCCGCCGACGGACGACTGCATGCCGCCGCCGAACATGTCGGAGAGGCCGCCGCCCTTCCCCTTGTGCATCAGCACCAGCAGCATCAGCAGCAGGCTGAAGACGATCAGGGCGATCGAGAACCCCAAAACCACGGCTGGACCAACTTCCTCGGATTCGGATGGACGACGGGGGCACAGCACCACGGCTGTGCCCCCGCAAGGGTACGACGTATCGCCGCTACCGCCTACTCACGGACGGGTTCACTGATCGCGGAAACGCACGATCTTGACGAACTCGTCGGCGTCGAGCGAGGCACCGCCGACCAGAGCGCCGTCGATGTCGGCCTGTGCCATGATCTCGGCGACGTTGCCGGCCTTGACGGAGCCGCCGTACTGGACGCGGACCTTGTCGGCCACGTCCTGCGAGTACAGCTCGGCGATCTTGCCGCGGATGGCGGCGCAGACCTCCTGGGCCTCCGCGGCGCCGCAGACCTCGCCGGTGCCGATGGCCCACACGGGCTCGTAGGCGATCACGAGTGTCTCGACCTGCTCGGCCGGGACGTCCTTCAGGGCGCCCTCGACCTGGGCGAGGCTGTGGGCGACGTGGTTGCCCGCCTGGCGGACGTGCAGCTCCTCGCCGACGCACAGGATCGGGGTGAGGCCGTGCTTGTAGGCGGCCTTGACCTTGGCGTTGACGAGTTCGTCGGTCTCGTCGTGGTACTGGCGGCGCTCGGAGTGGCCGATGGCCACGTACGTGCACCGCAGCTTGGCCAGCATCAGGCCGGAGATCTCTCCGGTGTAGGCGCCGGAGTCGTACGCCGAGAGGTCCTGGGCGCCGTACTTGATCTTGAGCTTGTCGCCGTCGACCAGGGTCTGCACGGAGCGCAGGTCGGTGAAGGGCGGCAGGACGGCGACCTCGACGGCCTCGTAGTCCTTGTCGGCCAGGGCGAAGGCGAGCTTCTGGACGTGCGCGATGGCCTCGAGGTGGTTGAGGTTCATCTTCCAGTTGCCCGCCATCAGCGGCGTGCGCGTGCTCATCTAGGTCAGTCCTCCAGTGCGGCGAGGCCGGGGAGCGTCTTGCCCTCGAGGTATTCGAGGGAGGCGCCACCGCCGGTCGAGATGTGGCCGAACGCGTTCTCGTCGAAACCGAGCGTACGCACGGCCGCGGCGGAGTCACCGCCGCCGACGACGGTGAAACCGTTCGAGTCGACGAGGGCCTGGGCGATCGCCTTGGTGCCCTCGGCGTAGTCGGGGTGTTCGAAGACGCCCATGGGACCGTTCCAGAAGACGGTCTCGGCGTCCGCGAGCTTCGAGGCGTAGAGCTTGCGGGTCTCCGGGCCGATGTCCAGGCCCTCCTGGTCGGCAGGGATGGCGTCCGCGGCGACGGTGGTGGGGTTCGCCGGGGTCTTCCCCTTGAGGTCCGGGAACTCCGCGGAGACCAGGACGTCGACGGGGAGGAGCAGCTCCACACCGCTCTTCTCGGCGCGCTCCATGTACTCGGTGACGGTCGGGATCTGGTCCTCCTGGAGGAGGGAGATGCCGACCTCGTAGCCCTTGGCCTTGAGGAAGGTGTAGGCCATGCCGCCGCCGATGAGGAGGCGGTCGGCCTTGCCGAGCAGCTGGTCGATGACGGCGAGCTTGTCGGAGACCTTGGCGCCGCCGAGCGCGACGACGTAGGGGCGCTTGACGTCCTCGGTGAGCTTCTTCAGGACGCCGACCTCGGTGGCGATGAGGTATCCGGCGTAGTGCGGCAGGCGGGCCGGGAGGTCGTAGACGGAGGCGTGCTTGCGGTGCACCGCGCCGAAGCCGTCGCCGACGTAGACGTCCGCGAGGGCGGCCAGCTGGTCGGCGAACTCGCCGCGCTCGGTGTCGTCCTTGGAGGTCTCGCCGGGGTTGAAGCGCAGGTTCTCGACGACCGCGACCTGGCCGGGCTGGAGGCCGTTGACGGCGTCGTGGGCGGCGGGGCCGACGGTGTCCTGGGCGAACGCGACCGGCGCGCCGAGGAGCTCGCCGAGCCGCTCGGCGGCGGGCAGCAGCGAGAAGGACGGGTCCGGTGCACCGTTGGGACGGCCCAGGTGCGAGGCGACGACCACCTTGGCGCCCGCGTCGGCGAGGGCCTTCACGGTCGGCAGGACGGCGCGGATGCGGCCGTCGTCGGTAATGACGCCGTCGGCGAGCGGGACGTTGAGGTCGGCACGGACGAAGACCCGCTTGCCGTCCACGCCCGCGGAGAGAAGTTCGTCGATGGTCTTCATGTCAGGGGACTCCTGTGGAGGGCTCTTGATCCTACGGGGCCTGATCTTCGCAGGTCGGCCGGGGGGGTCTGTACGCACGTCAGGGCCCGGACAGCGCGACGTTGCGCTGCCCGAGCCCTGCATTCACGCATCAGCCGGCCTGCTGCGGCCGATCAGAGCTGGTTGCCGACGAAGACCGTCAGGTCCACGAGGCGGTTGGAGTAGCCCCACTCGTTGTCGTACCAGCCGATGACCTTCACGTTCTTGCCCTCCTGGACCATGGTCAGGGAGGAGTCGAAGGTGCAGGACGCCGGGGCGTTGACGATGTCGGAGGAGACGATCGGGTCCTCGGTGTAGTCGAGGAGGCCCTTGAGCTCGCCCTCGGCGGCCTTCTGGAAGGCGGCGTTGACCTCTTCCTTGGTGACCTCGCGACCGAGCTCGACGACGAGGTCGGTGACCGAGCCGGTCGGGACCGGCACGCGCATGGCGAGGCCGTCCAGCTTGCCCTTGAGCTGCGGCAGGACCAGGGCGGTGGCCTTGGCGGCACCGGTGGTGGTCGGGATGATGTTCTCGGCGGCGGCACGGGCGCGGCGCAGGTCCTTGTGCGGGAAGTCAAGGATGCGCTGGTCGTTCGTGTACGCGTGCACCGTGGTCATCAGACCCTTGACGATGCCGAAGTTCTCGTCCAGGACCTTCGCCATCGGCGCCACGCAGTTGGTGGTGCAGGAGGCGTTGGAGATGACGTGGTGGTTCGCCGGGTCGTACTTGTCCTGGTTGACGCCCATCACGATGGTGATGTCCTCGTCCTTGGCCGGAGCCGAGATGAGGACCTTCTTGGCGCCGCCGGCGATGTGCTTCGCGGCGTCGGCCTTGTTGGTGAAGATGCCGGTCGACTCGATGACGATGTCGACGCCCAGCTCGCCCCAGGGGATGTCGGCCGGGTTGCGCTCGGAGAGCACCTTGATGGTGTGGCCGTCGACGGTGATGGTGTCGGCGGTGTGGGAGACCTCCTGCTTCAGGCGGCCCAGGATCGTGTCGTACTTGAGCAGGTGAGCCGTGGTCGCGGTGTCACCCAGGTCGTTGACAGCCACAACCTCGATGTCCGCACCCTGCTCCAAGAGCGCCCGGAAGTAGTTACGCCCGATGCGGCCGAAGCCGTTGATGCCTACGCGGATCGTCACGAACCGATCTCCTCGTTGGTACGCCGGCCATGCGGTGCCGGCGAGCTCTATTTGGGATGTCCCCGACCACCCACGACCCTACCTCTCTGGGGCCCCCTTGGTGACATCCAGATGCCGCATACAAGGGCAGGGGGTCCGTACCCGCCGGTAGGGGTACGGACCCCCTCGGATCGGGGGTTGTTTCACTCGCTTTTGTCAGGAAATGACGGGCGTCGTTGACCGTCTTTTCACTCGTTCGTGAGCGGGTCGGCTCACCTGATCAGTGCCCTTTCCGCGCACCGTTGAGAGGGGGTTGCGCTCACCTGTCGAGTGAGGCGAGCGCCTTCCTCATCAGGGCGGCCCGATCGGCCGCCGACGGCACCTGTTCCAGGCCAAAACCGAGCAGCACGGTGTCGTCCGTGGTGACCGCTCCGTAGGTCCGGAAGAGGGTTCCGGTGCGCGTCCAGTCCTTCAGTACGGCCGGGCTGCCCGCGGGCGGTCCGGCGACGCTCCAGGGGCCCAGGGACGTCTCGAAGCCCTCGGTCTCCTTCGCGGCGGCGCCGACGACGAGCGAGGCGTCGTCGGCGAGGACGCCGTGCCCGCCGGTGCCCGGGTCGGTGATGTAGCTGATCGAGAGCTCGACGGACTTCCCGGCGTACGCGCTCAGGTCGAAGCTCACCTGCTGCCAGCCGCCGGAGCTGCCGGTGAGGCTGTTCCACGAGCCGGTGGTGCCGGTCGCGGTGCAGGCGTTGCCCGCGAGCGTCAGGTAGTGCTTGAGCCAGGGGTGTTCGCCGATCAGGAACCCGGCCCCGCAATCCTCCGGTACGGCCGTCCGGGTGGCGCCGCCGGCCTCCGGGAGGGTCGTCCAGTCGTCGGCGCCCACGGTGTGTGCCTCGATCACCGCGTGGTCGTAGCCCGGCTCGGTGTCCCACAGCAGCCGTGTGCTCAGGGCGGGCCTGTCGGCGGCGCTGACACCGGTGAGGTCGATGGTGCGGGTGAGGCGCTTGTAGGCGTCGTCGGTGTGCACGGCCGCGGCCATGTAGGAGCCGGTGTAGGGCCCGTACGGGTTGACCGTCCCGGCGAACTGTCCCGCGCCCGCGCTCTTGAACTGCGGGTACGTGGCCGCGGGCAGCGCCTCGGAGGTGACGCCGTAGGTGCCGGCCCGGTCCAGCGGGTTGCCGGGCGCGTCGCCGAGGGCGCCGGTGTAGCCGTCAAGGTTGCCGGAGCCGGTGAAGCCGGTGGCTCCCTTGGTCGACGTGCGGGAGTAGGCGCCCAGGTAGTACTGGCTGAAGTCGTCCGACAGGGTGCCGCCGCCGAGGTCGACGCTGCCGCCGGCCAGCTCGCCGGCCTCGATCAGCCGGCCGCCCTCGTTGAGGAAGGCGCGCAGCTGGAGCTGGGTGGTGTTGCCCGGGCCGTTCGCGCCCGAGTAGTGCACGACGGTGGTGAAGTGCTTCAGCACGCCGAGCGCGTCCGGGGCGCCCTGGGTGGCGACGTCCCACACGATGGCCTTGCGGCCCGACGCCCTGAGCGCGTCCACGTACGCCTGCGCCTGCGTGGCCGCCGCGCCCTCCTCGGCGACGACGAGGGTGTCGGCCTTCGGCCGCTCGGCGACGGTGTACGTGAAGTGGGAACTGGCGAGCTTCCTGCCGCTCCTGGTCTCCCCGGTGAACCACACCTCGACCTTGTCGCCGGGTGCGCCGCCTTGGACCTTGGCGCGGTACTCGTCGAAGTAGAGGTTGTCCTTGCCGCCGTAGGTCTCGCCGCCCTTCCAGTGCCTGAGGGCCTGGTCGTGCGTACGGCCGCCGTTGACGCGGTACCTGAGCTCCTTGTCGCGGACCGCCTTGCGGACGACGACGGAGACCTCCTGGTCGGCACCCCGGGAGTACGAGGTGGAGAACGTGGCCGGGGTGAAGTCGGCGGCGCTCAGGCCGACCGAGGAGACCGGCCGGTCGGGGTGGGCGGCGCTCTCGGCGACGGACAGCGCGAACGGGATGTTCTTCTCGAACTCCTGCTGGATCAGCTTCTCGTCGTCGGGGAAGTTGAAGACCGACTGGCAGTCGTCGGCGTTCCAGGCGTCGTTCGGGTCGAGGTCCGACGCGGTCTCGCAGGTCGACATCTCGGGGGTGAACATCGCCATGCCGTTGACGTTCGAGGCATGGCCGTCCGCCTCGCCGTTGGTGGTGTACAGCTCCGACGAGACCTGCGAACGGTAGCCGGGGATGGCCGGGTTGTCGGGGGTGCCGGCGAGCGCCTTGTAGAGCACGTCGTCGGGGGTCGGGGTGGCCACCTGCCAGCCGACTCCGTAGAGGAGGAGTTCGGCGGCGGAGTGGTAGTTGACGCCGTACCGGAAGCCGATGCGCTTCTCGAAGCTGTCGAGAGCCTGCGTCTCGGGCTCGGACTCGGGGCTCGCGCCGCGGTAGGTCTGGCTGGTGGGGTTGGGGGACGAACCCTCGTCGTCGTAGCCCCACTTGTAGGCGAAGTTGCGGTTGAGGTCGACGCCGTCACCCGTGCCGATGACACCGTCGCCGTTGACGTCGCGCAGGTTCTTGCGCCACAGGCGGGTGGTGGAGTCCTTGAACGTGTAGTCGTAGCCGTCCGGGTTGGCCGAGATGACGAACCACAGCTCGGTCGAGTCGACGATCTGCTTGATCCGCCGGTCCGTCGTGTAGTGGTCCAGGTAGTGGTGCATCAGCCGCCGGGTCATCTCCGGCGTGATCCACTCGCGCGCGTGCTGGTTGGACACGTACAGCACGGAAGGCTTGGAGCCGTCCCTCGACCTCTTCGCGCCCCTGGTCACCTTGAGCGCGAGGATGTCCTGGCCGTTGACGGTCTTTCCGATGGACTCGACCTTGGTGAGGCCGGGGTGGGCCTGGGCGGTCGCGAGGATCTCCTGTTCGAGTCCGCCGCTTCCGCTGTAGGGCCGGAACACGCCCTGGGAGGCGCCCTCGACGCGCGCCGCGGCCTTCGCCGAGAGGGTGTGCTCGGTGAGGCCGACGCCCTGCTTCCTGAGCTGCTCGGCCTGCCGGTCGGTCAGATAGACCTCGACGGTGGTCTTTTTACCCGCGGCCACCTGCTCGCCGAGTTCCTGGCCGTCCTGCCCGGCCTTGAGGAGCAGCGGTAGCTGCTTCTGGGTGATGTCGGCGCGGAAGACCTTGACCTCGGCTCCGTCGTCACCGGCGGACCTGGCCGGACTTCCGTTCTGCGCCTGGGCGATGGGTGCAAGGCTCGCTCCGCCGAGCAGGAGCGCGCCGACAGCGAGGATCGATCTCGCTCTGTGTCTCATGAACCCCCCTAGCCGTGGTCCGCCGCAGCGGCGAACTTCTGCCAGGCTCATGACAGTTCATGATCGAGTCAAGAGCGCCTCATTGAGACGCAAACGGGAGTTCGCCCGGCTATGCGAACGCCGGTGCCGACGTCCCAAGTGGGCGTCGGCACCGGCGTGTTGAGAGAGTGCGGGTCAGCCGGCCAGGTTGTCCGCCAGCTCCTCCGAGAGGTTGGCCTCCGTGCCCGGGATGCCCAGGTCGGCGGCGCGCTTGTCGGCCATGGCCAGCAGCCGGCGGATCCGGCCCGCGACCGCGTCCTTGGTGAGCGGCGGGTCGGCGAGCGCGCCCAGCTCCTCCAGGGAGGCCTGCTTGTGCTCCATGCGCAGCCGGCCGGCGGCGGCGAGGTGCTCGGGCACCTCGTCGCCGAGGATCTCCAGGGCCCGCTGCACCCGGGCACCGGCGGCCACGGCGGCACGGGCCGAACGGCGCAGGTTGGCGTCGTCGAAGTTGGCGAGCCGGTTGGCGGTGGCCCGCACCTCGCGGCGCATCCGGCGCTCCTCCCAGGCCAGCACGGACTCGTGCGCGCCGAGCCGGGTGAGCAGCGCGCCGATCGCGTCGCCGTCGCGGACGACCACCCGGTCCACGGTGCGCACCTCGCGGGCCTTCGCGGCGATGGACAGCCGACGGGCGGCACCGACCAGCGCGAGCGCGGCCTCCGGGCCGGGGCAGGTCACCTCCAGCGAGGAGGAGCGGCCCGGCTCGGTCAGCGAGCCGTGCGCCAGGAAGGCGCCCCGCCAGGCCGCCTCCGCGTCACAGGTGGCCCCCGAGACCACCTGCGGGGGCAGACCGCGGATCGGGCGTCCCCGGCCGTCGACCAGACCGGTCTGCCGGGCCAGCTGGTCACCGCCCGCGACCACACGCACGACATAGCGCGAGCCGCGGCGCAGCCCGCCGGGCGCCATCACGATCAGCTCCGAGCTGTGGCCGAAGATCTCCAGGATGTCCCGCTTGAGGCGGCGGGCCGCCATCGCAGTGTCCAGCTCCGCCTCGATCACGATGCGCCCGCTGACCAGGTGAAGGCCGCCGGCGAACCGCAGAATGGCGGAGACCTCCGCCTTCCTGCAGCAGGTCCGGGTGACGGGGAGCCGGGAGATCTCATCCTTCACCGCTGCCGTCATCGCCATGGGCCGATCCTTCCATGCATCCGAAAAATACGGTCGTACGCGGCGGCCAACAGCTCCGGGTCGTGCCGGGGTGAACCGTCGGGCCGGGCCACCGGGGCCAGCTCGACCGCGGCTTCGAGCCGCTTGGCGGCCTCGGTGAGCGAATCGCGGTCGGGCACGGCAGCCTCGTCGGCCAGCACCACGTCCAGGGCGAGTTTAGGGGCGTGTCGCCCCAAAACCTCCAAATGACGCTGCGGGGAGAAGCCCTCGGTTTCTCCCGGCTGCGGCGCGAGGTTCAGGGAGAGGACCTTGCGTGCCTTGGTCTGGGTGAGGGCGTCCAGCAGCTCGGGTACGAGCAGGTGCGGGATCACGGAGGAGAACCAGGAGCCGGGGCCGAGCACCACCCAGTCCGCGTCCAGGACCGCGGCGACGGCCTCCGGGACGGCGGGCGGGTCGTTCGGGACCAGGTGCACCGACTGCACCTCGCCGGGCGTGAGCGCCACGGTCGCCTGCCCGCGCACCGTGTCGACGTCGTCCGGGCGCTCCGGGTCGTGCCCCCTGACCAAGGCCTGCAGCTCCAGGGGCACGGCGGACATGGGCAGCACCCGCCCGTGCGCGCCGAGCAGCTTGCCGACCAGGTCCAGGGCCTGGACGTGGTCGCCGAGCTGCTCCCACAGGGCGACGATCAGCAGGTTGCCGACCGCGTGCCCGTTGATCTCGCCCTGGGACTGGAAGCGGTGCTGGATGACCCGGGCCCAGGTCTGGCCCCAGTCGTCGTCGCCGCACAGCGCGGCCAGCGCCTTGCGCAGGTCGCCGGGCGGCAGCACGCCCAGCTCGTCGCGCAGGCGCCCGCTGGAGCCGCCGTCGTCGGCCACGGTGACGACGGCGGTGAGGTCGCCGGTGATCCGGCGCAGCGCGGCGAGCGAGGCGGACAGGCCCATGCCGCCGCCGAGGGCGACGACCTTGGGCTGTGCGCCGCGGCGGCGCGGCCGGGCGCCGCGGGGCTCGGCCGCGGCGCGGCCCGCGCGCCCCTCCGGCACAACTCGGCGCAGCCGGCTCAGCCGCCGTGTACGTTCCGTCATTCCCGTCCCATGTCCCGGTGCACGATCACCGTCTCCACGCCTTCGGCCGCGAGGCGCGCGGCGAGCTTCTCCGACACCGCGACCGAGCGGTGCTTGCCACCCGTGCAGCCGATGGCGATGGTCACATACCGCTTGCCCTCACGCCGGTAGCCGGCCGCGACGAGCCTGAGCAGCTCGGCGTACCGGTCGAGGAACTCCTTGGCGCCGGGCTGGTTGAAGACGTAGGCGGAGACCTCCTCGTTGAGCCCGGTGAACGGGCGCAGCTCCGGCACCCAGTGCGGGTTGGGCAGGAACCGCATGTCCGCGACCAGGTCGGCGTCGACCGGCAGGCCGTACTTGAAGCCGAAGGACATCACGGTGGCCCGCAGCTCGGGCTCCTCCTCGCCAGCGAACTGGGCGTCCATCTTCGCGCGCAGCTCGTGCACGTTGAGGCTGGAGGTGTCGATCACCAGGTCGGCGTCGCCGCGCAGCTCCCGCAGCAGCTCGCGCTCGGCGGCGATGCCGTCCACGATGCGGCCGTCGCCCTGGAGCGGGTGCGGGCGGCGCACCGACTCGAAGCGGCGCACCAGGGCCTCGTCGGAGGACTCCAGGAAGACGATGCGCCGGGTGACGCCCCGGGTGTCGAGGTCGGCGAGGGACTCGCGCAGGTTGTCGAAGAACCGCCGGCCGCGTACGTCGACGACGACCGCGATCCGCGCCACGTTGCCCTGGGAGCGGGCGCCCAGCTCCACCATGGTGGGGATGAGGGCGGGCGGGAGGTTGTCCACGACGAACCAGCCGAGGTCCTCCAGGCACTTCGCGGCCGTCGACCGGCCCGCTCCGGACATGCCGGAGATGATCACCAGTTCGGGGATGGCCGCCTCGGGGGCGCCGGCCGGTGTGGTGTCCGTACTCACCTGTGCTCCGTCTTCCTGGGGCGCCTGCTCCGGCGTCCCCACGACCGCCTGTTCTCGGTCCGCTGTCGGCTGTGCGTCGTGCTCGGTCATGTCTCCTGCCCCCGTCGTTCGTCCGGGTGGCCCGCAGTCACGGGCTCCCCCGAGGAATCCCCCGTCGTATCGGGTTCCTCGTCTTCAATGATCTCTCCGGTCGCCGTGTTCACGGCGGGTGCGGCCGGGACCGCCCGGGCGAGGGCCGCGGCGATGGTCTCGGCCGTCTTCCTGCCTATCCCGGGCACTTCCTGGATCTGCTCGATTGTGGCGGACCGGAGCTTCTTCACCGAACCGAAATGCTTGACGAGCGCCTGTTTGCGGGTCTCGCCGAGGCCGGGCACGTCGTCCAGGGGACTGGCACGGAAGCGCTTGGCCCGCTTCGTGCGCTGGTAGGTGATCGCGAAGCGGTGGGCCTCGTCACGGACGCGCTGGAGCAGGTACAGGCCCTCGCTGGTGCGGGGCAGCACCACCGGGTCGTCCTCCCCTGGCACCCAGACCTCCTCCAGGCGCTTGGCGAGGCCGCAGACGGCGATGTCGTCGATCCCCAGTTCGTCCAGGGCTCGCTGGGCGGCAGCGACCTGCGGCTGGCCGCCGTCGACCACGACGAGCTGGGGCGGATACGCGAACTTCCTGGGGCGGCCGTCGTCGTCCTTGAGGCCGTTCCCGAGGCCGCCCTCGGTCTCGGCCTCGTCCTCGACCCACTCGCCGGTCTTCTCCTTCTCGGCCAGGTAGCGCCGGAAGCGGCGGGTGATCACCTCGTGCATGGAGCGCACGTCGTCCTGCCCCGCGAAGCCCCGGATCTGGAAGCGGCGGTACTCGCTCTTGCGCTGCAGCCCGTCCTCGAAGACGACCATGGAGGCGACCACGTCGTCACCCTGGAGGTGCGAGATGTCGTAGCACTCGATCCTGAGCGGGGCACTGTCCAGGTCGAGGGCTTCGGCGATCTCCTCCAGGGCGCGCGAGCGCGTGGTCAGGTCGGAGGCACGCTTGGTCTTGTGCAGGGCGAGCGCCTGCTGGGCGTTGCGCTGCACGGTCTCCATGAGCGCCTTCTTGTCGCCGCGCTGCGGGATGCGCAGCGACACGTTCGCGCCGCGGCGGTCGGTCAGCCACTCCTGCACCGGCAGGGCCGGCTCGGGCAGCGCCGGGACCAGGACCTCCTTGGGCACCGCGTCCCCGGTCTCCTCGCCGTACAGCTGCTGCAGCGCGTGCTCGACCAGGGCGCCGGTGGTGACCTCCTCGACCTTGTCGGTCACCCAGCCGCGCTGGCCGCGCACCCGGCCGCCGCGCACATGGAAGATCTGCACGGCC
Organism: Streptomyces sp. NPDC002671; assembly: GCF_053592475.1. Taxonomy (NCBI): domain Bacteria; kingdom Bacillati; phylum Actinomycetota; class Actinomycetes; order Kitasatosporales; family Streptomycetaceae; genus Streptomyces; species Streptomyces sp. NPDC002671. Next base: position 68,168 of record NZ_JBSFVU010000008.1, read on the forward strand.
GCCTCCAGCTCGTCCTCGGCGACGGCGATGAGGTCGGCGTCGGTCGCGTCGGCGAGCACGACCGCGTTCTTCTCCATGGCCTTCCTCAGGGCCTCGATGTCGTCCCGCAGGCGCGCGGCCCGCTCGTACTCCATCTCCTCGGCCGACTCCATCATCTGCTTCTCCAGACGGCGGAGGTACGTGCCGGTGCGCCCGGCCATGAAGTCGCAGAACTCCTCGGCCAGATCCCGGTGGTCCTCGGGGGAGATCCGGCCGACGCAGGGGGCGGAGCACTTGCCGATGTAGCCCAGCAGGCAGGGCCGGCCGGTGCGGGCGGCGTTCTTGAAGACACCGGCCGAGCAGGTGCGCACCGGGAAGACGCGCAGCAGCAGGTCCACGGTGTCCCGGATGGCCCACGCGTGCCCGTACGGCCCGAAGTACCGGACGCCCTTCTTCTTGTGACCGCGCATCACCTGCACGCGCGGGAACTCCTCGTTCATCGTCACCGCGAGGTACGGGTAGCTCTTGTCGTCGCGGTACTTGACGTTGAACCGGGGGTCGTACTCCTTGATCCAGGAGTACTCCAGCTGGAGCGCCTCGACCTCCGTGGACACCACGGTCCACTCCACGGACGCGGCGGTGGTCACCATCGTCCGGGTGCGCGGGTGCAGGTTCGCCAGGTCCTGGAAGTAGTTCGCCAGGCGCTGGCGCAGGCTTTTCGCCTTTCCGACGTAGATCACCCGGCGGTGCTCGTCACGGAACCTGTACACCCCGGGAGAGTCCGGGATCTCTCCCGGCCTGGGGCGGTAGCTGGAGGGGTCGGCCATGTCTCACACCCTACTGGCGAGCACCGACACCGCGTCGGGCCTGTGGACAACGCCCGCACCCGTACGGCTCAGGACCCCCGTGCCCTGCGGGATCCGCCCGCGGCACACCGCGCCCGGCGGGCGGGCGCCGACCCCGGCGATCATGGTCGCTGCTCGGCCACGCGCGCGCCGCGGCCGAGTCCGAGGTGTTGTCGGGGTCTGGTCAACACGCTTCAATGCGGGGGAACTCGAGGCCGTGCACACGGCGTACGCCTACCGCGTGCGTCCGCACGGGCGCTGCCGGCGCCGACGGGGAGGCCCCGGGGGACCCGCGCCGAACGGTCTGACCAGCCGTTGTGACAACTCACAGAAAGGCCCCTGTGCATGCTGCACGCCACAGAGCACGCGGACGTCCCCACCGCGGATCTGGACACGGTTCTGCGGGGCGGCCCCTTCCACGTGGCGCTGCGCGCCGCGATCGCCGCCCGCGGACTGCCCCTCCAGCGCGTGCAGCACCATCTGTCGCGCCACGGGGTCAAGGTCGGCGTGACCAGCCTGAGTTACTGGCAGCAGGGCGCCCGCCGCCCGCAGCGCCCCGAGTCGCTGCGGGCCGTCCGGGCGCTGGAGGAGATCCTCCAGCTGCCGGACGAGTCACTGATCCGCCTGCTCGCCGAGTCCGGCAGCCGCGCCTCCGACGGCCACCCGGCGGCCCACTCGTACCGCTCGGTGATCGAGGCCTCCGACGTCCTGAACCGGCTCCAGACCGAGCTGGGCTGGTCCCTCGACGGCGGTCTGCACACCCTGGGGCAGCACGAACTCGTCCGGATCGGCGCGCGGCGCCGGCTGATGGGCCGCGAGTCCCACCACATCGTGCGGGCCCACCACGACGGCGTCGACCGCTTCGTCGCCGTCCACCACGGCGACCCCGGCTGCAGCCCGCGCGACATGCGCGTCCGGGCCCTGGAGAACTGCCGCACCGGCCGTGTCCGCTGGGACCAGGACACAGGTGTACTGGTGGCCGAGCTGCTCTTCGGCACCCGGCTGCGCGCCGGCGACACCTTCCTCTTCCGGTACGCCGTCGAGGACGGCACCGCCGGGGACTCGCGCGAGTACGTCCACCGGTGCGGATCCCCCGGCGGCCAGTACGCGCTCCAGGTGTGCTTCGACGCGACGGCTTTGCCGGCGCGCTGCCACCGCTTCACCCAGCACTCGCCGGCGGCTCCGCGCAGCGGCCGGCAGGAACTGCCCGTCAGCGGGCCGCACCACAGCGTCCACGTGGTCGAGCCGCGGATCCGGCCGGGCGTCGTCGGTATCACCTGGGACTGGGAGTAAGCCACCTGGGACTGGGAGCGAGGGTCCCTCGGCACCGCCCGCCGGTCGGCTTCCCCGCCCGCCGAGCGGTGCGGTCGGGCGCGTCAGGCGCCGGGTCCGGCGATGATCCTGCCGTTCGCGGCCTTCACCGGAAGCGCGTTCAACGGCTCGGTGGCCGGCGCCTGCACCACCTTGCCGGTCACGGCGTCGAACTGACTGCCGTGGCAGGGGCAGATCAGGGTCGTCCCGTCGAGCTTGTTGATGGCACACCCCGCGTGCGTGCAGATCGTGCTGTACGCCTTGAGCGCACCGCTCCCGTCCCGGCTGACCACCACGTTGTGGTCCCGGAAGAGCTTGGCGCCGCCCTTCCCGACCTCGCTCTCGGCCCCGAGGTCGACGGGCGCGGTCGGGGTCGGCGCGGCCTGGCCGCCGTAGCCCGGCCCCGCACAGGCGGCCAGGCCGAGCCCGGCCACCGGCACCACGGCGGCTCCTCGAAGAACGGTACGGCGGCTCGCGGACGCGGGGGCGGACATCTGGATCTCCACTGGTCAGGGGACGTGCAGGCCGACGATACCCGGGCAGGAGGTCGGCGCCTGGAGGGGGGCGGCCGGGCTCCCAAGGAAAGGCCGCTCGGGCGCGTGAACGCTTGCGCAGGCGTTTGCGCGGGTTCCGTGGATGGGATACCTTCCCGGCCCGCCCGGACGGTGCGTCTGCCGTGCGCGTTCGTGCACCGCACGTCCTGTGGCCGCCCGGCGCGAACCGGACCGTCCACGCTGCCCGAGAAGGGAACCGTCCCGTGATCGTCGTCGCCGGTGAGGCACTGATCGACCTGGTACCGCAGGGCCCCGGTGCCCTGGCCGGCCTGAAACCAGCGCTCGGCGGCGGCCCGTACAACACCGCCGTGGCTCTCGGCCGTCTCGGCTCTCCCACCTCCTTCCGCTCCCGCACCTCGTACGACGCCTTCGGTGAGGCGCTGCTGGACGGGCTGCGGCGGGCGGGGGTGGACGTGTCGCGCGTGCAGCGCGGCCCGGAGCCGACCACTCTCGCCGTCGCCACCCTCGACGCCGGGGGTTCGGCCGCCTACTCCTTCTATGTCGACGGCACCGCCGACCGCCTGTTCACCGCGCCCGCCGGTCTCCCCGCGGCCACACGCGCGGTGTCCTTCGGCACCTGCTCGCTCGTCCTGGAACCTGGGGCGAGCGCCTACGAGGAGCTGATGCGGACCGCGGCCGGGCAGGGCCTGTTCACCGCGCTCGACCCCAACATCCGGGCGGGACTGATCCCGGACGCGGACGCCTACCGGGCGCGTTTCGAGAGCTGGCTGCCCTCGGTCACGCTGCTGAAGCTCTCCGCGGAGGACGCCGCGTGGCTGGGCGGCACCCCGCGTGAGTGGCTGGCCGCCGGACCGGCGGCCGTGGTGGTCACCCGGGGCGGCGACGGCCTGACCGTCTTCACCCGGGACGGGGCGGAGTATTCCGTGCCCGGTGAGAAGGTCGAGGTCGTGGACACCATCGGCGCCGGTGACACGGTGAACGCGGCCCTGTTGCACGGGCTGTCCGCCCTGGACGCGCTGTCTCCGGCGGCACTCGCCATCCTGGGCCGGGACGGCTGGACGCGGCTGCTGCGGTTCGCTGCACGCGCGGCGGCGATCACCTGCTCGCGGGCGGGGGCGGAGCCGCCGTACGCGGCCGAGTTGTGCGAGCTGTGAGCGAGGCCGGCGCGTACCGGTCTCCTCTCTGGTCTTGTCAAGGTTCGGCTGAACCCGCGGTCGGTGGGACCGGCGGACCGCAGGGCCAGGGTGGCTGTTGATGGAACGAGCGGCGCCCCGCGGGAAGTTCCCGCGGGGCGCCGGATTTTTGATGTCGTGTCAGGACTGTCAGGAGATGGCCTGAATCACCCTCAGGCCTTGCGGGCCCGCGTCGTCTTATTCGCGGGTGTCGTCTTCTTCGTGATCGCGGTGGCCTTCTTGGTCGCCGTGTTGTTGGCCTTGGCCGTCACCGTCTTCTTTGCCGTCGACCTGGCCGCGGCCGTCTTCCTGGCCGCCGTGGCCCGCGGCGCCCGGACCGGCTCCGCGTCGCTGATGCGGTCGGCGCCGAGGATCTCGCGCAGGAACTTGCCGGTGTGGCTGGCCGGCACCCCGGCGATCTCCTCGGGCGTGCCCTCGGCGATCACGAGGCCGCCGCCGGCGCCGCCTTCGGGGCCCATGTCGACGATCCAGTCGGCGGTCTTGATCACGTCGAGGTTGTGCTCGATGACGATCACCGAGTTGCCCTTGTCGACCAGACCGGAGAGCACCTTCAGCAGCTTGCTGATGTCCTCGAAGTGCAGACCGGTGGTCGGCTCGTCCAGGACGTAGACCGTGCGTCCGGTGGAGCGCTTCTGCAGTTCGCTGGCGAGCTTGACGCGCTGCGCCTCACCGCCGGACAGGGTGGTCGCGGACTGGCCGAGCCGGACGTAGCCGAGGCCGACGTCCTTCAGCGTCCTCAGGTGCCGGGAGATGGCCGGGACGGCCTCGAAGAAGTCCGTGGCCTCCTCGATCGGCATGTTCAGCACGTCGGCGATGGACTTGCCCTTGTAGTGGACCTCCAGGGTCTCCCGGTTGTACCGGGCGCCGTGGCAGACCTCGCACGGGACGTAGACGTCCGGGAGGAAGTTCATCTCGATCTTGATGGTGCCGTCGCCCGCGCAGTTCTCGCAGCGCCCGCCCTTGACGTTGAAGGAGAAGCGGCCGGGCAGGTACCCGCGGACCTTCGCCTCGGTCGTCTCGGCGAACAGCTTGCGGATGTGATCGAAGACGCCGGTGTACGTCGCCGGGTTGGACCGCGGGGTGCGGCCGATGGGCGACTGGTCGACGTGCACGACCTTGTCGACGAGGTCGTCGCCGTCGACGCGCGTGTGCCGCCCGGGGACGTTCCGCGCGCCGTTCAGCTCGCGGGCCAGGTGCGTGTAGAGGATGTCGTTGACCAGCGTCGACTTGCCGGATCCGGAGACGCCCGTGACGGCCGTGAAGACGCCGAGCGGGAAGGACACGTCGATGTCCTGAAGGTTGTTCTCGCGGGCGCCGTGCACGGTGAGCTGCCGGGACAGGTCGCGGGGGCGCCGTATGTCCGGGACGGGGATCGACTTGCGGCCGGACAGGTACTGCCCCGTCTGCGACTCGGCGTTGGCGAGCAGCTCCTTCAGGGAGCCGCTGTGCACGACCTTGCCGCCGTGCTCACCGGCGCCGGGGCCGATGTCCACGATCCAGTCGGCGACCTTGATGGTGTCCTCGTCGTGCTCCACGACGATGAGCGTGTTGCCCATGTCGCGCAGCCGGACCAGGGTCTCGATCAGCCGGTGATTGTCGCGCTGGTGCAGGCCGATGGACGGCTCGTCCAGGACGTACAGGACGCCGACGAGACCGGAGCCGATCTGGGTGGCCAGCCGGATGCGCTGGGCCTCGCCGCCGGAGAGGGTGCCGGCCGCACGGTTGAGCGAGAGGTAGTCGAGGCCGACGTCGACCAGGAAGCGCAGCCGCTCGTTGACCTCCTTCAGCACGCGCTCGGCGATCTTCTTGTCGCGGGCGTTCAGCTTCAGCTCGCCCAGGAAGTCCGCGCAGTCGCTGATCGACATCCCGGAGACCTCGGCGATCGACTTCTCCATGATCGTGACCGCGAGGACGATCGGCTTCAGGCGCGTGCCCTCACAGGAGGGGCAGGGCACCTCGCGCATGTAGCCCTCGAAGCGCTCGCGGCTGGCGTCGCTCTCGGCCTCGCTGTGCCGGCGCTTGACGAAGGGCACCGCGCCCTCGAAGGGCGTGGTGTACACGCGCTCGCGGCCGTACCGGTTGCGGTAGCGGACCTCGATCTGGGTCTTGTGGCCGTAGAGCAGGGCCTTCTTGGCGCGCTGCGGCAGGCCCGCGAAGGGGATGTCCGTACGGAAGCCGAGGGCGTCGGCGAGGGCACCGATCAGGCGGCCGAAGTAGTCCTTGGTGTGGCCGTGCGACCAGGGGTGGATGGCGCCCTCGTCGAGGGACTTCTCCTCGTCCGGGACGATCAGCTCGGGGTCCACCTCCATGCGCGTGCCGATGCCGGTGCACTCGGGGCAGGCGCCGAAGGGCGAGTTGAAGGAGAAGGAGCGCGGCTCCAGCTCCTCGAAGGACAGGTCGTCGTACGGGCAGTACAGGTGCTCCGAGTACATGCGTTCGCGCTCGGGGTCGTCCTCGGGGAGGTCCACGAAGTCGAGCACGACCATGCCGCCGGACAGACCGAGGGCGGTCTCCACGGAGTCGGTGAGGCGGCGCTTGGCGGAGTCCTTCACCGTCAGGCGGTCGATGACCACCTCGATGGTGTGCTTCTCCTGCTTCTTCAGCGTCGGCGGGTCGGAGAGCTGGATGGTCTCGCCGTCCACTCGCGCGCGGGAGTAGCCCTTGGTCTGGAGGTCCGCGAAGAGGTCCACGAACTCGCCCTTGCGCTCGCGCACCAGCGGCGACAGCACCTGGAAGCGGCTCCCCTCCGGCAGCTCCAGGACCTTGTCCACGATGGCCTGCGGCGACTGGCGCGAGATCGGACGGCCGCACTCGGGGCAGTGCGGCTTGCCGATGCGCGCGAAGAGCAGGCGCAGGTAGTCGTAGACCTCGGTGATCGTGCCGACCGTCGAGCGCGGGTTGCGCGAGGTCGACTTCTGGTCGATGGAGACAGCGGGCGACAGGCCCTCGATGAAATCGACGTCCGGCTTGTCCATCTGGCCGAGGAACTGCCGGGCGTAGGAGGACAGCGACTCCACGTAGCGGCGCTGGCCCTCCGCGAAGATCGTGTCGAAGGCCAGGGAGGACTTGCCCGACCCCGACAGGCCCGTGAAGACGATGAGCGAGTCGCGCGGCAGGTCGAGCGAGACATTCTTGAGGTTGTGCTCGCGCGCGCCACGGACGATGAGACGGTCGGCCACGCCGGTCCGCACCTTTCTTGAGAGAAGTGACAGGGGCGGGGCCCCCGTGCTTCTTCAGACTAGGGGGAGCCACTGACAACGCCGGTCGGATTTCCCGGTTGCATAACAACCCCCGGCCATCCAGCATGCCCGACGCCGCTCTCGACGATATAGCACGCGCATTCGATTTGAGGGCAGGGTTCACCACCTTCACCCAAAGGTGTGGCGGGGCTAGGGTCGGGCTCATGATTGATCACGCTCATGACCTGGCCTGTGTACGTGACGCGACCGATCGGCTGCTCACCGCCGCCGGCAAACTGGACAACGCGTCGCTCGCCGCGCCGTCACGGCTTCCGGGCTGGAGCCGCGGGCATCTCCTCGCGCACATCGCCCGCAACGCCGACGCCCTGGTGAACGTACTCGAGGGCCGTCCCATGTACCCGAGCGGCGAGGCACGGGACGCCGACATCGAGCGGGACGCCCCGCGCCCCCTCGACGTCCAGCTCACGGACGTGCGCGAGAGCGCGGACCGCTTCCAGGAGGCGGGAGCCGCGCCCGCGGACTGGACGCGCACGGTGGAGCTGCGCAACGGGGTGACGGACTCCGCGGCCCGGATTCCCTTCCGGCGCTGGGTCGAGGTCGACCTGCACCACGTCGACCTCGGAGTGGGGTACGAGCTGGAAGACCTCCCCGAAGAATTCACAGAACGGGAGATCGACTTCCTGGCGCAGCGGTTCTCCGGGCTCCCCGACGTCCCGGCGACCCGCGTCACGGACGGCACGCGCGCGTGGAGCACGGGACGCGAGGCGGCCGAGCCCGAGGTCACCGTCAGCGGCCGGTCGGCGGACCTGCTGGGCTGGCTCTCCGGGCGGCGCGACGGAGTGGAGCTTCAGGTGCGGGGCGGCACGCTCCCGAAGCTGCCCCCTCTGTAGGCCGTTGACGGTCCGCCGGGCCCTCCCCCGCTATAGGCTGACCGCCATGACGTACAGCGGAGAGGTCAAGGTCGGCGGACCCGCACAGGTCCACGAGCTGAGCGACCTGATGATCACCAAGATCGCGGTCGGCCCGATGGACAACAACGCCTATCTGCTGCGCTGCCGGGCCACGGACGAGCAGCTCCTGATCGACGCCGCCAACGAGGCGGGGACGCTCCTGGCCATGATCGGTGACGACGGCATCGCGTCCGTCGTCACCACGCACCAGCACGGCGACCACTGGCAGGCGCTGGCCGAGGTCGTCGCCGCCACGGGCGCGCGCACCTACGCGGGCCGCGAGGACGCCGCCGGGATCCCGGTGCCCACCGACGTCCTGGTCGACGACGGCGACACCATCCGCGTGGGGCGCGTGGAACTCACCGCGCGCCACCTCGTCGGGCACACCCCGGGTTCCATCGCGCTGGTGTACGACGACCCGCACGGCCACGCGCACGTCTTCACCGGCGACTGCCTCTTCCCGGGCGGGGTCGGCAACACGCGCAAGGATCCGCAGGCGTTCGCGAGCCTGATCCACGACGTCGAGACCAAGATCTTCGACGTACTGCCGGACGAGACCTGGGTCTACCCCGGGCACGGCAACGACACGACCCTGGGCGCGGAGCGACCGCATCTTCCGGAGTGGCACGCGCGCGGGTGGTGATGCGCCGGGCGCCGCACGGCCCCGCGCCCCGTGTGAACGTTTCGCACGCGCCGGACGCGTGTGCGCGCTCCCGGCCGGTGGTGACGCGCGGTCAACTGGTAGCGGCCCCGTACAGGATGACGGCTCCTGCGCGGTAGGGCCGCCGGCCTTCTCACCCCGCCCTCGGCCGGCGGCCCGGGCCGAAGGGCGCTGCGGGGCGGGGGTTACGCGCCGGCCTGCGCCGCGCCCAGCAGGGCCGCGACGCGCTCCACGCCGAACACGTACCCCTGCACCCCGCAGCCCGCGATGACACCGTCGGCGCGCAGCGAGACGTACGAGTGGTGCCGGAACGACTCACGCTGGTGGATGTTGGAGATGTGCACCTCCAGCACGGGCATGCCGTCGCAGGTGTTGAGTGCGTCCAGAATCGCGACCGACGTGTGGGAGTAGGCGCCGGGGTTGATGACGATCCCGCAGTGGCCGAGCCGTGCCTCGTGGATCCAGTCGACCAGCTCACCCTCGTGGTTGGACTGCCGGAAGTCGACCGTGCCGCCGTGCACAGCCGCCGCCTTGGCGCACGTCGCCTCGACGTCGGCGAGCGTGTCCTTGCCGTAGATCTCGGGCTGACGCTGGCCGAGCAGGTTCAGGTTGGGCCCGTTGAGGATCATGATCGGGGCGGTGGCCAGGGTGCGGGGCACGGTTCCTCCGGTCCGTTCGGGGCGGTACGCCGACGACCGCCGCTCGACCCCGGTTTATCACGGCGTGCACGGCGGCCGTCGGGCCGTGTGCGCGGGTCGCATCGGCGTGCGCTCCCGTCCCGCTGATCACCTCCGCGCGCCCCCGTAACCCGTGATCACTGCGGGTAGTTGATGCAGCATGCACGTTGCACGCGCCGTAAGAGCCCCGTCCATGCTGCGACTCGCAGCCGCTTCCCTCGCCGGCACGGCGATCGAGTTCTATGACTTCTTCGTCTACGGGACAGCGGCGGCCCTGGTCCTGGGGCCCCTGTTCTTCCCGACGTTCTCGCCGCTGGCAGGGACGCTGGCGGCGTTCGGGACGTTCGGTGTGGGCTTCGTGGCCCGGCCGCTGGGTTCGGTGCTGTTCGGGCATCTCGGGGACCGGCGCGGCAGGCGGCCGGTGCTGGTCGCCTCCCTGCTGCTGACCGGCGCCTCGACGGTCGCGGTCGGCTGTGTGCCGTCGTACGGGACGCTCGGTGTGGCCGCTCCCCTGCTGCTGCTCCTGCTGCGCTTTCTGCAGGGGCTCGGGCTCGGCGGCGAGTGGGGCGGGGCGGTGCTGCTGACCGCCGAGCACGCGCCCGCGGGGCGGCGGGCCCTGTGGACGAGCATCCCTCAAGTGGGGCCGCCCCTCGGCTTCGTGCTCGCCAACGGGGTGATGCTCGCGCTGTCGGCGGCGCTGTCCGACGCGCAGTTCGCGGCCTGGGGGTGGCGCGTGCCGTTCTGGGTGGCGGGCGTGCTGGCCGTCGCCGGGCTGTGGCTGCGCTCGTCGCTCACGGAGAGTCCCCGGTTCCTGGAGATCGACGACCACGCGCGCGTGCCGATCGCCGAGGTCCTACGGCACCAGTGGCGGCTGGTGCTGCTGACGGCCGGGGCGATGGCCGCCGCGTACGCGGTGTTCTACGCGGTGACGACGTGGTCGCTGTCGTATGCGACGGAACGGCTCGGCGTGAGCCGTACGGTCATGCTGACCTGCGTCCTGGCGGCCGTGGTGGTGAACGGCGTACTCACCCCCGTCATGGCCCTCCTCGGCGACCGCTACGGGCGCCGTCCGATGTGCCTGACGGGGTGCGTCGCGTCCGCCCTGTGGATGCTGCCGATGGTCGCGCTCCTGTCGACGGGCGAGCCCCTGCTGATGTTCCTCGGCATCCTGGGGTCGCTGATCTCCTTCCTCACGGTGTTCGCGGTGATCGCCGCGTATCTGCCGGAGCTGTACGAGGCACGGGTGCGCTGCACGGGCGCGGCGGTGAGCTACAACCTCGGCGGGGTCGTCGGTGGCGCGCTCACCCCGATCGTGGCCACGACGCTCGCCCACCACGGCGGACGCGTCCCCTGGGGGGTGGGCGTGTATCTGACGGGGATCTCGCTGCTGAGCCTGGCCTGCTTCGCGCTGCTGCCGGAGACGCGGCCGGTGCCCGCAGGGGCGGCGGTGGAGCCGGCCACGGGCTGACCGGGCGGGGTCAGGGGTTGATCGCCAGTTCCAGGTAGGCCGCGAAGATCACCAGGTGGACACCGCCCTGCAGGGGCGTGGCCCGGCCTGGCACCACGGTCAGGGAGGCCACCACCACGGTCAGCGCGAGCAGCAGCATGTGGGTCGAGCCGAGGCCGAGCACGAGCGGCCCGGACAGCCAGACGGAGGCGAGGGCGACCGCGGGGATGGTCAGGCCGATGCTGGCCATCGCCGAACCGAGCGCGAGGTTGAGGCTGGTCTGCACCCGGTCGCGGCGGGCCGAGCGCAGCGCGGCGATCGTCTCAGGGAGCAGCACCAGCAGGGCGATGATCACACCGACGACAGCCTGGTGCAGACCTGCCGCCTCCACGCCCGACTCGATGGTGGGCGACACGCCCTTGGCCAGGCCGACCACGCCGACGAGGGCCAGACCGAGCAGGCCGAGGCTGATCCAGGCGGCACGCGCGGACGGGGGCGCGGCGTGGCTCTCGGCGGTGACCACCTCGCCCTGCCGGGTGATCGGCAGGAAGTAGTCGCGGTGCCGCACGGTCTGGGTGGCGACGAACAGGCCGTAGAGGATCAGTGAGGACAGCGCGGCGAAGGTCAGCTGGATGCTGGAGAACTCGGGACCCGGCTTGCTGGTGGTGAAGGTCGGCAGCATCAGGCTGAGCGTGGCCAGGGTCGCCACGGTCGCCAGGGCGGCGCCGGTGCCCTCGGGGTTGAAGACCGCGATGCCGTGTCGCAGGGAGGCCACGAGGAGACAGAGGCCGAGGATGCCGTTGCAGGTGATCATCACGGCGGCGAAGACGGTGTCTCTGGCCAGGGTGGAACTCTTGGCTCCGCCGTCTGCCATGAGGGTGACGATCAGAGCCACCTCGATGATCGTGACGGCGATGGCGAGGACCAGCGAGCCGAACGGTTCGCCGACGCGGTGGGCGATCACTTCGGCGTGGTGCACCGCTGCGAGGACGGACCCGGCGAGCACCAGGGTCACCAGCGCGACGACCGCTCCGGGCAGGTCCCGGCCCCAGGTGAAGACCAGCAGGACCACCGCGAGCACCGGCACGAGGAGCGTCCATTGGCGGGTGAGAGACCGTAGCCGAGTGATCATGCGGCGATGGTCGCAGAGGCGTACAGGGTTCGCATTCCGTTCTTTTCGGTTACCTCTCGTCCTTTGCGGTGCGGGGCCCGGCGCCGGCGCGACCGGGCTCCCGCGGTTCGAGGGCGGCCATCCGCTCGGAGCACTTGGCCGTCTCGGGGTCGGCGCTGTTCTGCATGGCCTCCTCGTGGGAGTTGAACTCGATCAGGCGTCGATGGCGTTCTTCGGAGCGTCTTCGCTCTCCACGTGCGCCGCCTGCGCGGCGGCCTGCTTCCGGGAGGCCATCAGGCTGGTGATCGTGGTGACGATCAGGACCGCGCAGATGACGCCGAGCGAGACCGGGATGCTGATCTCGGGGACTTGGACACCGGACTCGTGCAGCGCGTGCAGCACGAGCTTGACGCCGATGAAGCCGAGGATGGCCGACAGACCGTACGAGAGGTGGACCAGCTTCTTCAGCAGGCCGCCTATGAGGAAGTACAGCTGGCGCAGTCCCATCAGGGCGAAGGCGTTGGCGGTGAAGACGATGTACGGGTCCTGGGTCAGGCCGAAGATCGCGGGGATGGAGTCCAGGGCGAACAGGACGTCCGTCGTACCGATGGCGAGCATCACGACGAGCATCGGGGTCATGACCCGCTTGCCGTTCTGACGGATCCACAGCTTGGTGCCGTGGTACCGGTCCGCCACGCCGAACTTGCGCTCGGCGGCCTTCAACAGCCTGTTCTCCTCGAACTCCTCGTCCTCCTCGTCGGCCCGGGCCTCCTGGACGAGCTTCCAGGCGGTCCAGACAAGGAAGGCGCCGAAGAGGTAGAACACCCACGAGAAGCTGCCGAGGATCGCGGCACCCGCGGCGATGAACACGGCCCGCAGGACCAGGGCTATGAGGACGCCGACGAGCAGGACCCGTTGCTGGTACCGCGCGGGCACCGCGAACTTGGCCATGATCAGGACGAAGACGAAGAGGTTGTCGACGCTCAGCGACTTCTCGGTGATGAAGCCTGCGAAGAACTCTCCGGCCGGCTGCCCGCCGCCGAAGACGAGCAGTCCGAGGCCGAAGAGACCGGCCAGGGCGATCCAGACGACGGTCCAGATCCCGGCTTCCCTGATCGACACTTCGTGCGGCTTGCGGCCGAAGAAGAAGTCGACGGCGATCAGGGCGGCCAGGCCCAGGACGGTGAGGACCCACAGGGTCGGAGAGACTTCCACTGCACCTCCGGCATGACGGGACGGCGAACACATGAGCGTTGTCGCTGCCGGAGGTCTCTTCCGCCCGGGACGGGCCGGCGCCCCGGGACCTGAACAGGTCCGTACTGACGGGTGCGCCGCAGTCAGGGAGTACTCCCCTCCGCACGGAAGACAGTACCCCATTCACCAAGCGCTGGTAAAGACATTAGTAAAAGAAAGACCAAACGCCCTGTTCAGATGCGCTTTACCTTTACTTGGTCCTGGTCCTGGCCACCTCGGTGAGCACGTGCTGGAGGACCTGGCTGCCGGGCGGTACGAGCGCGGGCTCGTACGTCCAGGCGTGACCGACCCAGGGGTCGGCGAGGTGGTCGTCGGGCACGGGCGTGAGCCGCATCAGCGAACGCCACAGCGGGTCGAGCAAGGGGCCGTAGGCGGCGGCGTCCTCGCGGTCCGCGACCATCAGCAGGTGGACGCCGACGGCCGGCCCCTCGTCGGCGAGGTAGCGCAGCTGCGTCACGGCCCGGTCGTCGAAGCCGTGCGGGAAGTCGTTGACGATCAGCAGCTGCCGGGCGAGGTCGACATCGGGGGGCAGCGACTCGGGAGCGCCGCCGCGCACCGCCATCTGCAGCAGGTCGACTCGCCGCGTGAGTCCCTCCAGCACGTCCGCCACGCCCCTGGCCCCGCTCGCGGGCGGGACGGCGAGCGTCTCCGTGCCCGTCAGCGGCAGGAGCGCCCGGGCTCCCGCGCCGGCCGGGTCGATGACCTGCACGGCGAACTCCCCGGCCGGGTGCACGGCGAGCAGCCGGGCCGCGAGCGCCACCGCCGTCTCCATGGCCAGCTGCCGCAGCTGGGCGGAGTCCCGGAAGGTCTCGTCGGCTGCCGCGGTAGGCCCGCTGTCGATCCACAGGCCCCGTTCCAACGGCAGCCTCACCAGCAGCGGGATGCGCAGCGGCTCGCTCTCGGGAAGGTGGAGATCACCGACTCGCACGGCCATCGCGGGCTCGGACGGCACCTGGTAGCCGTGCCAGACAGGGTTGTCCCACCGGGCGTACGCCGGCGGGAGCGCGGGCTCGACGACCTCGGACTCGGCGGTCAGCTGGGCGAGGTCACGGTCGAGGGCGGCTCTCGCCTGGTCGACCAGCTCGGCGCGCCGCGCCTGGGCCTCCTCGCGCGCGGCCCCGCCCGCCGTGCCGATCCGGCCGCGCAGGTCGCCGAGGAGCTGGTCCAGCTCCTTCTCCATGCGGGAGTCGGCGAAGTCGACGGCGCTGCGGTACGCGGCCGTGGAGCGGGCCAGGTCCTCGAACATCCCCCACACCTGGTTGTACAGCCGCTCCTCCATCGACCAGCCCACCGCGTCCCCGGCGACAGGCTGCGCGGGCTCCCCGTCGGCGGCCGGGGGCGCCGTGGGGGCGGGCGGTGGCGGGGAGGTGTGCGTACGACGGCGGGGGTGGGTGTAGTCGATCGGGCCGCCGGGGTCCTGACCTCCGTCGGGGGTCCGGGCGGTGTGCGGGGGGCGCGCGTCGTACGGGTGCTGGGTCTCGTACGACAGCGGCTCCCCCGTCGCGGACGCCGAGGTGTCCTGCGGCGGGGGCGCCGGGGCCGTTGTCGCGCGGGCCAGGCTGCGGGCCACGGACTCCTGGATGCCGGCCGCCAGTTCGTCGGCCTCGCGCACGCCGTGGTCGGCCAGGAGCGCGGCCAGGCCGCCGTCGTACCCCTGGCCCACCGCGCGCACCTTCCAGGCGCCCTGGCGGCGGTACAGCTCCACGGCGACGACGGCCGACTCGGCGTCGAGGCCGGTGAGGGTGTAGCCGACGAGTTCGGTGCCGTCGGCTTCGGTGAGCGTGGTGTGCGGGGCGGCGACGGCGCCGAACCGGAGTGGGCCTCCCGTCGCCGCCGGGAGGGCGAGGAACACGTCGACCCGGTGCACCGCTTCGGGCAGGGCGGCCAGGTCGACGGCCAGGCGGTGCTCGGCGGCGGCCTGCCGGGACACCTCGAGACCGGGCTGGGCGGGGGCGCCGGGGTGGACGACCCACTGGGGGCCGTGCACCGTGCCGTTCTCGTCGCCGAGCGTCGCTCCGGCCAGGACCGGCGCACCGGACGTGATCCGGATCTCCAGCCGGGTCGGGGGCAGCGGATGGTTCTGCCCTCGCGCCAGTTCGGCCGTCATCGCCCTCGCCCCCGTGTGTCGTGATGTCGTGCGTGTTTCGCCGGTTGAGCGGGCGGGCCTACAGGTGCGGCAGGATCGCCGGCATCAGGTCCTGGAACGTACGGCCGTTGGCCGGGGTGCCCAGTGCGGTCATGGTCCAGCCCGAGCCCGCGCGGTGCACCTTCGCCATGATCTGCGCGGTGTACTCGCCGCCGCCCGCCAGGGTGTAGCGGGCGAGTTCCTGGCCGTTGGTCTCGTCCACGAGGCGGCAGAACGCGTTCTGCACCTCCTGGAAGGTCTGGCCCGTGAAGGAGTTCACGGTGAAGACGATCTGGTCGATGTGGACCGGGACGCGCTGCAGGTCCACGAGGATCGCCTCGTCGTCGCCGCCCTGGCCCACGCCGCCGACCAGGTTGTCGCCGGTGTGGCGCACGGAGCCGTCGTCGCTCACGAGGTGGCGGAAGAAGACGACGTCGACCGGCTGCTTCTCCGCGAACAGCACCGCCGAGGCGTCCAGGTCGATCTCGCGCGTGCGCGAGCCGAACAGGCCGCGCCGCTTCGCCGCCTGCCAGCCGAGCCCCATGCGGACCGCCGTCAGGGTGCCTCCGTCCTTCTTCTCCAGACTGATGGCCTGACCCTTGGTCAAGTTGACGGACACGGCCGCTTCCCCTTTCGGTGTTCCCCTGTTGCCGCACAGTGTGCGGTTGTTCAGAACCCTACGCAGGGGCACTGACAGCGCCGAACCCCGGCCCGCGCTTTGTGTCGGTGTTGCAACACTTGGCGCGTATGCCGAGGTCCGGCACAGTGCCGACGGCTCAGGCGAGGCCCGCCTCCCGCATCTGGCGCAGTTCCTTCTTCATCTCGGAGACCTCGTCGCGCAGCCGGGCCGCGATCTCGAACTGCAGCTCCGCCGCGGCGGCGCGCATACGCTCCGTCATCTCCTCGATCTGCTCGGCGAGTTCGGCCGCCGGGCGGTCGGTCGGCACCGCGGCAGCCGCCTTGCCCTTGGCGGACTTGGCGGTCTTGCCGGCCTTCGCGCCCTTGGCCGCCTTGTCGCCGAGCGACGGGACGGGTGCCTTGGCGCCCTTGCCGTCCTTCAGCTTGCGGTAGCCGGAGCCGAGGAGCTGTTCGGTGTCGACCTCCTCGCGGGCGATCTGCGCGACGATGTCGTTGATCTTCTTGCGCAGCGGCTGCGGGTCGATGCCGTTCGCCTTGTTGTACGCGACCTGCTTCTCCCGGCGGCGGTTGGTCTCCTCGATGGCCTTCTCCATCGCCGGGGTGATCTTGTCGGCGTACATGTGGACCTGGCCGGAGACGTTGCGCGCCGCGCGGCCGATGGTCTGGATCAGGGAGGTGCCGGAGCGCAGGAAGCCCTCCTTGTCGGCGTCGAGGATCGCCACCAGGGAGACCTCGGGCAGGTCGAGGCCCTCGCGCAGGAGGTTGATGCCGACGAGGACGTCGAACTCGCCGGAGCGCAGCTCGCGCAGCAGCTCGACACGGCGCAGGGTGTCCACGTCGCTGTGCAGGTAGCGCACCTGGATGCCGAGTTCCAGGAAGTAGTCGGTGAGGTCCTCGGCCATCTTCTTGGTGAGCGTGGTGACCAGGACGCGCTCGTCCTTCTCGGTGCGCTTGCGGATCTCGTGCACCAGGTCGTCGATCTGGCCCTCGGTGGGCTTGACCACGACCTCCGGGTCGACCAGGCCGGTCGGGCGGATGATCTGCTCCACGACGCCGTCGCCACGGGACAGCTCGTAGGTGCCGGGGGTCGCCGACAGGTAGACGGTCTGCCCGATGCGCTCCTGGAACTCCTCCCACTTCAGCGGCCGGTTGTCGAGCGCGGAGGGCAGGCGGAAGCCGTGCTCCACGAGGGTGCGCTTGCGGGAGGCGTCGCCCTCGTACATGGCGCCGATCTGCGGGACGGTCACGTGCGACTCGTCGATGACGAGCAGGAAGTCGTCCGGGAAGTAGTCCAGCAGGGTGTTGGGCGGGGAGCCGGGCGAGCGACCGTCGAAGTGCATCGAGTAGTTCTCCACACCGGAGCAGGTGCCGATCTGGCGGAGCATCTCGATGTCGTACGTGGTGCGCATCCGCAGGCGCTGGGCCTCCAGGAGCTTGCCCTGCTTCTCCAGCTCGGCCAGGCGCTCCCCCAGCTCCTTCTCGATGTCGTTGACGGCCCGCTCCATGCGCTCGGGGCCTGCGACGTAGTGGGAGGCGGGGAAGACGTACAGCTGCTGGTCGTCGCTGATGATCTCGCCCGTGAGCGGGTGCAGCGTGGACAGCGCCTCGATCTCGTCGCCGAACATCTCGATGCGGACGGCCAGCTCCTCGTAGACCGGGAAGATCTCGATGGTGTCGCCGCGGACCCGGAAGGTGCCGCGGGTGAAGGCCATGTCGTTGCGCGTGTACTGGATGTCGACGAAGCGGCGCAGCAGCTCGTCGCGGTCGATCTCGTCGCCGACGCGCAGGGGGACCATCCGGTCCACGTACTCCTGCGGAGTACCGAGGCCGTAGATGCAGGAGACGGAGGCGACCACGATGACGTCGCGCCGGGTGATCAGCGAGTTCGTCGCCGAGTGGCGCAGCCGCTCGACCTCCTCGTTGATCGAGGAGTCCTTCTCGATGTAGGTGTCCGACTGCGGGACGTAGGCCTCGGGCTGGTAGTAGTCGTAGTACGAGACGAAGTATTCGACCGCGTTGTTCGGAAGAAGCTCGCGGAACTCGTTGGCCAGCTGGGCGGCCAGCGTCTTGTTCGGCGCCATGACGAGCGTGGGGCGCTGGAGCTTCTCGATCATCCACGCCGTGGTGGCGGACTTGCCGGTGCCGGTCGCGCCGAGCAGGACGACGTCCTTCTCACCGGCCCCGATGCGCTTGGCCAGCTCGGCGATGGCCGCCGGCTGGTCGCCGCTGGGCTGGTAGGGGCTGACGACCTCGAAGGGCGCCACCGTGCGTTCGATCTGGGAAACGGGCCGCATGGAATCAACCGTACGACCCCGCACTGACAACCGGCCCGGATCAGCACTTTTACGGGGTGCGGGAGCCCTCGTGCTCGGGCCGGGCGGCCCGTCCGGCGGCGGGATGGGGCGGGCGGCGGTCCAGGTGGGAGGCGACGGCGGCGGCCGGGACGCCCGGCTTGTGCTCGACGGGCGTCCAGTCGGGCCGGCCCATGACCATCCGCGGGTCGAGCATCACGACGACGCCGGCGACGAGCAGGAAGGCGAGCGGGCCGATCAGCATCGGCGCGAGCACCGAGGCCTCGGACGCCCCGCCGGTGGCACTCGGGGTGCCGTGCAGGTGGACGCTGAGGGCAGCCATGCCGGTGTAGTGCATGCCGCTGACCGCCAGGCCCATGACCAGGCTCGCTCCCACGCTCCACAGGAAGCCACGGACACGTCCCGCGGCCCACAGCGCGGTGGTGGCGGCCACGACCGCTATGACGACGGACGCGACGACGGTCAGCGTGTTGTAGCTGAACCGCCCGTCGAACTCCATTCCGGCCATGCCGAGATAGTGCATCGAGGCGACGCCCAGACCGGTGATCGTGCCGCCGGTGAAGAGCGGGGTGCCGGTGGCGCCCCGGTAGCCGACGATGAAGATCCCGACGCCCACCATGACGATGGCGAGGCCGAGGCTCGCGTAGGTGATCCCCTCGTCGTAGTGGATCGGCGTCTCCTTGATGGTGAAGCCCATCATGGCGACGAAGTGCATGGTCCATATGCCGGAGCCGATCGCGGCCGAGCCGAGGGCCAGCCAGGCGGGCCGCCGGGAGTGCGTGACCAGCAGGGACCGGGTGGTGCAGCGCAGGCCGAGGGCACCGCCGAGGCAGGCCATCACATAGGCCACCAGCGGGGTGACGGCCCCGTAGCTGAATCCGTCGACCGTGCCATGCATGCGCGGCTGCCCCTCCGCCTCTCGCGTCCCGGAATACCTGAATATGCCCCCGTCCCAGGACCGCACGGGCGGTCAGGGTTGTCGCAGAGAGTATGACCCCCACCGGAATGGTCGAACGAAATTCCGGTAAAGAAACACGCCCCTGCCCCAGTTGTGCGGGACCGGTGAGCACGTGGGAACCCTTCGGTTCCATGTGTGGCCATCGTGCGCCCGGACGGGGTTCACCCACTGCTGTCAATATGTAGCTGTACGTGTTCGCTCGACGCGAGGAGGACGCATGTACGCGCGCGCAGCCGCCACTATGGTCGCCGCGGTCCTGGGCACGGTCGTCCTGCAGACTCCCGCCTCGGACGCCGGCAAGACCCCCGCCCCGCACGCCCGTCCGGGCAGGACGGGCGAACCCACCGTGATCGCCCACAGGGGCGCCTCCGCCTACGCTCCCGAGAACACCCTGGCCTCCATCGACAAGGCGGCGCAGCTCGGCTTCTCGTGGGTCGAGAACGACGTCCAGCGCACCAAGGACGGGCAACTGGTCGTCATCCACGACGACAGCCTGCAGCGCACCACGAACGTCGAGGACGTCTTCCCCGGCCGGGCGCCCTGGAAGGTGAAGGACTTCACCGCGGCCGAGATCGCCCGGCTGGACGCGGGCAGCTGGTTCTCCCCCGCGTACGCGGGCACGCGCGTGCCGACACTGAAGCAGTACATGCGCCGGGTCGAGCACAACCACGAGAAGCTGCTCCTGGAGATCAAGAATCCGAAGCTGTACCCGGGCATCGAGCAGCAGACCCTGAAGCTCCTGGGCGACGAGGGCTGGCTGGACCGGGAGCACCTCGGCCGGCTGATCGTGCAGAGTTTCAGCGCGGACACCCTGCGGATCGTCCACGAGCTGCGGCCCGCCGTCACCACCGGCTACCTCGGCAGGCCGTCCGTGGAACAGCTGCACCGGTACGCGCACTTCACCGACCTGATCAATCCCTCGTACCAGTCGATCTCCCTCGGCTACGTCGCGACCGTGCACACCTTCAAGGGGGTGCACCGCAGGCCGCTCGAAGTGTTCTCGTGGACGGTGAACGACGCGGCAACGGCCCGGAAGGTCGCGCGCTACGGCGTCGACGGGATCATCACGAACAAGCCGGACCTCGTGCGGTCGGCCCTCCGCAGACGCTGAGCCCGCGGACGGGCGGCGGCCGGACGGGCGTTGTCAGTGGCGGGTCGTACCGTGGGCGCATGGACAGCCATGGGCAGGACGAGCAGCGGGTGGTGTGGGCCGTCGTGGACAGCGGCATCGGCCCGCTGATGCTGGCGGCGACCCGCGAGGGACTGGTCAACGTGATCTTCCACGCCACGGACGCGGTGCGCGACCGGGCCCTGGAGCGGCTCGCGGCCCGGCTGGGCAGCCAGCCGGCCGAGGATCCCGGCTCGCCGCTGCTGGCCGAGGCGATACGCCAGCTCGAGGCGTACTTCACGGGCGAGCGTCACGACTTCGACCTGCCGCTGGACTGGTCACTGATCTCCGGCTTCAACCGGCAGGTGCTGCGTGAGCTGGCGTCCGGCGTGCCGTACGGCACGGTGGTGGGCTACGGCGATCTCGCCGGACGGGTCGGGCAGCCGGGCGGGGCGCAGGCGGTGGGCGCGGCCATGGGCGCCAATCCACTGCCGGTCGTCGTGCCGTGCCACCGCGTCGTGGAGAGCGACGGCGGCATCGGCGGCTTCGGAGGCGGACTGGAGACCAAGCGGAAGCTGCTCGCGCTGGAGGGCGTGCTGCCCGAGCCGCTGTTCTGACCGCGCCCGGACTCGGCTACGCGTAGTGCCGGGCCTCGAAGACGTTGCCGTCGGGGTCCCGGAAGTAGAAGCTGCGCGGGGCCTTGCCCCGGGCGCCGTACGAGTCGTGGCCGATGTCGGACATGGGCACACCCTGTTCCGTCAGCCGGGCGCGCAGGGCGGCGAAGGCGTCCGACGGCAGGGACAGGCAGATGTGGTTGACGGGGTGGCCCGCGCTGTCGGCCGAACCGGGGAGCATCTTCATGTGCTCCGCGAAGGTGCGCGGGGCGAGGTCGAGGATGGTTTCCTCGTTGACGCGGACGGAGGGGAAGGTGACCTTGCCGGCGACGTACTCGTCGAGGCGCAGCGGCTCCAGGCCGACGGCCTTTTCGTAGAAGCCGGCCGCGGCGACGGGATCGGTCACCCACAGGACGACGTGGTCGAGACGCGTGATGTTGTCCTTCATGCCGCCCAGGCTGGTGGCCTCCCCCACAGGGCGCAAGCGTTTACGCGGGCGTGGCGCCCGCCAGGGATCAGGGAAGGACCGACTGACAGGAGGCGGGCACGTGGTGCTGGTGGTGTCGGAAGAAGTCCGGGAAGCGATCGACTCCGGGCGGCCCGTGGTGGCCCTTGAGTCCACGATCATCGCGCACGGGCTGCCCCGGCCGCGCAATCTGCGGGTGGCGCTGGAGCTGGAGGACCTGGTGCGGCGAGAGGGCGCCGTGCCCGCGACCATCGCCGTGCTCGACGGGCGCCCCCATGTCGGCCTGGACAAGGAACAGGTGGAGCGGGTCGCGAACGAGGACGGCATCCGCAAGCTGGGCCACCGCGACCTGCCGCTCGCCGTGGCGGCGGGGGCGAGCGGGGCGACCACGGTGTCGGCGACGGCGCAGCTGGCCGCGCTCGCGGGTGTCCGGGTGTTCGCCACGGGCGGGCTCGGCGGTGTGCACCGGCAGTGGACGGTGACGCAGGACGAGTCGGCCGACCTGGGCCTGCTGGCGCGCACCCGGATCACGGTGGTGTGCGCGGGCGTGAAGTCGATCCTCGATGTGCCGGCGACCCTGCAGCGTCTGGAGACGCTCGGCGTGGCCGTCGCCGGGTACGGCACGGACCGGTTCCCCGGCTTCTACCTGTCCGACTCGGGGCATCCGGTCGACTGGACGCTGCACAGCCCGGAGCAGGTCGCAGCGGTCATGCGGGCGCAGGACACGCTCGACGCGCCCGGGTCGGCGCTGATCGTCGCCAACCCCGTCCCGGAGGCCGAGCAGCTCGATCCCGGGCTGCACGCCCGCGTGCTCGCCGACGCGCTGCACGCCTGCGAGGAGGAAGGGGTCACCGGCCAGGCGGTCACGCCGTTCCTGCTCGACTATCTGGTCCGGCACACGGACGGGGCCTCGCTGAGCGCCAATCTGGCGGCGGTGCGCGGCAATGTGCGCCTGGCGGCCCGGATCTCCGCGGCGTGGACCAGGCCGTGACCGCCGGCCCGGCGGGGGCGCTACTGGTTGTCGGTGACGTCGTCACGGACGTGGTCGCCCGGCACCGCGGTCCGCTCGCGGCCGGTACCGACACGGCCGCCGTGGTGCGGACGCTGCCCGGCGGGGCGGGGGCCAACGTGGCCTGCTGGGCCGCTCACGCGGGCTGTGCGGACGTACGGCTGCTGGGGCGGGTGGGCGCGGACGCGGCCGGCTGGCACGAGCGGGAGCTGGTGGCTGCCGGGGTGCGGCCCCGGCTGGTGATCGACCAGGAGGCGGCCACCGGGACGGTCGTCTGCCTCGTCGACACGGGCGCGGCGGCCGAGCGCACGTTCCTCACCGACAGCGGAGCGTCCCTGCGGCTCGAACCCGCCGACTGGACGGACGCGTTGCTCGACGGGGTCGCCCGGCTGCACCTGTCGGGGTACCTGCTGTTCACGGAGTCGAGCCGGGCCCTCGCGGCGATGGCGCTCGCGGCGGCACGCGCGCGTGGCGTACCGGTGAGCCTGGATCCGGCGTCGGCGGGCTTCCTGATGGAGCTGGGGGTGGACCGTTTCCTGGCGTTCGCGGACGGGCTGGACGTGCTGCTGCCCAGCCGGGACGAGGCGTGTCCGCTGACCGGCCTTTCCGATCCGGCGGACGCGGCGGCCAAGTTGAGTCGCCTGGTACCGCTGGTGGTGGTCAAGTCGGGGGCGGACGGGGCCGTGGTGGCCCGCGCGGGGACCGTGCTCGCCCGGGTACCCGCCGTGCCCGCGGCGCCCCGGGACACCACGGGCGCGGGCGACGCTTTCACCGGCGCGTTCCTCGCCGCCCTGGCCGCGGGCGCGGACCCGGTCGAGGCGGCGGCACGGGGCTGCCGGGCGGGGGCCCAGGCGGTGGAACGGGTGGGGGGCAGACCACCCTGCCGGAGTGCGGGGACCGATGCTGGGGCCGGTACTGGCTGACGCCTCCATGGGCCGTAGCCGGGACGGATGCCGTACCCGTCCCGGGGCCGGCGCGGGTGCCGATGCTGAGGCCGCTGCCGGCTGACGCCCCCCTGAACCGGAGCGGGGGCGGATGCCGTACCCGAGCCAGCGCCCGGAAAGATGCCGATGCTCAGTCCGGGGCCGATGCCGGCACGGATGCCAGCGCCAGCTGACGCCTCCCTGACCAGAGCGGCGGCTCGGCCTGGTCACGGGCGCGCTCCGCCAGGGCCCCTCTTCACGGCCTAGCCCTTGCGCCCCCACGCCGAGATCATCGGTGCGGTGGCCAGGTCCATGCCGCCGGACTCAACGTTGGCCAGGTGCTGGTCGATGTCCTCGTCGGTGGCCAGCCCCGCGGTGACGAGCTGGTCGCGGATCTGGCGGACCGTGGCGGCCTCCAGGGCGGCACAGGCGGGTGAGGTCACCGGGAAGTACGCGTCGGCCGCCACCCCGCGCAGTCCGGCCTCGCGGAGCAGGCGCGGGAGCTTGCGGCCGTACGACAGGTCGACGCCGCGGTCGGCGAGCAGCTGGCGGAAGCCCTGGCGCAGCCGGTTGGCGAGCCGCTGCTCGGGGCCGTGCTCGTCGGGGCAGAGAAGGGGTTGCAGGGCGGGGTCGGCGTCCTCGATCAGCAGCCGTCCGCCGGGCCGCAGCGCCTTGATCATGGAAAGCAACGCCCGGTCCCGGTCCGGGACATGGACGAGGACCAGCCGGGCGTGCACCAGGTCGAAACCCTCCCCCGGCGGCTCCTCGGCGCCCACGTCGTGGACGAGGACCTCGACCGGGGGCCGGGCCGCGGCGGCGACCTGTGAGGTGTCGATGTCGGTGGCGACGACCTTGCCGGTCGGGCCGACCTTCTTGGCGAGCCAGGACACCACGGAGGTGCCGCCCGCCCCGACTTCCCAGCAGCGCCAGCCGGCTCCGACCTCGAACCCTTCGAGGTGCCGGAAGGTGACGGGGTCGAAGAGCGTGGCGAAGGCGTCGAAGCGCTCCCCCGCCTGCGTCTGCCGATTGTCCAGGAGATAGCCGTCGGATCGCGTCATGCCGCGATCATTCCAGTTGACTTGCCTGTCCGGGGTGGTCGACGCTCCGTCCGCAGCCGGGTACGGCCTCTGTCCACAGGCCGGAACCAAGCGGAACGCGTTGTTCCCACAGGCTTACCCGCATCTTGCGCCGGACTGGCAGACTGCCAGGCAAGTCGCGGAAGCGTTGCGCGAGGAGATCCACACGAGGAGATCCAGATGTCCATGGCTGGAAATCTGCGGAAGGTCACAGGGCTCGACAGGGTCGGCAGGCTGCGCCGGATGGCGCGGCTGGCCCAGCGCCGGCCCCGCGTCGACCTGAGCCATCCCGCCAGGTCTCCGCTGGGCTCCTCGGTGGTGAACTGCGTGACCTACCAGGACGGCGTGCGCGTGCCGGAATCCACCGACCTGATGGACGGCCTGGAGCTGGTCCGCAAGAGCCGCGAGGGGTTCGTCTGGCTGGGGCTGCACGAACCGACGGACCGCGAGTTCGCCGGCATCGCAGAACTGTTCGACCTGCATCCGCTGGCGGTGGAGGACGCGGTCGAGGCGCATCAGCGGCCGAAGCTGGAGCGTTACGGCGAGACGCTCTTCGCGGTGTTCAAGACGGTCTGCTACGTGGAGCACGAGCAACTGACGTCGACCAGCGAGGTGGTGGACACCGGCGAGATCATGGTGTTCGTCGGCCAGGACTTCGTCATCACGGTGCGGCACGGTCGGCACGGCTCACTGGGCCCGCTGCGCGAGGAACTCGAGGCGGATCCGCAGCAACTGGCCAAGGGGCCGGCGGCGGTGCTGCACGCGATCGCCGACCACGTGGTCGACGACTACCTGAACGTCACGGACGCGGTGCAGGCCGACATCGACCAGGTCGAGACGGACGTGTTCTCGGAGAACGGCGCGCGGACCGACCCCGGACGCATCTACCAGCTGAAGCGTGAACTGCTGGAGCTGAAGCGGGCGGTGGTGCCGCTGGCCCGCCCCGTCGAGGATCTGGCCACCCGGCCGATACGGGTGGTCGATCCGGAGATACAGGCCTACTTCCGGGATGTGTTCGACCATCTGATGCGAGCGAAGGAGCAGATCGCCGCGTTCGACGAACTCCTCAACTCCATCCTGCAGGCGCACCTCGCGCAGGTGACGGTCACGCAGAACGAGGACATGCGGAAGATCACGGCCTGGGCGGCGGTGATCGCCGTACCGACGATGGTGTGCGGCGTGTACGGCATGAACTTCGACCACATGCCGGAGCTGCACTGGCGGTTCGGCTATCCGCTGGTGATGGGCGTGATGGCGGTGGCGTGTCTGGTGCTGTACCGGGGCTTCAGGCGCAACGGCTGGCTCTGACCGACGCACCCGGCGGACGGGCTGATCAGCCGCTCCAGGCGGGATGCCGTGGGTCGTCGGCGCGGACGAGGACGTCGGCCGTCGCGGCGGGGTCGGTCTCGGTCGCGTAGCGCTCGAAGGCCGGGAGCATCCAGTGGTCGGCCTCGGGGGTACGGCGGCGCAGGGCCGCCGGGGAGAGGAGGACATGGACGGTCAGGTCGAAGGGGAACCAGTGCCGAAGAAGGAGGGGGCCGTGGACCAACAGGACTCCACCGGGCGGGAGTTGGACGTAGGGGCTGCGGGTGGCGCGGTCGGTGGCCGCGTCCCAGAGGTCGGGCAGGACGCGCCCGTCGCCTCCGGGCTCGAGCGGGCCGAAGACCTCGCGCCACAGGGCGCCCGTGTCGAACCAGCCGCCGTAATACGACTCGGCGTCGCGCCGCCCGTGTTCCAGGCGGAGTGAGGCGGGGCGCAGGAAACCCTCGGTGCCGACGACCAGCGAGGGCCGGCCGCGCACACGCAGCGCCTCCCCGACACGCTCGGCGAGGTCTCCCGGGCGGGCGGCCGGGGCGCCGTCGAAGCCGACGCGCGGCCAGGCACCGCCGTCGGCAGGCGCCAGACCGGCCAGCCGGTCGGCGAGCAGGTCGGCGAGCCGGTCCCAGGTGATCGCTTCGAGTCGCACAGGGCCCATCATGCCGGGTGGCGGTAGGGCGGAAGAGGAGGTGTCGGGGCGGCGACGGGGAAAGTAGCGGGCATGGCGCTTCCCATAACTCCCCGCCCTGCCGACGGACTTGTCGTCATCCAGCCCCTGAAGGCCAAGCGGTGTACCGCATGCCGGCGTGGGCCGCTGTCGCTGCTCGTGCTGGAGGACGGAGCGCCGCGCTGCCTGGACTGCGTGGACCTCGGGCACCTGGTGTTCCTGCCGCGCGGTGACACGGCGCTGACCCGCCGGTCGCGGGAGGAGAGCGCGCTGTCGGCGGTGGTGGTGCGGTTCAACCGGCGGCAGAGCCGGTACGAGCGGCAGGGCGTGCTCGTGGAGGAGGCGGCACTGGCCCGGGCCGAGACGCGGTGCCTGGCGGACGCGGAGGCCCGGCGCCGGCGGCGAGCGCGGGACGCGAGGTGCCGGGCGGCCGAGGACGAGCGGTTCGTGGTGGCGTTCGCGGCCGAGATACTGCGGCTGTTTCCCGGTTGCCCGGCCGAGCGGGCCCGGGCGATCGCGGCGCACGCGTCCGTGCGGGGCAGCGGGCGGGTCGGGCGCAGCGCGGCCGGGCGGGCACTGACGGAGGGGGCGGTGATCTCGGCCGTCGTGGCGGCCGTACGGCATGTGGACACACCGTACGACCAGCTGCTGATGAGCGGGCTGCACCGGTACGAGGCGCGGCGGCGGATCGCACCGGCCGTGGAGGACGTGCTGCGGGCCTGGCAGGACGGCGGGGAGCGGCTGGGCGCCTGAGGCATCGGCCGGGGCACCGAGCGCCGAGGGGTGCCGAGCGCCGAGGGGTGGCAGCAGCCGTCCGTCGGGGATGGTCGGCGAGGATGACCTCAGGCATCCCGGCCGGCCCGCGCACCCCGTGCACCCCCGGGCCCGCGTGTGCCGTCGTCACCGACGCCGCTGCCCGGCCCCGGCAGAAAGCGCTGTCCGGCCGCTCTGCGCTGCCGTCGTCGCGGACGTATCGTGGCCGGAAGAGTGGCGCCCGATGGCGGCGCACGGCCCGTCGTACACCCAGTACCTCCGGTACGCGTACGCGAGGAAGACGACCATGGCCGATCCCAAGGGGTTCATGACCACGCCGCGCCAGGAGTGGCCGCGGCGGCCCGTCGAGGAGCGGGTGCGGGACTGGGACGAGGTGTACGTCCCGGGGGCGCTGCTGCCCATCATCAGCAAGCAGGCGGACCGCTGCATGGACTGCGGCGTCCCGTTCTGTCACGACGCGTGCCCGCTGGGCAATCTCATCCCCGAGTGGAACGACCTGGTGTCGCGGGAGGACTGGCGGGCCGCGAGCGACCGGCTGCACGCGACGAACAACTTCCCCGAGTTCACCGGCCGCCTGTGTCCGGCGCCCTGCGAGGCGGGGTGCGTGCTGGCGATCAACCAGCCGGCCGTCACGATCAAGAACGTCGAGTGCGCGATCGCCGACCGGGCGTGGGAGGAGGGTTTCACCCCGCCGCTGCCTCCCGAGCGGCTGTCGGGCAGGACGGTCGCGGTGATCGGCTCCGGGCCCGCCGGGCTCGCGGCGGCGCAGCAGCTGACCCGGGCGGGGCACACGGTCGCGGTGTACGAGAGGGACGACCGGATCGGCGGTCTGATGCGGTACGGCATCCCCGAGTTCAAGATGGAGAAACGGCATCTGGAGCGGCGGGTCGCACAGATGCGGGCGGAGGGGACCAGATTCCGCGCGTCGACGACGGTCGGACGGGATGTGTCGGCGTCCGGCCTGCGCAGCCGGTACGACGCCATGGTGATCGCCACGGGGGCCACGGCATGGCGGGAACTTCCGGTGCCCGGCCGGGAGTTGGACGGGATACACCAGGCCATG
This sequence comes from Streptomyces sp. NPDC002671, assembly GCF_053592475.1. Lineage (NCBI taxonomy): Bacteria > Bacillati > Actinomycetota > Actinomycetes > Kitasatosporales > Streptomycetaceae > Streptomyces > Streptomyces sp. NPDC002671. The sequence goes on from NZ_JBSFVU010000008.1 coordinate 96,362, forward strand.
GAGTACCTGCCGCTGGCCAACCGGGTGTGCGAGGGGGATCTGGAGGTCTCGCCGCTGTCCGCCGCCGGCAAGCATGTCGTGATCGTCGGGGGCGGGGACACCGGGGCGGACTGTCTGGGGACGGCGGTGCGCGAGGGGGCGGCGTCCGTGACCCAGCTGGACATCTACGCCCAGCCGGGTGCCGAGCGCGACGAGGAGGCCGAGCCCTGGCCGACGTACCCGAAGGTCTACCGGCTGTCGGCGGCGCACGAGGAGGCGCGGGACCTGCGGACGGCTCCGGCGGCGGATGCGGACGCGCGGCTGTTCGCGGCGTCCACGCTCCGCTTCACCGGGGACGCGGCCGGGCATGTGCAAGCGTTGCACCTCGTCGAGGTCGACGAGCGGCGGCAGACGGTGCCGGGTACGGAGCGGATGCTGCCCGCCGATCTCGTGCTGCTCGCCCTCGGTTTCTCCGGGCCCGACCAGGAGGACGGGCTCATCGGGCAGTTGGGCCTGCGTCTGGAGCCGCGCGGCACGATCGCCCGGGACGACGGCTACGCGACCAACGTCCCCGGCGTGTTCGCCGCCGGGGACGCGGGGCGCGGGCAGTCTCTGATCGTGTGGGCGATCGCGGAGGGGCGGGCGGTCGCCGCGGCCGTCGACCGCCATCTGACGGGGAGTTCGCGGCTGCCGGCGCCGGTCTCTCCGAGGGACCGGCCGATGGTGGTGTGAGGCCTCGGCCGGCCGGCGCCGCACCGAGCCCCCAGCCCGCGCGAGGCCTGCTCAGCGGCGGCGTTCGTCCGTGCCCGCCACCTTGGCCGTGGCCAGGGCCAGCCGGTTCCAGGTGTTGATCGTGAAGATCAGGGCGAGTACCTGGGCCAGTTCCTCGTCCTCGAACTGGGTGGCGGCCTCCACGTAGACGTCGTCCGGGACGCCTCCGTCGGCGACGAGGGTGACCGCCTCGGTCAGGGCCAGTGCCGCCTGTTCCCGCGGGGTGAAGAAGTGCCGCGCCTCGCGCCACACGGCGACCATGTGCAGCCGGTCCTCGCTCTCGCCGGCCTTGCGGGCGTCGTTGGTGTGCATGTGGAGGCAGTAGGCGCAGTGGTTGAGGAGCGAGGCGCGGATCTGGATCAGCTCGACCAGCGCGGGGTCGAGGCCCGCCCGGGAGGCGGCGTCGAAGCCGATGAGGGCGCGGAAGACCTTCGGAGCGGTCCTGGCGAAGTCCAGGCGGCTGCGGGCGGCCTCGGCCGCGGCGATCCCCGCGGAGGTGTCGACCGCCGTGCCGGAGGCGAGCGCGGTCGTCGGCTGGGTGGTGTTCGCCGTCGTGTTGGCCGTCGTGTTCGTCGTCGTGTTCGTCGTCATGTCCCCCAACCTATGCAGTCGAAAGACCTGCCGTAGGGTGCAATTTCGTGACGGAATCATGGGTCAATTCCGCGGAGCGGATCGGTGCCGATCTGCATCTGGAGCTGTCGGGACCGGGTGGGCGGCGGGCCGCGCTGATCCGGGCGCTGCGGGAGGCGGTGCGCGGCGGGCGGCTGGCGCCGGGCACACGGCTGCCGCCGTACCGTTCGCTCGCCGCCGACCTCGGCTTGGCCCGCAACACGGTGGCCGACGCGTACGCGGAGCTGGTCGCGGAGGGCTGGCTGACCGCCCGCCAGGGCTCGGGCACCCGGGTCGCGATGGGGGTACCTCCCGCGCCTTCCGGGCAGCGGGGGAGGGCCGTGCCGTTGCCGCGGGCCGGGCGTGTGCCCGTGAAGACTCCCGCACGCGCGCGTGAGCCGCGGCACGATCTGCGCCAGGGCACGCCGGACGCCTCGGCGTTCCCCCGGTCGGCCTGGGCGGCCTCCTACCGCAGGGCGCTGCGGGCGGCGCCCAACGAGGCGTTCGGGCCGGGGGATCCCGCCGGACGCCGGGAGTTGCGGGAGGCGCTCACGGAGTACCTGGCACGCGCGCGAGGGGTACGTACCGCGCCGGACCGGATCGTGATCTGCTCCGGCTTCGCGCACGCCCTGCGGCTGCTGTTCGGGCCACCGGGCGGACCCGGAGGCGGCGCAGGCGACGGCGGCGGCAGCGGTGGCGTGCTGCGCGGTCCGCTGGCCGTCGAGTCGTACGGGCTGGGCTTCCACCGAGGGCTGCTCGCGGCGGCCGGCGTGCGGACCGTGCCGCTGCCGCTGGACGAACACGGCGCTCGCGTGGCGGAGTTGGGGCGGGAGCGGGCCGTACTGCTCACGCCCGCACACCAGTTCCCGACCGGCGGCCCGCTGCACCCGGAGCGCCGGGCGGCGGTGATCGACTGGGCACGCGCGCGCGGGGCGGTGGTGCTGGAGGACGACTACGACGGCGAGTTCCGCTACGACCGACGGCCCGTCGGCGCACTTCAGGGCCTCGATCCCGAGCGGGTGATCCACATCGGCTCGGTCAGCAAGAGCCTGTCACCGGCGCTGCGGCTGGGCTGGATGGTGCTGCCGGAGCGGTACGTCGGCCCCGCGCTCGCCGCGAAGGGCGAGCGGGAGGCGTGGGCGAGCGTGCCGGACCAGCTCGCCCTCGCGGACTTCATCGGCTCCGGGTCGTACGACCGTCATGTGCGGCGGATGCGGCAGCACTACCGGCGCCGCCGCGACCGGCTGGTCGAGGCGCTCGCCGCGCACGCGCCGCACATCGAGGTGACCGGTGTCGCCGCCGGGCTGCATGCGGTGCTGCGGCTGCCGCCCGGCACCGAACGGTCTGCGGTCAAGGCCGCCGTCTGGCAGGGCGTCGCGCTCGACGGCCTCGCCGCGTTCCGGCATCCGGAGGCGGCGACGGCGGCGGCCGACGGGCTGGTGGTGGGGTACGCGACGCCCGCGGAACACGCCTACGGGGCGGCCGTTGAGGCCCTGTGCGGGGTGCTGCCGCCGCCCGGATGACGGCCGGGAAGGATCAGGAGGAACAAGGATCAGGAGGAACAAGGTGGGGCTGGGCAACAGAAGGCCGGATCAAGGAAGTTGAGCAAGTAATAAAAGGGCACGGGTCGGTCACGTGAGCAGGAAGTCCGCCTCACCCGCCTTCGCGCCCTCGATGAAGGCGGTCATCTCGTCCGTGGTGTAGATCAGCGCGGGGCCGTCCGGGTCGGTGGACTGGCGTACGGCGATCCGTCCGTCGGACAGCTTCATCGCCTCCAGACAGTTGCCGCCGTTGCCGCCGCTCCAGGGCTTGTGCCACCCCTCGCTTCCCAACTCCCGTGCTGGCATGCCGTTGTAGACGCGACCGCGCGGCGTGATGCGATCCATTCACAGCTCCTTGCGGAGATCCCGGAGGATCTCCTTCGTGCGTTGTGCCGTGGCGGCCTGCGCCGCCATGCGGTCCATGACCTCCAGGTGGGTCCCCACCTCGGAGCGCGCGTCCAGGTAGACGGCGCCGGTCAGGTACTCGCTGTAGACCATGTCCGGGAGTTCCGACATGGCGAACCGGAACAGCACGAAGGGCCCGTACGTCCCCGGGTGCGGCCCGTTGGCGAACGGGGCGACCTGGAGCGTCACATGGGGCAGCTTCGTAGCCTCCAGCAACCTGTCGATCTGCGCGCGCATCACCTCCGGGCCGCCGACGGGGCGGCGCAGGGCGGTCTCGTCCATCACCACCCAGAAGCGGGGGGCGTCGGGCCGGGTGAGCAGGTCCTGGCGTTGCATGCGCAGCGCGACGTGGCGCTCGATGTCGTCCGGGCTCGTCTGCCCGATGGCACCGGACTTGAGCACTCCGCGCGCGTAGTCCTCGGTCTGCAGCAGCCCGGGGACGAAGTGCGGCTCGTAGGAGCGGATGAGGCTGGCCGCGCCCTCCAGGCTGACGTACATGGAGAACCAGCCCGGCAGGATGTCGTGGAACCGCTGCCACCAGCCGGGCTTGTTGGCCTCCTCGGCGAGCTGCACGAAGACGTCGGTCTCGTCATCGGGCACGCCGTAGGCCTTCAGCAGCAGCTGCAGGTACGGGATCTTGAGGGCGACCTCGGCCATCTCCATACGGCGGACGGTGGCGGGGGCGACACGGAGGACACGGGCGGCCTCCTCGCGCTTGAGACCGGCGCGTTCCCGCAGGTCCAGCAGGCGTCGGCCAAGGACGACCTGACCCACGGTCGGCGCGGACCGCGGCTCGCTCACGCTCCCACCTCCACCGAAGGAAACCCGAAGTCCCGCAGAGGATCCCGCAACGGATCCCGACTGCCCTACGACAGCACAGCCCTACGACAGCCCTACGGCGCCATTCGAAGATTCGTTCGAAGATCCGGACGGATCAGCGACTATCCCAATTGGCGCCGTTCGACGTGCTGTTGCGAGCAGTGTGCCACGGCCACTGACCGAGTCACACTGCACTCTGCAATTTTCAGAGTGACACTTGCCAAGTGTTCGCGGCGGGGCGATAGTGGCAAGCGTGATTCCGTCCGCGCCCTTAGGAACAGACGCCGCCGCAGACCGCCTCGGTCTCGGTGCCACCACGGGAGCAGCCCCTGGCCGGGGCGCTGCCGGGCGCCGGTTCCGCTTCGAGCTGGCCGCTCATCCGGGTTCCCCCGCACAGGCGAGACGCCTGACGCGTGCCAGGCTGACGGGCTGGTCGGTGTGCGCGGACACCTGCGACAGCGCGGCTCTGGTCATATCCGAGCTGGTCACCAACGCGATCGTGCACACCGCGAGCAGTCGCGTCGTGTGCGAGCTGCACGACCACGACGACACGGTGCGCATAGCCGTGCACGACGAGGGCTGCGCGCCGGGCGATCCGCACCCGTCCCCGCAGCGGCCCGACGACGAGCGCGGGCGCGGCCTGCTGCTCGTCGACGCCCTGTGCGAGGCCTGGGGTGCCCAGGAACACGGTCCCGGGCTGCTGGTCTGGGCCGAGCTACCCCACCAGACCGACGCGGCCTCCGGCACCGCCGGACCGCGCAACGACCTGGGCTGGGGCGCCCGGCCCAAGCCGAGCCCCTCGCACGACCCGGGCCGCTCACACGAGCCGAGCCCTTCGCACGGCTCCCGCGAGGACGGGCCGATCCCGGTCCAGCGCCGGACACCCCCGCAGCAGCGCGGCGGATGGGAACCGAAGCAGCACAGCGCATAGGAGCTGCCGTGAACAGCACCATCGGCCCCGGCCGCCCGCACCACAGCTCCGCCACCGCCTCCGCTTTCGGAGTCGGCGCGTATCACGCCACCGGTCCGCACCTCGCGACGACCCCGGGCCTCGGCGCGCCCCACATCAGCGATGTCGCCCCGCGCCTCACCACGGGTTCCGACCGGCCGCTCGGCCTGGACACGCTGGTACGTCTGAAGCGCCGGCAACCCGCTCCGGCCCCGGCCGCACCCGCAGCCATGACCGCGAACACGGCCAAGAACGCCACCACGAACACAGCCACGACGCGCCGGCTGCCGCTGCCCGAGGGCATGACGGTCCCGCTCGGCTGCGACGCCGTGGCCGTACCGGACCGCCTCGGCCCGCTCGTCGCCCCACAGCTGCCGCGCCTGGGCTGCGTGTACACCGACGGCGCCCGCTGGTGGTGGATCGTTCCGGCCGACTCCGACGACGCCCTCCCCTGGCCGGCCCCGGCCCACTACGCCCCCGGCGCGCTGGTCCCCGGCACCGCCCGCCTCATCCACCGCCCGGAGGGCACGGTCCCGTACACCCCGCCGATCCCCCTGTACCTGGCCCTGTGCCGGGTGACGGGCACGACCCCGGACTGGTCCCGGGCCGTCTCGGCGTAGCCGCCCCGGCCCCCGCACTCCCGGCTCTACGCGGAGCTGTACGCGGAGCTGTACGCGCTCCAGGCGGAGCAGTTCACGGCGCGGGCACCAGTCCCCCGCCCTCGCCACCCCGCACGATGACCAGGAACGTGTCCGTCGCGAGGTCCATCACGACCTCGGCGGGCAGGCCTTCCAGACGCCGCGCGTGCGCGAACTCCTCCGCGGGCCACGATCCTCGCGGACCGCCGGCGGGAAAGCGCTCGAGCACTGTTCGCCCGTTCACCATCCTGCACCTCCAGAAAGCGTCCTGTTGTCAGGAGTTAACGCCCTGGAGCAGGGAAGCGCCTCGCCCAGTGACGGGACTGAGACATGACCGACACCACTTCGGCACGCTCCGCACAGGGAACGGAACCGTCAGCATTCGTACTCGTCATTCGTACTCGTCATGCAGCCGCAGCCGGTCGCTGCCCACGGGCCTGCGCCCGAGCGGCGTGAGGTCGAGCAGGCCGGCGATCGTGCTGAGGCGGTCCAGGCCGTCGTCGTACACCGAGTAGGTGTGGAAGACCCGGTCGCGATCCCGCAGGAAGCAGCTGACACCCGGCCGCTCGACCAGTTCCCCGCCCAGGTCCACGGTCACCTCGAAGTCGAGGTTGAAGTCGCTGTGGCACGACGAGTACCAGGGCACCGCCCAGCCCATCCGCGACTTGAACGGCAGGATCCGGGTGAACGACGCCCGGGACACGGCCGCGAACGAGGTGTGCCGGGCCCGCAGGTGCGCGAGGTGGCCGACCTGGTCGAGGAAGGCCGAGCAGCCCGGGCAGCCCGCCCCCCCACTCCGGCGCGAACATGGAGTGGTGGACGACGAGTTGGGACCGCTCCTCGAAGAGGTCGAGGAAGGTGGCCTTGCCGTCGCAGCCCTCGAAGACGTACTCCGGGTCGACCTCGACCATGGGCAGTCTTCGCCGCTCGGCGCCCAGTTGCTCGTACGCCTTGCTGACCGCCTCCTCCTTGTGCAGCAGTTCCTCGCGCGCCGCGCGCCACTGCTCGCGCGAGACGATCTCCGGAAGCGACATGGGCCCTCCTGTCCGACGGTCGTTCCGGGTGGTGACCGCCAGCAGGAGCGGAACTCGTCGGAATACGGCGGCCGATTCCAAGAATTTTTCAGGCGCCTCTCGGCCACGGCCCGCGCACCGACTCACTACGTCCTCAGTACGTCACCGGCAGCGCCACCAGCCCACGGGCCCGCAGCGATCGGCGCCAACGCAACTCGCCCTCCGCGAGCGCCAGATCGGGGAACCGCTCCAGCAGGGCGGCCAGCGCGATCTCCGTCTCGGCGCGGGCCAGGGGTGCGCCCAGGCAGTAATGGATGCCGTGCCCGAGGGCGAGCTGGCCGGCGGCATCGCGGCCGAGGTCGAGGCGGTCGGGGCCGGGGAAGCGCTCGGGATCGCGGTCGGCGGCGGACAGGGAGACCCAGACCGTCTCGCCCGCCGGGATGGTCACCCCTGCGATCGTCACGTCCTCGACCGGGAACCGGCGCATGGCGAGCAGCATGGGGCCCTCGTAACGGGCCAACTCCTCGACTGCGGCAGGAAGTCGCTCCGGCTCCTTGCGCAGGGCGGCGAGCTGGTCGGGGTGTTGCAGGAGGGCGAGCACGGCGTTGCCGATGAGCTGGACCGTGTTCTCGTACCCGGCGAAAAGGATGAGGAAGGCGAGGGACATCAGCTCGTCCTCGGTGAGCCGGTCGCCCTCGTCGCGTACGGCGATCAGGTCGCTGAGCAGGTCGTCCCCGGGCTCCCTGCGCTTGGCCGCGAGGAGCCGGGTGAGGAAGCCGAGCATGGCCGCCATCGCCTCCTTGACGGCGTGCGGGCGGGCCGGGTCGGGGGCCGTGAGGACGTCGGTCCACTGCCGGAAGTCCAGCCGGTCCCCCTCCGGGATGCCCAGCAGGTCGCAGATGACGGTGATCGGCAGCGGCGCGGCATAGGAGGCGACCAGATCGGTGCTGCCGTGCGTGCCGAGGGCGTCGAGGAGCCGGTCCGCGGTACGCCGGATGGGTGTGCGGAGCTGCTGGATTCGGCGCGGGGTGAAGGCGCGGCCGACCAGGCGCCGGATGCGGGTGTGGTCCGGCGGGTCCATGTTGAGGAGGTTGGCATCGAGGGCGGGTGGCAGCGAGAGGCCCTTGTACGTACCGGCCCCGCTCCGTTTGTCCAGGGAGAGGCGGGGGTCGGCGAGGGCGGCACGGACGTCCTCGTACCGGGTGACGAGCCAGGCGGGGGTGCCGTCCGGTCCGGTGACGCGGTGCACGGGCGCGGTCTCACGCAGGCGCCGGTAGACGTCGTAGGGATGGTCGATGAGGCCGTCGGCGAGGTCCATGCCGGGCAGCCTACGCGGGCTCCGCTCCAACTCCCTTACGACCGACGGCACATCGGCGGTGGCGGCGAGGTCGTGGACCGGCGAGCGGAAAATCGGGTGCGGACCGGCGGCCGGGGTGCGGATCATCAGGAGGTTGGCCCTTGCCACGTCCCGATGGCCTGTCGGCCCACGTCCCGATGCCCCGATTCCCCGATCCGAGGAGCCGCCATGATCCGTCGAGTGAACGCGCCCGGCCTCTTCCCGCCGCCCACCTATGCGCACGCATCCGTCGTGGAGGCGGGCACGAAGCTCGCGTTCCTGGGAGGAGCCGTACCGCTCGACGCCGAGGGCACGCTGGCCGGGGCCGGCGACCCGCTGCGGCAGGCCGAGCAGGTCATCGCGAACCTCCGGGAGCAACTGCAGGCCGTCGGCAGCGACTTGGAACACGTCGTCGCCACCGATGTGTACGTGGTGAGCACCGATCCCGCCGTACTGGCCGCGGTGTGGAAGGTCGTCGAGGCCTCGGGGCTGAGCCTCGGCCCGCATTCGTCCACGCTGCTCGGTGTGGCCTGCCTCGGGTACCCCGGCCAGCTGGTGGAGATCACGGCGACGGCCGTGGTGCCGGAGGAGGCCGGCGCGACGGCCGGGGGGACAGTCGAGGGGACGGCCGGGGGGACAGTCGAGGGGACGGTCGGCATCCGGCGGGCGGGGTCTACGGACGCGCGCGCCGCCGCCGACACCTGGTTGCGGTCCTTCGCCGCCGCGCTGCCGACGGTGGTCCGGCCGCACTCCGACGACGAGGTGCGGGACTACTTCCGGGACGTGGTGATCCCGCTGCGGGAGACGTGGGTCGCGGAGGCGGCCGGAGGCGAGATCGTGGGCCTGATGGTCCTGGAGGGGGAGTCGCTGTCCCAGCTGTATCTGGCCCCGGGGTGGCGGGGCCGTGGGCTCGGTGACCGGTTCGTCGCCCTCGCCAAGGAGCGCAGCCCCGGTGGCCTCACCCTGTGGACCTTCCAGGTCAACAAGCCCGCCCACCGCTTCTACGAGCGGCACGGCTTCACCGCGGTGGAGTTCACCGACGGCAGCGGCAACGAGGAGCGGGAGCCGGACGTGCGCTACGTGTGGCGCCCCTGAGGCGTCCGGCACGCCCCAGCGTCCGGCACCCGCGGTGTCCGGCACCCGCGGTGTCCGGCACCCGCCGAGGCACCCGCCTGCGCGCAGCTGCACCCCCTACGGCAGCCCGGCCGCGTCCGCCGCCGTGCGCAGCACCTCGCGCAGCATCTCCGGGGTGAGCCTGCCGGTGAAGGTGTTGCGCTGGCTGACGTGGAAGCAGCCGAAGAGGTCGAGGCGGAGACCGGGGCGGTCCAGGGCGACCCGGGTGCCGTGGGCGAAGGCTGGGCGGGGGCGCGGGACGGTCCAGCCCGCCTCGGCGAGCGCGGGCAGCGCGGCCTGCCAGCCGAAGGCGCCGAGCACCACGGCCGCCCTGAGCGTCGGGCACAGCAGCTTCAGTTCCTCGACCAGCCAGGGGCGGCAGGTGTCGCGCTCACCGGGGGTCGGCTTGTTGGCAGGCGGGGCGCAGTGCACGGGCGCGGTGACACGGACGCCGTACAGCTCCAGGCCGTCGTCCGCGCTGACCGAGGTGGGCTGCGAGGCGAGCCCCACGTCGTACAGCGCCTGGTAGAGCACGTCTCCGGAGCGGTCACCGGTGAACATGCGGCCGGTGCGGTTGCCGCCGTGCGCGGCGGGCGCCAGCCCGATGATCACCAGACGGGCGTCGGCGGGCCCGAAGCCGGGCACCGGCCGCCCCCAGTACGTCCAGTCGGCGAACGCGGCCCGCTTGGTCCGGGCCACCTCCTCGCGCCAGGCGACGAGCCGGGTACAGGCCCGGCACTCGGCGACACGCCGGTCGAGCCGAGCGAGGGCACAGCTGTCGTCCATGGGGCCACGGTATGCCCGCTCCGGCCTGGCGAAGGTTCCCCCGTAGTTCTCGTGTTCCCTGACCGGGGACGGGCGCGGCACCCCCGGAAAACGCCTCCGGCTCGCCCGCCCCGGGGCGCTAGGGTCGGGGCATGGCTTCCGAGGATGCGGACGAGAACGTGAACCGTGACACCGGCGGACGGGGCGAGACGGCCCCCGCCCGGGATGCCGAGAACCCCGGCGCCGCCGCTGCCCAGCCGCTCGACCCCGAGGTCGCCGCCGCGGTGGCCGCCGCCGAGGCCGCCGGGCCGGCCAACGGCGAGACGGTACGGATCGACAGCTGGATCTGGGCCGTACGCCTGATCAAGACGCGTTCCCTGGGCGCCACCGCCTGCCGTGGCGGGCACGTCCACGTCAACGGCGAGCGGGTGAAGCCCGCCTACTCCGTGCGCGTCGGCGACGAGGTCCGCCTGCGGCACGAGGGCCGGGAACGCGTCGTGATCGTCAAGCGCCTGATCCGCAAGCGGGTCGGCGCCCCCGTGGCCGTCCAGTGCTACATCGACAACTCCCCGCCGCCCCCGCCCCGCCAGGCCACGGCCCCGGCCGGCCTGCGCGACCGCGGCACGGGCCGCCCCACCAAGCGCGACCGCCGCGAACTGGAACGCCTCCGGGGCCTCGCCGGGCCGGGCGGGTTCGGTGGGCTCGGTGGACCTGGAGGGCCGGGAGGACCCGGAGGGCTGGGGGGACCCGGAGGGCCCGGCGGACCCGGCGCCCGACCCCGGAGCCGCTGACCTGGGGCCCCCAGCCGATCTTGTCGAAGGACTCGACGGCCGACGGATGCGCGATCAGCTTGGGCAGCGCACTCGCAATGCCGAAGAACAGGGCGAGCAGCACCTGCACACCACGCAGAGCGATGGCGGCAAAGCGACGCCTCGCGGGCGCGGAAGCGGCGGAGGAGGCGACGGGGGCAGTGGTCTCGGACATCAGGGTCTCCTGGGTGATGCGAACTCGCTTGCTGTCACCGAGATAGACCGGCCCCGCCCCTAAAACTCATCGCCACCCACGCGATCCTTGCGCAGGCCATGAGGCCTACCCACTCCAGCCCCCTACCCCGCCACCGGCACCGCCTTCACCCAGATCCCGTCCGGGGTCAGGTACTCGGCCACCTCCAGTCCCGCTTCCGCGAGTGCCGCTTCGAACTGGTCCCGGTTCAGGAGGCGGGACCGGAAGGTCTGGGTCCAGACCGCGTCGGGGAAGACGTACTCGGCGAGGACGGAGTTCACGCCGTCGCCGACCGGCTCCGCCGAGACGATCCGCATGGTGAAGCCCGGGTCGACGCGCTCCCTCGGCACGTTGGTGTGGTAGTCGGCGCCCTCCCGCTGGATGAGCACGCAGCCGCCCTCCGCCACGTGCCTGACGCAGGTGCGCAGCAGGCCCCGGCGCACCTCGACGTCGGCGGCGTGGACGAGGAACGACGCGAGCATCACCACGTCGAACTTCTCGTCCAGATCGAGATGCTCGATGGGGCCGCATATCGTGCGCGCCCCGCGGACACGGGCGAGCATCTCCGCGGACTCGTCCACGGCCGTGACCGTGAAGCCGCGTTCCAGCAGGGGGTGGGTCACCCTGCCCACTCCGCTGCCCAGTTCCAGGATGTGCGCCCCGGCCGGTACCGCCGCGGCGATGACGTCCGGTTCGTCGCGCACCGGCAGTCGCGAGTACAGCTCGACCGCGCAGCCGTCCGGGGTGATCGCACCGGGTCCTGTTCCGCTGTGTCCCTCACGCATTTTGATCGTCATGCCGGCACAACGGCCGGGCGTCGTACGGCCGTTCCCTGCTCGCCGTAGTTCACTCGTTCGAGGGTTTCGCCGGTGCTGCGGGAACTTTCCGGCCAGCTTCTTCCCGGCCATGACGACCGCGCTTGATGGACGTCTGCGGTGAAGAGTACGTTTTTAGGAGGAACGGTGATCCTATGCGTACGGGCAGTGAACCGGCGACCGCGCGCAGTGCCCTGCGAGCGCGGTTCTGGCTGAGCGTGTGGGGGCTGATCTGGGCGATCTTCGGCACGGCGCTGTTCGCGCTGCTCGGGCGCCCCGGCTGGGCGGCGGCCTTCGGGATGCTGTGGCTGGTGATCACCATCGACCTGACGATGATCGTCCGGCATATCCGGGAGGGCCCGCACTATCAGCCCGGCCCCGACGTACCGCCGTACTGGCCGCCGGAGAGCCGCCCGCCGCGCCTGCCACCGGGCGGCGGTCCGCCCTATCCGCAGCAGCAGCCGTACCCGCAGCAGCCTCCCCGTCGGCGGCAGCCGCCGCCCGGTCACCCGTGAGGGGCGGGGCCGGCCTCACGCGTCGAAGCGCGCGGCCTTCAGGTAGTCGGGGTTGGGGTCGAGCGCGGCGGCCAGCCGGAAGTGGCGGATGGCATGGTCGGGGCGGCCTTGGCGTTCGTAGGTGCGGGCGAGCGCGAAGTGGGCGAAGGCGTTGTCCGGCTCGCGTTCCAGCACGATGGTGAATTCCAGCTCGGCGGGGCGCAGTTGCGCGGCGGCGAAGAAGGCACGCGCGCGCAGCAGGCGGGCGGCGGTGTTCTCGGGGTGCGCGGCGATGACTTCGTCGAGCAGCTTCACCGCGCCCCGCGGGTCCCGCGCGTTGAGCAGTTGCTCGGCGGCGCGGAAGTCGATGACATGCGTCTCCGGGGTTCGTCCGATCGGACCGCTGGTCTCGGGCACGGCAGAGTCCTTCCCTCTCTCCGGCGGTTCAACGCCCGGACGGGGGACCGCTATTCCGCGCCGCCGGCTGCCGCCCGCCGCACGAGGTCGTCCCACACCTGCGCCACGCGCTTTCTGAGTTCGTCCAGGGGTACGTCGTTGTCGATCACGATGTCCGCGATCTCCCGGCGCTGCTCGCGGGTCGCCTGCGCGGCCATACGCGCACGTGCGTCGTCCTCGGTCATGCCGCGCAGTCGTACGAGCCGGTCGAGCTGGGTCTCGGGGCTCGCGTCCACGACGACCACGACGTCGTACAGCGGCGCCAGGCGGTTCTCGGTGAGGAGCGGGACGTCGTGGACCACCACGGCGTCGCCGGCGGCGGCGCTCTCCAGTTCGCGGGAGCGGGCGCCCACCAGGGGGTGGACGATCGAGTTGAGAACGGCGAGCTTGTCGGGGTCGGCGAAGACGATGGAGCCGAGCCGGGGGCGGTCGAGGCTGCCGTCGGCGGCGAGGACGTCCTCGCCGAATGCCTCGACCACCGCCGCCAGGCCGGGTGTTCCGGGCGCGACGACCTCGCGCGCGATGCGGTCGGCGTCGATCAGTACGGCGCCGTGCTCCACGAACAGCCGCGACACCTCGCTCTTGCCGGCGCCGATTCCACCGGTGAGGCCCACTTTCAGCATGAGCGGAAGCTTAGGGCCTGCCCCTGACGGCGGAATCGGCGGAGGTCAGTTGTCGCCCTCGCGTTCCGCCAGGAAGCGCTCGAACTCCAGCCCGATCTCGTCGGCCGAGGGGATGTCGACCGGTTCGGCGAGCATGTTGCCGCGGGTCTCGGCGCCGGCGGCGGCGTCGTACTGGTGCTCCAGGCCCTGGACGAGCGCGGTCAACTCCTCGTCGCCCTCCTGGATCTGCCGGTCGATCTCGGTCTGCGTGCGGTGCGCCTCTGCGCGCAGGGAGTGCGCGATGCCGGGCAGGACCAGGCCGGTGGCGGCCGTGATGGCCTCCAGGACGGTCAGGGCCGCGTCCGGGTACGGGGAGCGGGCGATGTAGTGCGGGACGTGCGCGGCGACACCCAGGACGTCGTGTCCGGCCTCCATGAGGCGGTACTCCACGAGCGACTCGGCGCTGCCCGGCACCTGGGCCTCGTCGAAGGGGCTGCGGTGGCCGGGGACGAGGTCGGTGCGGTTGCCGTGCGGGGTCAGGCCCACGGGGCGGGTGTGCGGGACGCCCATGGGGATGCCGTGGAAGTTCACGGACAGGCGGACGCCGAGCCTCTCCACGATCTGCTGTACGGCCGCGGCGAACCGCTCCCATTCGACGTCCGGTTCGGGGCCGGAGAGCAGCAGGAAGGGGGCGCCGGTGGTGTCCTGGACGAGCCGGACCTCGATGGCGGGGTCCTCGTACTCCGTCCAGCGGTCCCGCTTGAAGGTCAGCAGCGGGCGGCGGGCCCGGTAGTCCACGAGCCGGTCGTGGTCGAAGCGGGCCACGACCTGGTGGGGCAGCGAGTCGAGGAGCCGGTCGACGATCTGGTCGCCGGTCTCGCCCGCGTCGATGTATCCGTCGAAGTGGTAGAGCATGACAAGTCCGGCCGACTCCTGGGCGAGCGCCATGTCGACGACGGCGAGGCCCTTCGGCTCCCATGCGTACAAACCCTGCGGATCAAGCACTGTGACCGCTCCTCCTCGTGTTCCTCATCGACAACACGCCCTGGAGCAGGGGCATTCCCGCGACGCGCCGCTGATCAGCGATCTCACGAAGAGGATACGAACGAACGCGCGGGCAAGTGCAACTCCGGGGACGCGCCACCGGAGGAGAGCCGAAGGAGCCCCGGAAAACGCCTGAGGGGCCGCACCTCGAAAGGTACGGCCCCTCAGAGCCGGTTATCGGCTAAGCCTCAGCGGCAGAGCTCAGCTCTGGCCGCCGGCCAGCTTCTCGCGCAGAGCGGCAAGCGCCTCGTCCGAGGCCAGCGCGCCGGAGGTGTCCGCGCCCTCGGAGGAGTACGAACCGCCGGTCGCGGCCGGAGCCGCAGCCTCGCCACCCTCGGCCGCAGCAGCGGCGTCGGCCTCGCGGGACTTGATGACCTGCTGCTGGTGCTGCTCGAAGCGCTGCTGCGCCTCGGCGTACTGGCGCTCCCACTCCTCGCGCTGCTTCTCGTAGCCCTCGAGCCAGTCGTTGGTCTCGGGGTCGAAGCCCTCGGGGTAGATGTAGTTGCCCTGGTCGTCGTAGGACGCGGCCATGCCGTACAGGGTCGGGTCGAACTCGACCGAGGCCGGGTCGGCACCGAAGGACTCGTTGGCCTGCTTCAGCGAGAGGCTGATGCGGCGACGCTCGAGGTCGATGTCGATGACCTTGACGAAGATCTCGTCGTTGACCTGGACGACCTGCTCCGGGATCTCCACGTGGCGCTCGGCCAGCTCGGAGATGTGGACCAGACCCTCGATGCCCTCGTCCACGCGGACGAACGCACCGAACGGAACCAGCTTCGTGACCTTACCGGGCACGACCTGGCCGATCTGGTGGGTGCGGGCGAACTGCTGCCACGGGTCTTCCTGGGTCGCCTTCAGCGACAGGGAGACGCGCTCGCGGTCCATGTCGACGTCGAGGACCTCGACGGTGACTTCCTGGCCGACCTCGACAACCTCGGACGGGTGGTCGATGTGCTTCCAGGACAGCTCGGAGACGTGGACCAGACCGTCGACGCCACCCAGGTCCACGAAGGCACCGAAGTTGACGATCGAGGAGACCACACCGGAACGGACCTGACCCTTCTGGAGGGTCGTGAGGAACGTCTGGCGGACCTCGGACTGGGTCTGCTCCAGCCAGGCACGGCGGGACAGGACCACGTTGTTGCGGTTCTTGTCCAGCTCGATGATCTTGGCCTCGAGCTCCTTGCCGACGTACGGCTGGAGGTCGCGGACGCGGCGCATCTCGACCAGGGAGGCCGGGAGGAAGCCACGGAGGCCGATGTCGAGGATGAGACCACCCTTGACGACCTCGATGACGGTACCGGTGACGATGCCGTCCTCTTCCTTGATCTTCTCGATGGTGCCCCAGGCACGCTCGTACTGGGCGCGCTTCTTCGAGAGGATCAGGCGGCCTTCCTTGTCCTCCTTCTGGAGGACCAGGGCCTCGATCTCGTCGCCGACGGCCACGACCTCGTTCGGGTCGACGTCGTGCTTGATCGAGAGCTCGCGGCTCGGGATGACACCTTCGGTCTTGTAACCGATGTCGAGCAGGACCTCGTCCCGGTCGACCTTCACGATGACGCCGTCGACGATGTCGCCGTCGTTGAAGTACTTGATCGTCTCGTCGATCGCGGCGAGGAAGGCTTCCTCGTTACCGATGTCGTTGACCGCAACCTGCGGAGTGGTGGCGGTGGTCTCGGTGCTGCTCGTCATGTGGGAAAGGGCTCCGGTACGGACATGAAGTCGTAGGTACTGCTTACGCCGGGAGCCCGTTTCGCTCTGATGAAGCCGGACAGCCAAGGAAGCGCCCCACCAGTGAACTGGTGATGGCGCCTCGAGAACCGAGGGGACATACAACAGATGCGAGCGCAACCTGCTACGTCTGAGGTGTGCAGGCCCGCAGCGCAACTTGTAGCATACGGGGGCAGCCGGGCAGGGTCAATGCGCGAAGGCGCACACCCGGGGCGGATCGCCGCATTCCCGGCACAAGAAATCGTCCCAGGAGGCCGCGCAGGGCTGCGGGACACCCTTTCCTGCGACACGCGTAGCGACACGCGCGCCCGGCGGGTTGCACGGAAGAGTACGACGAGGGAGCCGATCATCCAAGAGCCTGAAGCGTTCGAACCCGAAGGGTCCGAGGAGTTCGAACCGGAAGCCACCCGACGTGACGCCGGAGTCGCGGAGAGCGCCCGTGCCAACCGGGGCTGGTGGGACCGCAACGCGGACGAGTACCAGGTCGAGCACGGCACGTTCCTGGGCGACGACCGCTTCGTGTGGGGCCCGGAGGGCCTGGACGAGGTGGAGGCCGAGCTGCTCGGCCCGGCGGAGGACCTGAAGGGCAAGGGGGTCCTGGAGATCGGCGCGGGCGCGGCGCAGTGCGCGCGCTGGCTGGCCGCCCAGGGTGCCCACCCGGTGGCCCTGGACCTCTCGCACCGCCAGCTCCAGCACGCGCTGCGCATCGGCGGATCGTTTCCCCTCGTCTGTGCCGACGCCGGCGCGCTGCCCTTCGCGGACGGCTCCTTCGACCTGGCGTGCTCCGCGTACGGGGCGCTGCCGTTCGTCGGCGACCCGCGGCTGGTGCTGCGCGAGGTGCGCCGGGTGCTGCGGCCGGGCGGCCGGTTCGTGTTCTCGGTGACGCACCCGATCCGCTGGGCCTTCCCGGACGAGCCGGGCCCCGAGGGGCTGTCGGTGTCCTCGTCGTACTTCGACCGCACGCCCTACGTGGAGCAGGACGAGGAGGGTCGCGCGGTGTACGTCGAGCACCACCGCACCATCGGCGACCGGGTGCGGGACGTCGTGGCCTCCGGCTTCCGGCTGGTCGACCTGGTGGAGCCGGAGTGGCCGGCCTGGAACACCTCGGAGTGGGGCGGCTGGTCCCCGCTGCGCGGGAACCTGATACCGGGGACGGCGATCTTCGTGTGCGAGCGGGACTGAACCCGTTGCCCGTTGCGTACGCCTGCGCGTCCGCGCGCGTGAAGGGTGATTTCGCGGTCGTACGACACTAGGGGGCGTGATCCGTTACGACGCCCTGGACGCGCTGCCCGTGCGTACCGCCCTGCCCGCTCTCGCCGACGCGCTGGAGGGGGACGGCACCGCCGTCCTGGTGGCGCCGCCGGGCACCGGCAAGACGACGCTGGTGCCGCTCGTGCTGGCCGGGCTGGTCGGGGACGGTCCCGCGCGGCGGGTCGTGGTCGCCGAGCCGCGGCGGATCGCGGCGCGCGCGGCGGCCCGGCGGATGGCGTGGCTGCTGGGCGAGCAGGTGGGCGGCAGCGTCGGCTACACGGTGCGCGGCGAGCGGGTCGTGGGGCGCCGCGCGCGCGTGGAGGTCGTGACGACCGGTGTGCTGCTGCAGCGGCTGCAGCGCGATCAGGAGCTGCCGGGCGTGGACGTAGTGGTGCTCGACGAGTGCCACGAGCGTCATCTGGACGCCGACACGGTGGCCGCGTTCCTGTGGGACGTACGGCAGACGCTGCGGCCGGAGCTGCGGCTGGTGGCGGCGTCGGCCACCACCGACGCGGAGGGCTGGGCGCGGCTGCTCGGCGGGGCGCCGGTGATCGAGGCGAAGGGTGTCTCGCACCCGGTCGAGGTGGTGTGGGCTCCCCCTGTGCGTCCGGTAGGGCCGCCGCACGGGATGCGGGTGGATCCGGCGCTGCTGGCGCACGTGGCGTCGGTGGTGCGGCGGGCGCTGGCCGAGCGGGACGGGGACGTGCTGTGCTTCCTGCCGGGTGTGGGCGAGATCGCGCGCGTGGCCGGGCAGCTCGGGGATCTCGGTGACGTCGAGGTGCTTCAGGTGCACGGGCGGGCGCCGGCGGCCGTGCAGGACGCGGTGCTGGCGGGCGGGGAGCGGCGGCGGGTGGTGCTGGCCACGTCCGTGGCGGAGTCGTCGCTGACCGTGCCCGGGGTGCGGGTGGTCGTGGACGCGGGGCTGGCGCGGGAGCCGCGGGTGGACCACGCGCGCGGGCTGAGCGGGCTGACGACGGTACGGGCGTCGCGGGCGGCCGGGCGGCAGCGGGCGGGGCGGGCCGGGCGGCAGGCGCCGGGTGCGGTGTACCGGTGCTGGGCGGAGGCCGAGGACGTCCGTCTGCCGGCTTTTCCGGCGCCGGAGATCAAGGTGGCCGACCTGACCGCGTTCGCGCTTCAGGCGGCCTGCTGGGGCGATCCGGACGCCTCCGGGCTGGCGTTGCTGGATCCGCCGCCGGGCGGGGCGATGACGGCGGCGCGCTCAGCGCTGACAGCGGTGGGGGCGGTGGACTCCGTCGGGCGGGCCACGGAGGTCGGTGTACGGCTGGCCCGGCTGGGGGTGCACCCTCGGCTGGGCCGGGCGCTCCTGGACACCTCCGGTGAGGGTGCCCCGGTTGTCGCCCTGCTCTCCGAAGAGGTGCCGCGCGACTACGGCGATGACCTCGCCGGTGCGTTGCGGCGCGCGCGGCGCGGGGGCGACGCCTACACCGGCCGGTGGGCGAGGGAGGTACGGCGCCTGCAGTCCGCCTCCACGGAGTTCGCGCACCCGTCCGCCCGTGACTCTCTTCCGGTCGAGACGACCGCCGAGGCTTCTTCGCTCACCGCAACCGCGGTGCGGACGGGTGGGTTGGCGGATGCCGGGGACGACAGGCTGGTCGGGGTTGTCGCCGCCCTCGCGTTTCCCGAGCGGGTTGCCAGGCTGGACGGGGGGTCGTACCTCATGGCGTCCGGGACTCGGGCCGAGCCGGCGGAGGGGTCGGCGTTGCGTGGGGCGCCCTGGATCGTCGTCGCCGTTGCCGATCGGCCCTCGGGGAAGGGGCACGCGCGTGTGCGGCTCGGGGCTGCCGTGCAGGAGGACGTGGCGCGGGCCGCTGCCGGGGCCCTGCTGGACGAGCGGGACGAGGTGCACTGGGCCGACGGGGATGTCGTGGCCCGGCGTGTCGAACGGCTGGGGGCCGTCGAGCTGGCCGTACGGCCGCTGAAGGAGGTCGAACCCGGTCTCGTGCGCGAGGCGTTGCTCGAAGGGCTGCGGCTCGAAGGGTTCGGGCTGCTGCGGTGGTCGCCGGAGGCGCAGGTGCTGCGGCAGCGGCTGGCGTTCCTGCGTGCGCATCTCGGGGAGCCGTGGCCGGACGTGTCGGACCAGGCGCTGCATGCGCGCGTGGACGAGTGGCTGGAGCCGGAGCTGAGCAGGGCCCGGCGGCGGGCGGATCTCGCGCGGATCGACGCCGGGCAGGCGCTCGCGCGGCTGCTGCCGTGGGCGAGCGGGGAGGCCGCCCGGCTGGACGAGCTGGCGCCCGAGCGGATCACCGTACCGAGTGGGTCCAGAATCCGGATCGACTACCAGGACCCGGAGCGGCCGGTCCTCGCCGTCAAGCTGCAGGAGATATTCGGCCTCCAGGAGACGCCGGCCGTGGCGGGGGTGCCGCTGCTCGTGCATCTGCTCTCCCCCGCCGGGCGGCCCGCCGCCGTCACGGCCGACCTCAACTCCTTCTGGAAGGACGGCTACAAGGGCGTACGCGCGGAGCTGCGCGGGCGTTATCCGAAGCATCCGTGGCCCGAGGACCCGGCCGGCGCCGAGCCCACCCGGCACACCAACGCGCGCCTCAGGGGCTGACCGGGACGCGCGGTTCAGGCGCTGACCGGCTCGGGTTCCGTCGCCTGCGCGGGGGCCGGGTCCGCCGGGCGCCGGCTGCGCGCCTCCAGGTACAGGGAGAGCGCGAGGAGCAGGAGGCCGAGGGTCAGGAAGCCCCGGGGCAGGTACGAGGTCAGCAGCAGGACCAGTGTGCGGTTGTGTTTGACGAGGGCGACCGTGTGCTCGATGTAGTCCTCGCGCATCTTCACGTCGCCAGCGAACGCCGTGACCCTGTCCCGTCCTCCGAGGAGCGTGCCGCCGCGCAGTTCCTCCTTGTGCAGTTCCTCGGCGTAGACGGGCGCCCCGGTCACCGGTTCGACCCAGAACGTGCGGACGGTGGTGTACCAGCGGGTCGTGCCGGTTCTGGCGACCGACTCGGGGGTGATGCCCTGCACGGGCATGGCCTTCGGGAGGCGCACCTTGGTCCAGGGGATGGTCTGTTCGAAGAAGTAGACCTTCAGGCCACGGAAGTGCCTGGTGCCCTTGTAGTGGATGGGGTTGATGGTGCGGGTCTGCGCGTCGAAGTACTCGTAGTCCCGTTTCTGGGTCAGGAACGGGAACTTGAACTCGATGCCGTCCCGGCGGACCGGGTCGCCGTCGACCGACTCGCCGGTGGCGTGGACGGGGTCCTGGCTGTGGGCGTCGAAGATGTAGCGCTCCGGGATCTTGGAGACCATCTTGCCGTCGGGGCCCTGGACGTAGGACAGGCTGTCCCAGACGACGACGGGCCGGCCCGCCGCTCTCCCGACCTTCTTCGCCGACTCCACGTCGCCCTTGAGGGTCTGCACGATCGTCACTTTGGAGACTTTCCTGGCGCGCATGGTGCCGTAGTCGAGCAGGGTCGCTCCCCTGGCCTCCAGAACCATGTCCTGGTACTCGTTCGCGGGGATGCGGGCCAGGCGCGGGAAGGCGTACCAGCGCAGCAGCGGGGACAGCGCCGCGCAGAACACGGCGCAGGCGAGCAGGACCAGGCTTGCCTTGCGGCGCATTCCGGCCTCCCTCCCGGACGGGCGCGGCTACGGGTGCGAGGGCACCGTCGTCAGCAGCGGCTTGGGGGATGTCCGGCCCGTCGGCGCGCCCAGGGCGGTCATCGTGAGGACCAGGGCGAGCGCGAGGGCGAGACCGGTCGCGGCGGCGATGAGGGCGCGCATGCGGGGCCTCCCGGCGGACGGTTCCTGATGGGGCGTCAGGTGGGGCACCGTAGCAACGGGCGGGCGAGATGAGAACACGTTGCACGCATGCGCGAGGGCGCCCTCCCCGCCGGAGCGGAGGGGCGCCCTGCTGTGCTGTGCTTTACGGCCGTCCGGTCAGGAAGTCGCGGACGGGCTCGGCGACGGGCTCGGGGACCCGCTCGGCGAGGGGCTCGGGGACGCGCTCGGCGACGGGCTCGGGGACCCGCTCGGCGAGGGGTCGGGCGCGGCGACCTTCAGTTCGACGGTGAGGGTGGCGCCGCCGGTGGTGGTGATACGGAGCAGGAACGTGCCGGTGACGTCGTCCGCGTACAGCTTCGGCAGCGTCAGCAGGCCGTTGTCGTCCGTCTGGAGGCCGGTGAGCGTGCGTACGGCCTTGCCGTCGGCGTCCTTGAAGTAGGGGCCCTTGTCGTTCTCGGTGGCGTCGTCGGCCGACTTGATCAGCGTGGCCGTGGACGCGACCTTGTCCGCGACGGCGCCCTTGTACGTCGCCTTCACCTGGACCTGGTCGGCGAACTCGCCGCCCGGGGTGCAGGTCAGCGGGGTGTCGCTGGTGCGGGCGAGGGTGTCCGCGACGCGCTCGGTGACGGTGGCGGTGTAGTCGACGCCCTTGGCCTGGTGGCCGACGACAGCCGTGGTGATGGTGAAGTCGCCGGTCTTCTCGCCCGCCTGGAGCGCCGGTGCGAGCGCCACGCCCTGGGCGTCGGTGATGACCGTGGCCACGGTCTCGCCGCCGGCGAACGTGGCGTCGGTTTCGCCGGTGATGGTGAACCGGATCCTCACCTTCCCCACGGACTTCTCGGCCTTGGTCTCCGCGCGGGTGCTGATCCGCTGGTCGAACGCGTCGCCGGCCATCGCGGTGAGCTGCGCGGTGCCCGCGTCCTCCAGGTGGTCCACGGTGTCGGAGGGGGTGGGCGGCTTCGGCGGGACCGGGGGCTTCGGGTCGGGGGTGCCGGGGCCGCCGGGCTTGTCCGGTGTCGGGGCCGGCTTCTTGTGGTGCGGGTGCTTCGGGGACGCCGGGGCGCCCTTGTGGCCGCCCTTGTTGTCGTCGCTGCGGTGGGAGGGCACGGGGCCGGTGCCGTCGGGGACGGAGTGGGTGCCCTTGCGGTAGTACTCCAGCCAGTTCAGGACCAGGTTGAGGTAGTCCTGCGAGTTGTTGTAGCTGAGGATCGCGCTGTGCAGGCCGCCCGTGGTGGACATGTCCCAGCCGTTGCGGCACAGGTAGTGACCGGCGGCGAGGGCGGCGTCGTAGACGTTGTTGGGGTCGCTCTTGCCGTCGCCGTTGCCGTCGCGGCCGGCCCAGGCCCAGGTGGACGGGATGAACTGCATCGGGCCGACGGCCTGGTCGTAGTGGCTGTTGCCGTCGTACAGGCCGTGGTCGGTGTCCTTGATGAGGGCGAAGCCGTTGCCGTCGAGCTGCGGGCCCAGGATCGGGGTCAGGGTGGTGCCGTTGGCGTCGACACGGCCGCCGCGGGCCTGGCCCGACTCCACCTTGCCGATGGCGGCGAGCAGTTGCCAGGGCAGGTTGCAGCCGGGCTGGGACGCGTGCAGTTCGGTCTCGGCCCTCTTGTAGGCGTCGAGGACGGTCGCCGGGATGCCGGCCTCGGCCTCGCCCCGGGAGACGGGGGTTCCGATCGTCGGAGAGGGGCTCGGTGCGGGGCTGTTCAGCGGCGGCAGGTCCGTGTAGTACGGCGAGTTGCCGGTGGCGTTGCCCTCGGCAGTGTTGCCGTCGGAGCCGCCGGTGTCCGGTACCGGGGAGCTGGCGCCGGCCGCGGCCTGTCTGCCGTGGTCCTCGCCGATCACTCCCGGCCCCTGGGACGCGGACAGAGCCGCGACCGCCGCCGCGGCCACGGCGGTGGTCGCCGCCCCCTTGCGCAGTCGACTGCCGAAATGCGCCGCCATTGAGTGAACCCCTCCCGTGGACGCCTCGGCGTCCGTGTCCCGTCCGTCTGCCTCGCTGTGGTGTGACGGTCGACCCGGTCCTGTGGTTGCCCTCCAGGCCCGGCAACCCAGGTGACCCTACGACAACTTGTCTGGCACCGGGACCCGTTCACGCCCGATTTTCACCGGTTGGCCAACTGGCGTTGGCCCGCGGGGCAAGGGGATGAGTCGGGACACAGCGGACGAACATGATCGTACTGGCGGCGGCGCGGCTCGGGCCCGCATTCGGGGTCAGGGCGTGGCGGACGGCCGCTCGCGCAGCCCGGGTCTCTCGGTGAGGGACGCCACGAAGACGGTGAGCTCGGGCCGGGTGCGCGCTCTCGGGACGAGGGTGAGCGCGAGGGCGAGGTAGCAGCGGGCGAGGTCGGCCCACTGGCGCCAGTCGGGGGCGCGGCCCGCCCGGACGGCCCGGCCGGCGAACAGGCATCTGAGGTCCGCGGCGGCGCTGCGTACGGTCGTCGCCAGGTCGGCGGGAATGCGGGCGGTGCTTGCGTCGGCCGCGAGGGCCGGGACCGGCGAGGGAGGCGTCACCGGGGCCGAGGCGGTGTCCGCCCGGGCCGGGGTGCCCGCCTCGGGCGACCGGCGGTGGAGCATGCGTATACCCATGCCCGCATCTTGGCGGCTGGGAGGCCCGGGGGGCGTTTTGGCGGGGGCCACGTGAGTGACGGGCCCTCCGGGGGTTCGGCCGTTTGCCGGTGGGGGTGGGCTGGAGGGGCCGTGCGGGGTGGCATGGCGAGGGGGCGCCGGCCGTCCTTGGCGGACAGCACCGCGCCCCCCTGCCGAGCGCCGCGGGCTAGTGTGCCGCCGACTCCCAGTCCGGGCCCACGCCCACCGAGACGTCGAGCGGGGCCCTCAGGTGGACGGCGGCGGCCATTTCGCGGCGGACGAGCTCCTCCGTGGCCTCGCGTTCGCCGGGGGCGATCTCCAGGACGATTTCGTCGTGGACCTGGAGCAGCATGCGGGACCTGAGGTCCGCCTCGCGCAGGGCCCGGCCGACATTGAGCATGGCGATCTTGACGATGTCCGCCGCGGTGCCCTGGATCGGGGCGTTGAGGGCCATGCGCTCGGCCGCCTCGCGGCGCTGGCGGTTGTCGCTGTTGAGGTCGGGGAGGTAGCGGCGGCGGCCGAAGAGGGTCGCCGTATAGCCCGTCGCCCGCGCCTCGTCGACGACCCGGCGCAGATAGTCCTGCACGCCGCCGAAACGCTCGAAGTACGTGTCCATGAGGGCACGCGCCTCGCCCGCGTCGATGTTCAGCTGCTGGGACAGGCCGAACGCCGACAGGCCGTACGCCAGGCCGTACGACATCGCCTTGATCTTGCGGCGCATCTCCGCGTCCACCGCGTCGCGTTCCACGGAGAAGACCTGGGAGGCGACGGTGGTGTGCAGGTCCTCGCCGGAGGTGAACGCCTCGATCAGGCCCTCGTCCTCGGAGAGGTGGGCCATCACGCGCAGCTCGATCTGGCTGTAGTCGGCGGTCATCAGGGACTCGAAGCCCTCGCCGACCACGAAACCGCGGCGGATGGCGCGGCCCTCGTCGGTGCGGACCGGGATGTTCTGCAGGTTCGGGTCCGTGGAGGACAGGCGGCCGGTGGCGGCGACCGTCTGGTTGAACGTGGTGTGGATACGGCCGTCGGCGGCGACGGTCTTGATCAGGCCCTCGACCGTGACGCGCAGCTTCGCCTGCTCGCGGTGGCGGAGCATGATCACCGGCAGTTCGTTGTCGGTCTGGGTGGCGAGCCAGGTGAGGGCGTCGGCGTCGGTGGTGTAGCCGGTCTTGGTCTTCTTGGTCCTGGGCAGGGCCAGCTCGCCGAAGAGGACCTCCTGGAGCTGCTTGGGCGAGCCCAGGTTGAACTCGTGCCCGGCCGCGGCGTGCGCCTCCTTCACGGCCTGCTGCACGGCACCCGCGAACATCTGCTCCATCGCTTCGAGGTGCGCGCGGTCGGCCGCGATGCCGTGGCGCTCCATGCGGGCGAGCAGTGCGGAGGTGGGCAGCTCCATGTCGCGCAGGAGGTCGGCGGCGCCCACTTCCTCCAGGCGGCTCTCGAAGGCCTCGCCCAGGTCGAGGACGGCGCGGGCCTGGATCATCAGGGCCTCGGCCTCGGCGCCGTCGTCCGCGCCGAAGGCCAGCTGGCCGTCGGCCGCGGCGGCCGGGGCCAGCTCGCGGTGCAGGTACTCCAGGGAGAGCGCGTCGAGGTCGAAGGAGCGGCGGCCCGGCTTGACCAGGTAGGCGGCGAGCGCGGTGTCCATGGTGACGCCCTCGATGGTCCAGCCGTGCTCGGCGAAGACGCGCATGGCGCCCTTGGCGTTGTGGAACACCTTGGGCCGGCCGGCGTCGGCCAGCCAGGCGGCGAACGCCTTCTCGTCGGCCTCGTCCAGCTCGGACGGGTCGAACCAGGCGGCGGACCCGCCCTCCCGTCGCCCACCACCACCCTTCTGCGGAAGCCCTTCGGGCTGCCCCTTTGGTTTTGCGGCGAGGGCGACCTCGGCGACCGAGCCGGTGCCGAGCGCCCAGGTGCCGACGGTGGCGACGCCCAGGGTCTCGGTGCCGTGCTCGGCGAGCCAGGGGGCCAGCTCGCCGGTGCCGAGGACGGTGCCGTCCAGTGTGACGCCCTCGGTCGCGACCGGGGTGGTCTCGGCCTCCTCGGCGCCGGGGTCGACCGCGTAGAGGCGCTCGCGCAGGGAGGGGTTGCGGATCTCCAGGGTGTCCAGGATCATCGCGACGCCCTTGCGGTCGTACGGGGCCCGCTCCAGCTCGGCGACCGTCCTCGGCAGCTCGACCTGGCGCTCCAGCTCGGTGAGCCGGCGGTTGAGCTTGACCGACTCCAGGTGGTCGCGCAGGTTCTGCCCGGCCTTGCCCTTGACCTCGTCGACGCGCTCGACCAGCTCCGCGAACGAGCCGAACTGGTTGATCCACTTCGCGGCGGTCTTCTCGCCGACGCCGGGGATGCCGGGGAGGTTGTCGGACGGGTCGCCGCGCAGGGCCGCGAAGTCCGGGTACTGCGCGGGCGTCAATCCGTACTTCTCGAAAACCTTCTCCGGGGTGAACCGGGTCAGCTCCGAGACGCCCTTCGTCGGGTACAGGACCGTCGTGTTCTCGGTGACCAGCTGGAAGGAGTCGCGGTCGCCGGTGACGATCAGCACCTCGAAGCCCGCGGCCTCGGCCTGGGTGGCGAGGGTGGCGATGACGTCGTCGGCCTCGAAGCCCTCGACGGCGAAGCGCGGCGCGTGCATCGCGTCCAGCAGCTCGCCGATCAGCTCGACCTGGCCCTTGAACTCGTCCGGGGTCTTGGAGCGGTTCGCCTTGTACTCGGTGAACTGCTCGGAGCGCCACGTCTTGCGGGAGACGTCGAAGGCCACCGCGAAGTGGGTGGGCGCCTCGTCACGCAGGGTGTTGGCCAGCATCGACGCGAAGCCGTAGATCGCGTTCGTCGGCTGGCCCGTCGCGGTGGTGAAGTTCTCCGCGGGCAGCGCGAAGAACGCGCGGTACGCCAGCGAGTGCCCGTCCATGAGCATCAGCCGGGGACGGGTGCCGCCGGAGGTCTTGTCGGTCTGCTTCGGTGCTGTCTCTGCCACGCCCCCGATCCTGCCACGCCCCACTGACAGCCGGGCCCGCGGTGACCGCGCCGCAGGGCTCACCCACGGGTCCCGGCCGTCGTGCTCCCGCCCGGCACGGTTGTCGGTGGCGCGTGGGAGGATCGGTCCCGGATTTCTCACACGCAGTCGAAGGGGGGCCGTGCGATGGCGACGAAGCCACCGAAGGGTGATCCGGTTCAGGACGCACCACAGGTCGCAAAGCCCAAGCGCGCGGTGGCGGGGCTGCCGGCCCTCGGCCACACGCTGCGTATCGCCCGCCAGCAGATGGGCGTGAAGCGCGCCACGCTGACGCTGCTGAGCGTGAACCAGAAGAACGGCTTCGACTGCCCGGGCTGCGCCTGGCCGGAGCCGGAGCACCGGCACACGGCGGAGTTCTGCGAGAACGGCGCGAAGGCGGTGGCCGAGGAGGCCACGCTGCGCCGGGTCACCCCCGAGTTCTTCGCCGCGCACTCCGTCGCCGGCCTCGCCGGGCGCAGCGGCTACTGGCTGGGACAGCAGGGGCGGCTGACGCACCCCATGTACCTCCCCGAGGGGGGCGAGCACTACGAGCCGGTCACCTGGGAGCGGGCCTTCGGCATAATCGCCGAGGAGATCGCCGCGCTCGGCTCCCCCGACGAGGCCGTCTTCTACACCTCGGGCCGTACGAGCAACGAAGCCGCCTTCCTGTACCAGCTGTTCGCGCGCGAGCTGGGCACGAACAACCTGCCGGACTGCTCGAACATGTGCCACGAGTCCTCGGGCTCGGCGCTGTCGGAGACCATCGGCATCGGCAAGGGCAGCGTCCTGCTGAAGGACCTGTACCAGGCCGACCTGATCATCGTCGCGGGCCAGAACCCGGGGACCAACCACCCGCGCATGCTCACCGCGCTGGAGAAGGCCAAGGCGGGCGGCGCGAAGATCATCAGCGTCAACCCGCTGCCCGAGGCGGGCCTGGAGCGGTTCAAGGACCCGCAGACCGCGAAGGGCATCCTCAGGGGCACCGCGCTCACGGATCTGTTCCTGCAGATCCGCATCGGCGGCGACCAGGCGCTCTTCCGGCTCCTGAACAAGCTGATCCTCGAGACGGACGACGCGGTCGACGAGGAGTTCGTGCGCGAACACACCCATGGGTACGAGGAGTTCACCGAGGCGGCCCGGGCCGCCGACTGGGACGACACGCTCACCGCGACCGGCCTCACGCGCGCGGAGATCGAGCAGGCCCTCGGCATGGTCCTCGCCTCCAAGCGGACCATCGTCTGCTGGGCGATGGGCCTCACCCAGCACAAGCACGCCGTCGCGACCATCCGCGAGGTCGTCAACTTCCTGCTGCTGCGCGGCAACATCGGCCGGCCGGGTGCGGGCGTGTGCCCGGTGCGCGGCCACTCGAACGTGCAGGGCGACCGGACGATGGGCATCTTCGAGCGGCCCGCCCCGGCCTTCCTGGACGCGCTGGAGAAGGAGTTCGGGTTCGCGCCGCCGCGCGCGCACGGCTTCGACGCCGTACGGGCCATCCGCGCGCTGCGCGACGGCGAGGCGAAGGTGTTCTTCGCGATGGGCGGCAACTTCGTCTCCGCCTCCCCGGACACCGAGGTGACCGAGGCGGCCATGCGGCGGGCCCGGCTGACCGTGCACGTGTCGACCAAGCTGAACCGCTCGCACGTGGTCACGGGTGCGCGGGCGCTGATCCTGCCGACGCTCGGGCGGACCGAGCGGGATCTCCAGGGCAGCGGCGAGCAGTTCGTGACCGTCGAGGACTCCATGGGCATGGTGCACGCCTCCCGGGGCCGTCTGGAGCCCGCGAGCACGCACCTGCTGTCCGAGCCCGCCATCGTGTGCCGGCTCGCGCGCCAGGTGCTGGGCGGGGACAGCGTGGTGCCGTGGGAGGAGTTCGAGAAGGACTACGCGACGATCCGTGACCGCATCGCGCGCGTGATCCCCGGTTTCGAGGACTTCAACGCGCGCGTGGCCCGTCCGGGCGGCTTCACGCTGCCGCACGCCCCGCGCGACGAGCGGCGCTTCCCGACGGCCACCGGCAAGGCGAACTTCACGGCGGCGCCGGTCGAGTACCCCGAACTGCCCGAGGGGCGGCTGCTGCTCCAGACCCTGCGCTCGCACGACCAGTACAACACCACGATCTACGGCCTCGACGACCGCTACCGGGGCATCACGAACGGCCGCCGGGTCGTCCTGGTGAACCCCGAGGACGCGCGGGAGCTGAAGGTCGCGGACGGCTCGTACGTCGACCTGGTGAGCGAGTGGCGGGACGGTGTGGAGCGGCGGGCGCCCGGCTTCCGGGTCGTGCACTACCCGACGGCGCGGGGGTGCGCGGCGGCGTACTACCCGGAGACCAACGTGCTGGTGCCGCTGGATGCCACCGCGGAGACCAGTAACACCCCGGCCAGCAAGTCCGTCGTGGTGCGTCTGGAACAATCGGCGACCGACTGAGCGTTTGCTCAGCCACCAGACAGGAGCACCACGAACGGAGCCGGGCCCATGGGTGAGCAGCAGCGAGTGAAGTTCCCGCAGGAGATCATCGACGAGTACGCGGCGCTCGGCGTCGATCTGCCGGCCCTGTTCTCCGCCGGGCACCTCGGCAACCGGATGGGCGTGCAGATCCTGGAGGCCTCGCCGGAGCGGGTCGTCGGGACGATGCCGGTGGAGGGCAACACCCAGCCGTACGGCCTGCTGCACGGCGGCGCCTCCGCGGTGCTGGCGGAGACCCTGGGCTCGGTCGGCTCCATGCTGCACGGCGGCAGCTCGAAGATCGCGGTCGGTGTGGACCTGAACTGCACGCACCACCGCGGGGTCCGCTCGGGCCTGGTCACCGGTGTGGCCACGCCGGTGCACCGGGGCCGCTCGACGGCGACGTACGAGATCGTGATCAGCGACGAGGCGGGCCGCCGGGTGTGCAGTGCCCGGCTGACCTGTCTGCTGCGGGACGTGCCGACGGGCGAGGAGGCTCAGGCACAGACCGCCGTCGGCAGCTGAGGGTTCAGGCGCAGACCGCCAGAAGCCGAGCGGGCCGGGCCGTTGCCCCCGGCCCTCTCTCCCCTTAGCTTCGGCACATGGGACGGCGAGGAGGCCCCCCGACGGGGGCGAGGTTCCTGATGCTCGGACTGGCTCTGCCGGCGCTCCTGTTGCCGTCGGCGGCCGGCTGCGGCGGGTCCGGGCCCGGCGGCTCCCGGCACCCCGCCCACAACTCCGCCGAAGCGTCGGCGACTTCCGACGCCGAGCTGTGTGCCAGGATCGTCGCGCACTGGGCGCGCAAGGTGTTCGACAGCGGCACCTACGGCGACTACCAGTCGATGGGGCTGTCCAACGGGCAGTACGAGATCCTGCGGGACGTCGTGGACGCGGCCCGGCCCGTGGAGCGGCGTCAAGGGGCCGCCGCAGCCGACCGGTTGATCGATCGTCAGGCTCGCCGGGCCTGCGCCCGGCGGTACCTGCACGGGGTCCCGAGCGGAGGTCCGTGGCAATGAGCGGCATCGGACCCCTGGAGCCCGGCGAGGGCACCCACGAGCGTGAGGACCGGAGGGCGCCGGAGGCCCCCGGGACCGCCCGCACCGCCGGCCGGGCGCGCAGCGCCCTCGCCGCGCTGTACGCCCGCCACCGCCGCACGGTTCTGGCCATGGCCGCGGGCGCCGTACTGCTCGCGGGCGGCGGCACGCTCTACCTGACCCGGCCCACGCCGCCGCCTCCGCAGCCTGCGCCCCAACCGCCGTATCCGGCACAGGTGGTGGAGGTGGCGTATCTGCACGGCGCGGCCACTCCGGCAAGCGCCCCGCCCGGCAGCTTCAGCTTCACGGTGCTGCTGACCGTGGAGGCCGGACCGCCGGTCACCGTGACCCGGGTGACCCAGCCGTACGAGGGTCTCGCGCTGACCACGGACCCGCGCGCCCCCTTCGGAACAAAGGCGGGTTCCGCCCGCAAGATCACGATAACCATGCACGTGACGGAATGCGGAAAAGTGCCGAAGGATGCCGGGCTCCCTTTCCTGGAAGTAACTCTACGTAATGCGCGTGCAATGCAGATTCACAGTTACATCCCTGGTTCGCGCTACGCGCAGTACCTCTCACGAGCCCTGAAAGTCGCCTGCAGCAACAGAGCCGCGTCATCACCAAAACCCTTGAGACGCCTGAACTGATCAGGGTGAGTCCTGCGGGTTCTCACGATGCGGACGGGGCGAATCGGCCGGAATTCCGCCGTTCCACCCATGGCGTACCGCTCTGCATTACCCCGTGTCATAACAAGAGCGTCACAGCATCGGTCAGACCCTCCTCGACATTCCCTGCACGCGCCTAGAGTCACGGCCAGTCACCGCGCCGTCAGATTGTCAGTTCTGCCGGGCCGCGGCTCGACCGTTTCCGTGGGGAGACGGTCGTCTTGGGGAAAGGACTGATCGTGCGTCAACGTTCGCTCATCGCCATCACCGCCGCCCTGGCGGCGGGAGCACTCACCCTCACCGCCTGCGGCTCGCGCGACAGCGGCGACAAGGGTTCGGACTCCGGCAACGGCGGCACCACCGTCGTCATCGGCGTCGACGCCCCGCTGACCGGCGACCTGTCCGCGCTCGGCCTGGGCATCCGCAACTCGGTGGACCTCGCGGCCAAGCAGGCCAACAAGCAGAACTACGTCAAGGGCGTCACCTTCAAGATCGAGGCCCTGGACGACCAGGCGCAGCCCTCCTCGGGCCAGACGAACGCCACCAAGTTCGTCGGCGAGAACGACGTCCTCGGCGTCGTCGGCCCGCTCAACTCCTCCGTGGCCCAGTCGATGCAGAAGGTCTTCGACGACGCCAAGCTGGTCGAGGTCTCCCCGGCCAACACCAACCCGGCGCTGACCCAGGGCGAGAACTGGCAGAAGTCGAAGGCGCGCACGTACAAGTCGTACTTCCGCACCGCGACCACGGACGCCATTCAGGGCCCGTTCGCCGCGCAGTACGTGTACAACAAGGCCAAGAAGACCAAGGTCTTCGTCATCGACGACAAGAAGACCTACGGCGCCGGCCTCGCCGCGACCTTCACCAGCGAGTTCACCAAGCTCGGCGGCAAGGTGGTCGGCACCGACCACATCAACCCGGACACCAAGGACTTCTC
The DNA here is from genome assembly GCF_053592475.1 of Streptomyces sp. NPDC002671. Lineage (NCBI taxonomy): Bacteria > Bacillati > Actinomycetota > Actinomycetes > Kitasatosporales > Streptomycetaceae > Streptomyces > Streptomyces sp. NPDC002671. Next base: position 128,086 of record NZ_JBSFVU010000008.1, read on the forward strand.
CGCGGTCGCCACCAAGGTCAAGAACTCCGGCGCCCAGGTGGTCTACTACGGCGGCGAGTACCCGCAGGCCGGCCCGCTGAGCAAGCAGATCAAGGCCGCCGGCGCCAAGATCCCGCTGGTCGGCGGTGACGGCATCTACGCCGACGACTTCATCAAGCTCTCCGGCGCCTCCGGCACCGGCGACCTGGCCACCTCGGTCGGCGCGCCGGTCGAGACGCTGCCCTCCGCCAAGGACTTCGTCGCCAACTACAAGGCGGCGGGCTACAAGGACGCGTACGCGGCCTACGGCGGTTACTCCTACGACTCGGCCTGGTCGATCATCGAGGCCGTGAAGAAGGTCGTGGACGACAACGGCGGCAAGCTGCCCTCCGACGCCCGCGCCAAGATCACCGCCGCCGTCCAGAACGTCACCTTCGACGGTGTGACCGGCAAGGTCTCCTTCGACGAGTACGGTGACGCGACCAACAAGCAGCTCACCGTCTACTCCGTGACCTCCGGTGCCTGGAAGGCCGTGGAGTCCGGCACCTACAACGGCGGCTGACCCTCCCCCGCACCTGCCGAGCCGCGCGGGGCGCTGCACCACTGGCGCCCCGCGCGGACTCGCATCCGGCCACATTCGTCGAACATTCCGAACGTCTCGGAGGACATGCGGTGAACGAACTGCCGCAGCAGCTGGTCAACGGCCTGCTACTGGGATCCATGTACGGGCTGGTCGCCATCGGCTACACGATGGTCTATGGCATCGTCCAGCTCATCAACTTCGCCCACGGCGAGATATTCATGACGGGAGGCTTCGGCGCTCTCACGGTCTGGCTCTGGCTTCCCGGCGGCACGAGCATGTGGATCGCGCTGCCCCTGATGATCATCGGCGCCATCATCGTCGCGGTCGCCATCGCCGTCGGAGCGGAACGGTTCGCCTACCGCCCCCTGCGCACAGCCCCTCGCCTCGCGCCCCTCATCACCGCCATCGGCCTCTCCCTCGCCCTGCAGCAGGCTGTGTGGGCCTGGTACCCGGGGGCGAAGTCCGCGCGCACCTTCCCGCAGATCGGCGGGGGCCCCTTCGAGATCGGCAACGTCACCATCCAGACCGGTGACATCTTCCTCGTGGCCGCGGCTCCAATCAGCATGGCGATCCTCGCCTACTTCGTGATGAAGACCCGTACCGGGCGCGGCATGCAGGCCACCGCCCAGGACCCGGACACCGCCAAGCTGATGGGCGTCAACACCGACCGCATCATCGTGATCGCGTTCGCGCTCGGCGCCGCGTTCGCCGCCGTCGGCGGCGTCGCCTACGGCCTGAAGTACGGCGAGGTCAGCTTCAGCATGGGCTTCATCCTCGGTCTGAAGGCGTTCACGGCGGCCGTCCTCGGCGGCATCGGCAACATCTACGGAGCCATGATCGGCGGCATCGTCCTCGGTGTCGCGGAGACCCTGACGACCGCCTACATCGCCGACATCCCGGGCATGGACAAGTTCGGCAGCCAGTCCTGGGCCGACGTCTGGGCCTTCGTACTCCTCATCCTCGTACTGCTGTTCAGGCCGCAGGGTCTGCTCGGCGAGCGCGTCGCGGACAGGGCGTGAGACCGATGACCACACAGACCACCGCATCCGAGACCCCGAGCGCGCCGGACACGGCTGCGCCGTCCGGCCTGATCGGCCTCCCGGAGAAGGCCGGCCGCGCGCTCGCCGCCGGCGGCAGCGTGCTGACGATCGTCTCCACGTTCCTCGCCTGGACCTGGACCGCCCGCTTCCCGGGCGACCTCACCGTCTACGGCTACCCGGGCGGCCTGCAGGTCCTCGTCCTCATCGGCGGCATCCTGACCACCCTGCTGTGCCTCGCCTCGTACGGCATCAAGGGCCTGGGCTGGCTCGTGCCCGCCGGCGCGGACGCGGCCATCAAGTTCGCCGCGCTCGCCACCTTCGCCACCAGCTGGTACACGGTCATCGCGATCAGCGACGAACTCGGCGGTCTCGTCAACCTCGAAGCCGGCGGCTTCCTCGTCGCGATCGGCAGCCTCGCCGCCTTCGTCGGAGCCCTGGCCCTGCCCTTCCAGCGGCCCGAACCCGACCCGGTCGACCCCGACGACACCGGCTGGGAGCAGTACAAGCACGGGCTCGCCCACCAGTGGGAGACGGTCAAGGCGGCCTTCAACGCGGGCTCCCCGCGCCCCGTGGCCAAGCTGCCCGCGTACGCCGAGATCCTGATCATCGTCGCGATGCTCGCGCTCGGCCTGACCGTCTTCACCTACGGCATCGGCACCGAATACGACGAGCAGTTCATCGGCTTCCTGATCACCGCGGGCTTCAGCTTCGCCGCCCTCAACAAGACGGGTCTGATCGCCCACGCCTCGGAGATCGCGTCCCGGCACCAGGCCATCACCATCTTCGGCGGGTTCATCGCCGCGGCGCTGTTCCCGTTCACCCAGACCAACGACCAGTACGCGACCCTCGGGGTCTACATCCTGATCTTCGCCACGGTCGCGCTCGGCCTGAACATCGTCGTCGGCCTCGCCGGCCTCCTCGACCTCGGCTACGTCGCCTTCCTCGGCGTCGGCGCCTACGCCGCGGGTCTGGTCTCGGGCTCCCCCAGCTCGCCGTTCGACGTGCACTTCCCGTTCTGGGCCGCCGCCCTGGTCGGCGCCGCTGCTTCCCTCGTCTTCGGCGTCCTCATCGGCGCCCCGACGCTGCGCCTGCGCGGCGACTACCTCGCCATCGTCACGCTCGGCTTCGGTGAGATCTTCCGAATCACCGTCAACAACCTCGACGGCACCTCCGGCCCCAATGTCACCAACGGCTCCAACGGCGTCTCGTCCATCCCGAACCTCGACATCCTCGGATTCGACTTCGGTGCCCAGCACGACGTCGGCGGGTTCACCATCGGCCGGTTCGCCAACTACTTCCTGCTGATGCTGCTCATCACGGCCGTCGTCGTGGTCGTCTTCCGGCGCAGCGGCGACTCCCGCATCGGCCGCGCCTGGGTGGCCATCCGCGAGGACGAGACCGCCGCGCTCGCCATGGGCATCAACGGCTTCAGGGTCAAGCTCGTCGCGTTCGCCGTCGGCGCCTCCCTCGCCGGTCTCGCCGGTACCGTGCAGGCCCACGTCACCTACACCGTGACGCCCGAGCAGTACAAGTTCGCCGGGCAGGTCCCGCCCAACTCCGCGTTCCTGCTGGCCGCGGTCGTCCTCGGCGGCATGGGCACCATCAGCGGTCCGCTCATCGGTGCGGCCCTGCTGTACCTGATCCCCAACAAGCTCCAGTTCCTCGGCGACTACCAGCTCTTCGCCTTTGGTGTCGCACTCATCCTGCTGATGCGTTTCCGCCCTGAGGGCCTCATCCCCAACCGGCGCCGCCAGCTCGAGTTCCACGAAGACGCGGAAGCGCCCACCGTCCTCACCAAGGCAGGGGCCTGACCAAGATGACCACCGACACCACCACGCAGGACACCGCCCCCGGCGCCGCCGTGCCCGGCGAGACCGTCCTCGACGCCCGCGGTGTGACGATGCGCTTCGGTGGTCTGACCGCCGTCCGCGACGTCGACCTCAACGTGAACGCCGGCGAGATCGTCGGCCTCATCGGCCCCAACGGCGCCGGCAAGACCACCTTCTTCAACTGCCTCACCGGTCTGTACGTCCCCACCGAGGGCGAGGTCCGCTACAAGGGCAACGTCCTGCCGCCCAAGTCCTTCAAGGTCACCGAGGCGGGCATCGCGCGCACCTTCCAGAACATCCGTCTGTTCGCCAACATGACGGTCCTGGAGAACGTGCTCGTCGGCCGCCACACCCGCACCAAGGAAGGCTTCTGGTCGGCCGTGCTGCGCGGCCCCGGCTTCCACCGCGCCGAGAAGGCCTCCCGCGAACGGGCCATGGAACTGCTGGAGTTCGTCGGCCTGGAGCGCAAGGCCGAGCACCTGGCCCGTAACCTCCCCTACGGCGAGCAGCGCAAGCTGGAGATCGCGCGCGCCCTGGCCAGCGAGCCCGGTCTGCTGCTCCTGGACGAGCCGACCGCCGGCATGAACCCGCAGGAGACCCGGGCCACCGAGGAACTGGTCTTCGCCATCCGGGACAGGGGCATCGCCGTCCTCGTCATCGAGCACGACATGCGGTTCATCTTCAATCTGTGCGACCGCGTCGCCGTGCTCGTGCAGGGCCAGAAGCTCGTCGAGGGCGACAGCGCGACCGTGCAGGGCGACGAGCGGGTCATCGCCGCCTACCTCGGCGAGCCCTTCGAGAACGCCCCCGGCGACGAGGAGGTCGCCGAGGTCGAGGCCGCGGAAGCACACGCCGAGGCGGCCGAAGCCCAGGCCGAGGCCGCCGAAGCGGAGGCCGAGAACCAGACGGATGCCGCGTCCGGCGAGGAGAACGACCGATGACCGCACTGCTCGAAGTAGAGGACCTGAGGGTCGCCTACGGCAAGATCGAGGCCGTCAAGGGCATCTCCTTCAAGGTCGAGGCCGGCCAGGTGGTCACCCTCATCGGCACCAACGGCGCCGGCAAGACCACCACCCTGCGCACCCTGTCCGGCCTGCTCAAGCCGGTCGGCGGGCAGATCCGGTTCAACGGCAAGTCGCTGAAGAAGGTCCCGGCCCACCAGGTCGTCTCGCTGGGACTCGCCCACTCCCCAGAGGGGCGGCACATCTTCCCGCGCATGACCATCGAGGACAACCTGCGCCTCGGCGCGTTCCTGCGCAGCGACAAGCCGGGCATCGAGAAGGACATCCAGCGCGCCTACGAGCTCTTCCCGATCCTCGGGGAGCGCAGGAAGCAGGCCGCCGGCACCCTCTCCGGAGGTGAGCAGCAGATGCTGGCGATGGGCAGGGCGCTGATGTCCCAGCCGAAGCTGCTGATGCTGGACGAGCCGTCCATGGGTCTGTCGCCGATCATGATGCAGAAGATCATGGCGACGATCGCCGAGCTGAAGTCCCAGGGCACCACGATCCTGCTGGTCGAGCAGAACGCCCAGGCGGCGCTCTCGCTCGCCGACCAGGGCCATGTCATGGAGGTCGGTTCCATCGTGCTCTCCGGCACCGGCCAGGACCTGCTGCACGACGAGTCCGTGCGCAAGGCGTATCTGGGCGAGGACTGATCGCCGTACGGCTGAGGCCCGCGCCCTCTTCTCCGGGGCGCGGGCCTCTTCATGTCCGCGAAACGGCCGTCTTAGGGATCAGCCGTTCTTGGCCGCCTTCTTCTCGTCGCTGTCCGCGATGACCGCCTCGGCGACCTGCTGCATCGACATGCGGCGGTCCATGGAGGTCTTCTGGATCCAGCGGAAGGCGGCCGGCTCGGTCAGCCCGTACTCGGTCTGGAGGACGGACTTGGCACGGTCGACCAGCTTGCGCGTCTCCAGCCGCTGGCTGAGGTCGGCGACCTCCTGCTCCAGCTGCTTCAGCTCGGCGAACCGGGACACCGCCATCTCGATGGCCGGTACGACGTCGCTCTTGCTGAACGGCTTGACCAGGTACGCCATGGCGCCGGCGTCCCGGGCGCGCTCCACGAGGTCGCGCTGCGAGAAGGCGGTGAGCATCAGGACCGGGGCGATGGACTCCTCGGCGATCTTCTCGGCCGCGGAGATGCCGTCCAGCTTGGGCATCTTCACATCGAGGATGACCAGGTCGGGCCTGTGCTCGCGGGCCAGTTCGACGGCCTGCTCACCGTCCCCGGCCTCGCCGACGACGGTGTACCCCTCCTCCTCCAGCATCTCTTTCAGGTCGAGCCGGATCAGGGCCTCGTCCTCGGCGATGACGACACGGGTCGTCATCGGAGGCACGTGCGACTTGTCGTCGTCGGGCGCGTCAACGGGCTGGGGCGACTCGGCGGCGGTCACGGAAGCTCCTCGTTCAGGGCAGGGGTACTGCTGACAAGAGCCTACCTAGCTACGGTATGGTGGACGCGCGGAGGGTCAAGGGAAACCTTGGATTCTACGAGCCCCGGTAGCCCAATTGGCAGCAGGCAACGGATTCAAAACCCGTACAGTGTCGGTTCGAGTCCGACCCGGGGCACTTTTCCTTGGATTTCAAGGTCAGTGTTCCTGACAGGGCCCCTCCTTCCGGAGAGGCCCTTCGTTGTTACCTGGGGCTGTCGTCGTTACCTGGGGCTGTCGTCCTCGCCGATGTGGTGGACGCGGACCATGTTGGTCGAGCCGGAGACGCCGGGCGGGGAGCCCGCTGTGATCACCACGACGTCGCCCTTCTCGCAGCGGCCGTACTTCAGGAGCAGTTCGTCCACCTGGTCGACCATGGCGTCCGTCGAAGCCACGTGTGGGCCGAGGAAGGTCTCGACGCCCCAGGTGAGGCTGAGCTGGGAGCGGGTCGCCGGTTCCGGGGTGAAGGCCAGCAGCGGGATCGGGGAGCGGTAGCGGGAGAGGCGGCGGGCCGTGTCTCCCGACTGGGTGAAGGCGACCAGGAACTTCGCGCCGAGGAAGTCGCCCATCTCGGCGGCGGCCCGGGCGACCGCGCCGCCCTGGGTGCGGGGCTTGTTGCGGTCCGTCAGGGGCGGGAGGCCCTTGGCCAGGATGTCCTCCTCGGCCGCTTCGACGATCTTCGCCATGGTCCGCACGGTCTCGATCGGGTACTTGCCGACGCTGGTCTCGCCGGAGAGCATCACCGCGTCCGTGCCGTCGATGACCGCGTTGGCCACGTCCGAGGCCTCGGCGCGGGTCGGGCGGGAGTTGTCGATCATCGAGTCCAGCATCTGGGTGGCCACGATGACCGGTTTGGCGTTGCGCCTGGCGAGTTTGATGGCGCGCTTCTGGACGATCGGGACCTGTTCGAGGGGCATTTCGACGCCCAGGTCGCCGCGGGCGACCATGATGCCGTCGAAGCAGGCGACGATGTCGTCGATCGCGTCGACGGCCTGCGGCTTCTCGACCTTGGCGATCACCGGGAGGCGGCGGCCCTCCTCGTCCATGATGCGGTGCACGTCCTCGACGTCCTCGCCGCTGCGGACGAAGGAGAGGGCGATGACGTCGAAGCCCGTGCGCAGCGCCCAGCGCAGATCGTCCTCGTCCTTCTCGGAGAGGGCGGGGACGGAGACGGCGACGCCGGGGAGGTTCAGGCCCTTGTGGTCGGAGACCATGCCGCCCTCGACCACCCGGGTGCGCACGCGGGGGCCGTCGACGGCGGCGACCTCCAGGCAGACCTTGCCGTCGTCCACGAGGACGCGCTCACCAAGAGTGACGTCGGCGGCGAGGCCGGCGTAGGTGGTGCCGCATTGGTGGCGGTCGCCTTCGACGCCTTCCTCCACGGTGATGGTGAAGGTGTCGCCGCGTTCAAGGAGTACGGGGCCTTCGCCGAAGTGGCCGAGCCGGATCTTCGGACCTTGAAGGTCGGCCAGCATTCCGACACTGCGGCCGGTTTCGTCGGCCGCCTTTCGCACTCGCCGGTAACGCTCCTCGTGATCGGCATGGCTGCCGTGGCTGAGGTTGAACCGGGCCACGTCCATTCCGGCCTCGACCAATGCCTTGATCTGGTCGTACGAGTCGGTGGCGGGCCCCAGAGTACAAACGATCTTCGCTCGGCGCATGACTTCGAGCCTATTCCTTACCGACCGGTAGAGAATTGGCGCTGCATGACTACTCAACACACATTGAGTAAAGGGTTATTGACAAGTGTTGAATTGTGCGAGGGCTCGCTCCTATGAGCGATTCTAGGCGCCGTCCACTAGCGGGGTCAGCCGCCTGGACTGCGGTGGCACGCGTTCCGATCGCTCCTGGAGTCCGAAAGCGGTGAAGGCCGTTCGGGACGGGAGCGGGTACGGCTCCTTTCCGGTGAGGGAATTGAGGATCGTGGCGCTGCGCCAGGCGGCGAGGCCCAGGTCGGGCGCGCCGACGCCGTGGGTGTGGAGTTCGGCGTTCTGGACGTGGACCGAGCCGGTGACCGAAGGGCCGAGGTCGAGCCGGAACTGCTCGTCGATGCGCGGGCGTTCGCTGCTGTCGCAGCGCATATAGGGGTCGAGTCCCGCGAGGATGCGGTCGAGGGGGCGCTCGCGGTAGCCGGTGGCGAGGACGACCGCGTCGGTGGTGAGGCGGGAGCGTCTGCCCTGCTGGATGTGTTCCAGGTGAAGTTCCACCTTGGTGGTGGCGATGCGGCCCGCCGTGCGCACCCGGACCCCGGGGGTGAGGACGGCGTCGGGCCAGCCGCCGTGCAGGCTGCGCCGGTACAGCTCGTCGTGGATCGCGGCGAGCGTATCCGCGTCGATGCCCTTGTGCAGCTGCCACTGCGCGGCGACGAGCCGGTCGCGGACGGGTTCGGCGAGGGCGTGGAAGTAGCGGGTGTAGTCGGGGGTGAAATGTTCCAGGCCGAGCTTGGAGTACTCCATCGGCGCGAACGCCTCGGTACGGCCGATCCAGTGGAGCTGTTCGCGGCCGGCGGGGCGGCGGCGCAGCAGGTCGAGGAAGACCTCGGCGCCGGACTGCCCGGAGCCGACGACGGTGACGTGCCCGGCGGCGAGGACCGCGTCCCGGTGGCCGAGGTAGTCGGCCGCGTGGACGACGAGCACGCCGGGGGCGTCCACCAGCGGCTTGAGCGGGTCGGGCACATGGGGGGCGGTGCCGACGCCGAGGACGACGTTGCGGGTGTAGGTACGGCCGAGGGCCTCGGCCTCGCCGTCGGCGTCGAGCTGGGTGAAGTCGACCTCGAACACGTCCCGTTCGGCGTTCCAGCGCACGGCCTCGACCTGGTGGCCGAAGCGCAGCCCGGGCAGGCTCTGCGCGACCCAGCGGCAGTAGGCGTCGTACTCGGCACGCTGGATGCGGAAGCGCTCGGCGAAGTAGAAGGGGAAGAGCCGCTCGCGGGTCCTGAGGTAGTTGAGGAAGCTCCACGGGCTGGTGGGGTCGGCGAGGGTCACCAGGTCGGCGAGGAAAGGCACTTGGAGGGTGGTGCCCTCGATGAGCAGTCCGGGGTGCCAGTCGAAGCCGGGGCGCTGTTCGTAGAAGACGGCGTCGAGTTCGGCGAGCGGGTGGGCGAGGGCGGCGAGGGAGAGGTTGCACGGCCCGATGCCGATGCCGACCAGGTCGCGCGGGGAGTCGGGCTCTTCGCGTGCGGGGAGCGTCATCCGAGGGTGCCTTCTTCTACGAGTTCTGCCACGGCTTCTGCTGCGGCCTCTGCTGCGGCCTCTGTCACGGCGTTCAGGAGGTGGGCCAGTTCGTCCGGCCGGGTGTGGGGGTTGAGGAGGGTGGCCTTGAGCCAGAGGCGGCCGTCGAGGCGGGCCCGGCCGAGGACGGCCCGGCCCTCGTGCAGCAGCCTGCGGCGTACGGCGGCCACGGCGTCGTCGGCGGCGCCCGCGGGCCCGGAACAGCACCGTGCTGATGACGGGCCGGTCGTACAGCTCGAAGCCGGGGTGGCCCTGCACGAGGGCCGCGAACTCCCAGGCGCGGGCGCAGACCTGGTCGACCAGGGCGGCCAGTCCGGTGCGGCCCAGGGTCTTGAGGGTGACCGCGACCTTGAGGATGTCGGGTCGGCGGGTGGTGCGCGGGGAGCGGCCGAGCAGGTCGGGCAGGCCGGCTTCGGTGTCGTCGTCGGCGTTCAGGTAGTCGGCGCGCTGGTGGAGCACGGCGAGTTCGCCGGGGTGGGCGACGGCGAGGAGGCCGGCGGCGACCGGCTGCCAGCCGAGCTTGTGCAGGTCGAGGGTGACGGTGTGGGCGGCTTCGAGTCCGGCGAGCTTGTCGCGGTGCCGGTCGCTGAAGGCGAGCCCTCCGCCGTAGGCCGCGTCGATGTGCAGGCGGGCGCCGTGCGCGGTGCAGAGGCCGGCGATCTCGGACAGCGGGTCGATGAGGCCGGCGTCGGTGGTGCCGGCGGTGGCGGTGACGAGCAGCGGGCCGGGCAGCGTGCTGAGGGCCTGGTCCAGGGCGGCCGGGTCGAGGGTGCCGCCGGGGGCGGGTACGACGACGGGGTCGGGCAGCCCGAGCAGCCAGGCGGCGCGGGGCAGCGAGTGGTGGGCGTTGGCCCCGCAGACCAGCTGGACGCTGCCGCCGTGGGCCTCGCGGGCGAGCAGCAGGGCGAGCTGGTTGGCCTCGGTGCCGCCGCTGGTGACCAGGGCGTCGGCGAAGCCGAGTTCGCGGGCGAGGGCGCGGGTGACCTCGGCCTCCAGCGCGGAGGCGGCCGGGGCCTGGTCCCAGGAGTCCAGGGACGGGTTGAGGGCGCTCACGGCGAGATCGGCGGCGGTGGCGACGGCGAGCGGCGGGCAGTGCAGATGGGCCGCGCACAGCGGGTCGGCGGGATCGGCGGCGCCCTCGGCGAGGACGTGCACGAGGGCGCGCAGGGCGTCCGGGTCGCCGTCGTCCGGCAGGACCTCGCCGAGCGCGGCGACGACCCTGGCCGCGACGGCCTCGGGTCCGCCGGCGGGCAGCGGCCCGCCGCGCGCCCTGGCGCCGGCCGCCAGCGCGTCGAGAACGGTGTCCAGGTACGGCCGCAGGGCGCCGGGGCCGTCGGGTCCTGAGGCGAGGGGCGGCATGCTCATGGGCTCTCCTCCGGGGCGCGGGCACCTACCAGCTTGTACCGGAAAAGGGCTGGGCATCCGGAAAGTCCAACGAGTGGAACCCGAAAGTGGGTACTGCCGTACAGGGAAAACACGTTGGGCCGCCGGTCGGGTCCGGGCGACGTGCAGAGCCTGTTCTACTCGCTGCCGGAGGGAGCGCGCTCCGAGGACAAGGTGCTCCTGGTGGTGGAGCGGGACGGCGTGGTCACGGGCCTGGTGGACGCCGTACGGAACCATCCGGAGCCGGGGGCGGTGGCGGTGGGCCTGTTCCTGCTGGCGCCCTGGGCGCGGGGCCGGGGCCTCGGCCGGGCCGTGGCCGAGGCGCTGCCGGCCCGTGCCGAGGGCATGTCGTCGGTGACGGCGACGGTCCCGCCCGGCTGGCGTGCGGGCGAGTGCTTCCTGGAGCGGCTCGGATTCACCCTGGACGCCCCGGCCCCGGGTGGGTCCGGGACGGGCAACCGGCGGACGGGACCGCGCGAAGGGGGCGTGCGGCGAGCGGAGTTGCGCCTGTGAGGCGGTGACGGGCGAGGGGGCGGCCGAGCGCGGTCCGGCCCGGCCGCCCCTTCTGAGTCACCTCTCCTGCCTCACCGGTCCCTATGCCTCCCGCACCCGCAGCGCCCGGGCCAGGTCGTCCAGTTCGTCGACGAGCTTGCGGCGCAGTGCGGTGACCGGTTCGGCGTCGCGCAGGCAGGCCTCGCCGAGGGCGAGGTGTTCGGCGTCCACCGCGTGGCGCGGGAAGGCCGTGCGGCCCGCAGCCTGGGCGATGGCCGGGCCGCGGCGGGCGGCGAGCGCGACCACGTCCTGGTAGTAGCGCGGCACGTACTGCCGTACCAGCTCGGCCTGTTCGGGCTGCCAGAAGCCCTGTGCGGTCGCCGTGAAGAGGTAGTTGGACAGGTCGTCGCGGCTGAACATGGCCTCCCAGGCCGCCGACTTGGCCTCCGGGTCGGGCAGGGCGGCGCGGCAGCGGGCGGCGCCCTCCTGGCCGGTGGCGGACGGGTCGCGCTCCAGCTCGGCGGCGATGGCGGCCTCGTCGGTGGCGCCGAGCACCGCGAGCCGGGCGAGGATGCGCCAGCGCAGTTCGGGGTCGAGCTCCGGCCCGCCGGGGACGGTGCCGTCGGCCAGCCAGGCGGCGATGGTGTCGGGGTGGGCGGCGACGTCGATGAAGTGCCGTACGGCGATCAGGCGCAGGCCGGGGTTGTCGCCGTCCTCGGTGCGGCGCAGCAGGTCGCGGCAGAGCGCGGAGAGGGTGCCGAGAGCGGCCGGGCGGTCCTCCGGGGCGAGGTAGCGGTCGGCGATCTGGCCGGAGGCGAAGGCGAGGACGCCCTGGACGAGGGCCAGGTCGGTCTCCAGCGGCAGGTGGGCGCGGGCCGTCTCCAGGTAGGCGGCGGGGGCCAGTTCGCCGTCGCGGACGGCGTCCCGCAGGGCGTTCCACACGACCGCGCGGTTGAGCGCCCCGGGCAGTCCGGACAGGCCGGTGCGGACCGCGTCGAAGGACTCGGCGTCGAAGCGGACCTTGGTGTAGGTGAGGTCGCCGTCGTTGACCAGGAGCAGCGCGGGGCGCTTGCCGATGGGCTCCGGGGCGCTCTGCGGGACGTCGACCTCGACGCGTTCGCGCAGGGTCAGGCGGCCCTCGTCGGCGACGTCGCGGTCGTACACGCCGACGGTGACGCGGTGCGGGCGGCTGCCCGCGCGGTCGACGGTGAGCGCGCAGGTGCCCTCGGCGGAGGTGACCGCGGGGGTGAGCGTGTCGACGCCGCTGGTGCGCAGCCAGGCGTCGGCCCAGCCGTGCACGTCGCGTGCGGTGGCGGCGGCCAGGGAGTCGAGGAAGTCGGCGAGGGTGGCGTTGCCGAACCGGTGCCGCTTGAAGTGGATGTTGATGCCCGCGAGGAAGTCCTTCTCGCCGAGCCAGGCGACGAGCTGGCGCAGTGCGGAGGCGCCCTTGGCGTAGGAGATGCCGTCGAAGTTGAGCAGGGCGGAGGCCGTGTCGTCGACGGCCTCGGGGGCGACCGGGTGGGTGGACGGGCGCTGGTCGGCGTCGTAGCCCCAGCCCTTGCGGGAGACGCCGAACTCGGTCCAGGTGTCGGTGAAGCGGGTGGCCTCGGCGGTGGTCTTGTAGCCCATGTACTCGGCGAAGGACTCGTTCAGCCAGATGTCGTCCCACCACTTGAGGGTGACGAGGTCGCCGAACCACATGTGGGCCATCTCGTGGGCGATGACCATCGCGCGTTCCTGCCGCTCGGTGTCGGTGACGGCGGAGCGGAAGACGAACTCGTCGCGGAAGGTGACCAGGCCGGGGTTCTCCATGGCGCCGGCGTTGAACTCGGGGACGAACGCCTGGTCGTAGGAGTCGAAGGGGTACGGCTCCTCGAACGTCTCGTGGAAGCGGTCGAAGCACGCGCGCGTGACGTCGAAGATCTCGTCGGCGTCGGCGTCGAGGTAGGGCGCGAGGGAGCGGCGGCAGTGGATGCCGAAGGGCAGTCCGCGGTGCTCGGTGCGCACCGAGTGCCAGGGACCGGCGGCGACGGCGACGAGGTAGGTGGAGATCAGCGCGGTCGGGGCGGCCCGCCAGCGGCCCCCGCCGAGGTGCTCGGTGACGGTGTTGGCGAGCACGGTCCAGCCCTCGGGCGCCGTGACGGACAGGTAGAAGACGGCCTTCAGGTCGGGCTGGTCGAAGGCGGCGAAGACGCGCTGGACGTCGTCCAGGAACATCTGCGAGTAGAGGTACGTCTCGCCGTCGGCGGGGTCGGTGAAGCGGTGCAGGCCCTCGCCGGTCCGCGAGTAGGTCATGGCCGCGTCGACCCGCAGCTCGTGCTCGCCCGCGGCGAGGTTCTTCAGCGGCAGCCGGCCGTCGGCCAGGGACTCCGGGTCGAGGGGCTCTCCGTCGAGCGTGACGCTGCGCAGCTCGGCGGGCTTCAGTTCGACGAAGGTGTCCCCGGCGGACCGGGCGGTGAACCGGATCACGGTGCGGGAGTCGAAGGTCTCGTCCCCGGTGGTGAGGTCCAGTTCGACCGTGTAGCGGTGGACGTCGAGGAACTGTGCTCGGAGCTGCGCTTCATCGCGCGTCAGTACGGACATGTACGCCATGCTGCCTGATGGCGCCGACAGCGCACAGGGGCGGATCGGTACACGGCTTTTGTCCGCCCCGGGCCCGCACCCGCCGTTGTTCCGCCCCGGGCCGGTGCCTCAGTCGGTCGGCGCGGGCTCCCCGGTCGCGGCGTCCTCGGCGATGCGCTCGTGGTGCCGGATCACCTCGGCGATGATGAAGTTCAGGAACTTCTCGGCGAAGGCCGGGTCGAGCTTGGCGTTCTCGGCGAGGCTGCGCAGCCGCTCGATCTGCCGGGACTCGCGCGCGGGGTCGGCGGGCGGCAGCTGATGCTGCGCCTTGAGGCGGCCGACCTGCTGGGTGGCCTTGAACCGCTCGGCGAGCATGTGGACGACGGCCGCGTCGATGTTGTCGATGCTCTGACGCAGCCGCTCCAGCTCCTGGCGGACCTCGGGGTCGACGTCATCGCTACCGGTCTTGCTGATGTTCATGGGTGTCCACCCTATGGGGTCGGCGCAGCGGGCCCTAGTGGGCTTCGAGGGGTGAGATCGTCGGCGGATCGTCCGGATCCGGAATCCGGTCGCTCCAGCCGCCGGGGACGTTACGGCCCTGCTGGGCCCGGAAGCGGACGGGGGCGAGGCCGACCCGGCGGGTGAACAGGCGGGAGAAGTAGGCGGGGTCGTCGTAGCCGACGCGGCGGGCCACGGCGGCGACGGGCAGCTCGGTGGCGGCGAGGAGTTCCTTGGCGCGGCCCAGGCGGATGCCGAGCAGGTAGTCCTTGGGGCTGCACCCGGCGGCGCGGCGGACGGCACCGCGCAGCTCGGCAGGGGTCATGCCGTGCACGCGCGCGTGGTCGGCGACGCTCATCGGCTTGCAGGCGTCCCGGGCGAGCGCTTCGAGCACCTGATCCCCGTCGGGGGCGAGGTCGGCGCGGGCGCGGCGCAGGGCGACGAGGAGTTCGTGCACGGCGGCGCCGGTCTCCACCTCCAGCAGCGGGTTGCCGCGGCGGGCGGCGCGGGCGATGCGGGCGACGACCGCGCGGGGTCCGGCGGCGTCGGAGAGCGGGACGACGGGCCGCTCGGGCTCGATGTAGCCGAGTTCGGTGTAGGTGGCGGTGGCGGGCCCGGCGAAGTCGACGAAGCCCTCGTCCCAGCCCGTGTCCGGGTCGGGGCCGTAGTGGTGGGGCACGCCGGGGGTGAGCCAGAGCAGCGCGGGGGCCGTGACGGTCGTACGGCGGCCGTCGGCGCCCCGGTACCAGCCGCCGCCCGCGCTGATCACGACGGCCACGTGGTGGTCCAGGGTGCGCGGGCCGACCGTGGGCAGCGCGCCGTGCTGGAGGCCGACGCCGAGGCAGACCAGGCCGAGGCGGTGGTGGGCGGGGCCGGGACTGAAGAACCGCATCCAGGTCTGGTACATCGCTGCTCCTCCCGGCGTCGCCGACCGCCCACCCAAGCCCAGACGTCTGCCCAGGTCGTCTGCCCAGGACTTTTGTCCAAGCAGCGCCGATCTTCGTCCATGGCGCCGGTCGCGGCCAGGGGTGAGGCTGGCGGGCATGAGCGAGTTCACGGTCGGGGAGTCCGACTTCCTGCTGGACGGGCGGCCGGTGCGGCTGCTGTCCGGGGCACTGCACCACTTCCGGGTGCACGAGGCGCAGTGGCGGCACCGGCTGGCGATGCTGCGGGCGCTGGGCCTCAACTGCGTGGAGACGTACGTCCCCTGGAACCTGCACCAGCCGCGCCCGGGGACCACGCGGGACGTGCGGCAGGCCGGCCGCTTCCTGGACGCGGTCCGGGAGGCCGGGTTGTGGGCGATCGTGCGGCCGGGGCCGTACATCTGCGCCGAGTGGGAGAACGGCGGGCTGCCGGCCTGGGTGACGGGCGAGGTGGGCACGCGCGCGCGTACCCGCGACGAGCGGTTCCTGTTCCACGTGCGGAACTGGTTCCGCGAACTGCTGCCCGAGCTCGTGCCCCGGCAGATCGACCACGGCGGCCCGATGCTCATGGTGCAGGTCGAGAACGAGTACGGCAGCTACGGCTCCGACGCGGGCTATCTGGAGGAGCTGGCCGGGATGCTGCGCGCCGAGGGGGTCACGGTCCCGCTGTTCACCTCGGACGGGCCCGAGGACCACATGCTCACCGGCGGTTCGCTGCCCGGGGTGCTCGCCACGGTGAATTTCGGCTCCCACACGCGCGCGGCCTTCGAGACGCTGCGCCGCCACCGCGCCGAGGGCCCGCTGATGTGCATGGAGTTCTGGTGCGGCTGGTTCGACCACTGGGGCGGCGAGCACGTCGTACGGGACCCCGCGGAGGCGGCCGAGGCCCTGCGGGAGATCCTGGAGTGCGGGGCGTCGGTGAACCTCTACATGGCGCACGGCGGCACGAGTTTCGCGGGCTGGGCGGGCGCCAACCGGGCCGGCGAACTGCACGAGGGACCACTGCAGCCGGACGTGACGTCGTACGACTACGACGCCCCCGTCGACGAGTTCGGGCGGCCCACGGAGAAGTTCTGGCGCCTGCGCGAGGTGCTGGCCGCCCACAGCCCCGGCCCACTGCCCGAACTGCCGCCCCCGCCTGCTCGGTTGGATTCTCCGGCGGACGTGACACTCACCGAGTGGGCCGGCCTGGAGGACGTCCTGGAGGCGCTCGGCGGCGAGGAGAAGGTCACGCCGCTGCCGCCGTCCTTCGAGGAGCTGGGGGTCACCCGGGGCCTGGTGCGCTACGAGGTCCACGTGCCGGGGCCGCGGCGGCCCTACCCGCTGACGGCGAGCGGGCTGCGGGACCGCGCGGTGGTGTACGTCGACGGCGGGCGGGCCGGGGTGCTGACCGAGGAGGAGCCCCGGCTGAAGGAGCCCGTGGCGGGCCCCGCGCGCGTGGAGCTGTGGGTGGAGTCCCTGGGGAGGGTGAACTACGGGCCGCGGCTCGGCGAGGCGAAGGGGATCACCGGCGGGATCCTGCACGAGCGGCAGTACCTGCACGGGGTACGCGCGCGCGGGCTGGACCTGGACGCCTTCGAGGGCGGTGTGGAGCCGGTGCCCTTCGGGGCACTTCCCGGAGACTCTTGCGCGGGCCTGTACCGGGGCACGGTCACGGTGCGCGGGGCCGGGGACGCCCGGCTCGAACTGCCGGGCTGGACGCGCGGGTTCGTCTGGATCAACGGCTTCGGTCTCGGCCGCTACTGGTCGGCGGGCCCGCAGCGCTCCCTGTACGTCCCCGGGCCGGTGCTGCGGGAGGGCGGCGGGAACGAGGTGTGGGTGCTGGAGCTGGAGGAGGCCGCGCCGGAGCTCCCGGCGCCCCGCCTGCTGCCGGTGTGAGCGACGGCCTGCCGCGCATACTGTGGAGAGGAGTTCCCGGCGTCTTTGGGGGTACGGACGTGGCGAACGGCGGACCGGTCGAGCACGGCTACCCGCATCTGGAAACGGTGCGGGCCGCCGTCACCGCGCTGTACAAACGCCTGTCGTACGACACCGTGCAGACCTTCTCGACCAGCGTGGCCCCGGCCGACGTGGCCTTCTGCGACACCGACGACCTGCATCTGGGGGCGCAGCGCGTGGCCCGGGAGATCGTCCGGCACTTCCGGCTGCCGGACGCCCGGCTGATCGTCGGCTTCCGGGAGATGACCCATGCGGCCAACGTCGAACTGGCGGCGGGCCCCGAGTACTTCGTGGAGCTGAACGACCGCTTCCGCACCCACCGCGCGGACATCGGCGCGGCCCTCGCCCACGAGGTGGCGCACGTCTACCTGCACCGCCTGGACCTCGCCTTCCCCACCACGGCGGAGAACGAGATCCTCACGGACACGGCGGCGACCTATCTGGGCGCGGGCTGGCTGCTGCTGGACGCCTACCGCGAGCACGGGGAGGCCTCCCAGAAGCTCGGCTATCTCACGCCGGAGGAGTTCGGGTACGTACTGGCCAAGCGGTCGCTGCTGTTCCACGAGGACCCTTCCGTGTGGTTCACCAGCCCGCAGGCCTACACGGCCTACGAGCAGGGGATGGCGCGGGCCCGCCGGGACGAGCAGCAGCCGCCGCTGACCGCGGCCGGCTGGGCGGGGCGCCGCCGCTACGCCCACGACCGCCGCCATGCCTCCGGCGGCCCGCCGACGGCCCCCTACGCCTTCACCCCCGACCCGGCGGGCCACCTCCGCGTCTCCTTCCCCTGCCCCACCTGCCACCAGCGGATCAGGGTCCCGGTACGGGGGCGCGTCCGCGCGCGGTGCGGGTTGTGCAGGACGGTGCTGGAGTGCGACACCTAGCACGACGTCAGCCGAGGTGCTCGGTCACCGCCCGCCGGGGCAGCGCAGCGCACAGCACCCCGCACGCCACGAACACCGCCACCACCCACGGCATCGCATGGCTCAGCGCCCCCGTGAACCCCGACTGCACCCGCCCGAAGAACACCGTGCCGATCGCCGCCGCCCCCAGCGCTCCCCCGAACTGCTGAGCCGTGGAGAAGATCCCGGACGCCCCGCCGGCCAGCTCCTCCGGCACCGCCGACAGCACCACGTTCACCAGCGGCACCACCAGGAACCCGAGCCCGGCCCCGGCGAGCACCAGCCCCGGAACCAGCGGCCACGCCCCGGTGTGCACGGCCGGTGCGCCGTCGACCGCCGCCCACACCCAGCCGAAGCCGCCTGCCATCAGCAGCGCTCCGGCGCCGAGCACGAGCCGCCCGTACTTCACGGCGAGTCCGTCCGCGGCGGGCGCGGTCAGGAAGCTGCCGGCCGAGAAGGCGACCGTCACCACGCCGGCCTGCATCGGCGTGTATCCCTCGCCGCCCTGCAGCCAGACCGCGAAGACCAGGAAGAAGCCCTGCATGCCGACGGAGAACAGGAGCTGGACGAGGACGCCCACGGAGAACGCCGGGAGCCCGAAGGCCCGCGCCGGCAGCAGCGGGACGATCCCGGGCCGGTGCCGCCGCGCCTCGTACACGCCGAGCCCGGCGACCGCCACGACACCCGCGGCCAGGCACAGCCAGCCCCACAGCGGCCAGCCGTTCTCGCGTCCCTGCACCAGCGGCAGCACGATCGCGACCAGTCCGCCGGCCAGCGCCAGGCTCGCCGGCACGTCCGGCCGGCCCGCCGAGCGCTCACGCGTGGCCGGCACCAGCAGCAGCCCGGCCACGAAGGTCCCCACGGCCACGGGCACGTTCACCAGGAACACCGACCGCCAGCCCCAGCCGAACAGGTCGGCGTCGGTGAGCACCCCGCCGAGCAGCAGACCGATCGCCGAGGCGAACCCGGCGATGGCGCCGTACATGCCGAAGGCGGCGCCGCGCTCCTTGCCCTGGAACATCGTGCGGAAGGAGCCGATCACCTGCGGCACCAGCACCGCGGCCAGCACGCCCTGCACCGCCCGCGCGGCGATCAGCTGCCCCGGTGACTGGGCGATCCCGCACGCCAGGCTCGCCAGTCCGAAGCCCGCCGTTCCGGCGAGGAAGAGCGGGCGGCGGCCGAAGCGGTCGCCGAGGTGGCCGGAGACGATCAGCGCGGCGGCGAAGCCGAGCAGATAGGCCGAGACCAGCCACTGCAGCTCACCGGGCGAGGCATGCAGATCGTGGCCGATGGACGGGATCGCCACGTTGACGATCGTGGTGTCCAGCAGGTCCATCAGGGCCGCGATCATCATGACGACGGCGGCGGCCCAGCGCCGCGGGTGCGGCTCCGCCACGGTGGGCGGGGACGTGGTGACAGTCGTGGACATGGGGGTCTCCCCTGCTCGGATTTATTTCGTTCGACCTAACGAAAGACTTGCACCGACACGCACCCTCGCGCAAGTAGTTAGTTCGACCGAACGAAATTTTTGCTAGCCTGCTCCCATGAGCGAGCAAGAGCGGGACCGGACCGACGAAGCGGCGCGCGCCGAGACGTTGCAGCAGCTCATGGACGTGGGGCGGGCCCACAGCGGGGTGACGGTGATGTTCCATTCGGCCGTCGCCGCCAAGCAGGGGCTGAACGCCACGGAGGAGAAGACCCTCGACTACCTGCAGCGGGAGGGGCCGCTCACGGCGAAGGACCTCGCGGAGCTGACCGGGCTGGCGCCGGCCTCCGTCACGGGTCTGCTCGACCGGCTGGAGGCCAAGGGGTTCGTGCACAGGGTGAAGCACCCGACGGACAAGCGCCGGGTACTGGTCGAGCTGAACGAGGAGAAACTCGGCGAGCTGGCGCCGTTCTTCGAGGACTGGGCACGGGACATCGTCGAGGCCTGCGAGGAGTTCAGCACCGACGAGCTGAGGACGGTGATCCGCTTCCTCTCCGTCATGAGCGACCGGCAGCGCAAGGCCGCCGCCCGCCTGACCCGCTGACCGTCAGAGCATGGCCGGTGACGGCTCAGGCCGGCCGTACGATGCCCGCGGCCCGTGCCGCCGTCAGCCAGCGGGGGAACTCGCCGACGAGCCGGTCGTACAGCTCGGTGTCGGAGACCCGGCGCGGGTCCTGGCCCGCGTGGAAGAAGCCGGCGTTGTCGACGATCCGCTTGCCCGGCACCGCCAGTTCGTCCAGCTTCCGCAGAAAGTCGAACTGGCGGCTGTCCGGGTCGCCGAAGCCGACGAACTGCCAGAACAGCGGGAGCTTCGCCGCCTTGCAGAGATAGCGTTCCGCGGCGAGCTTGTTGATCGGGCCGCCGTCGGTCTGGAAGACGACCAGGGCCGGTTCGCGGGCGCCGCTGTCCAGGTAGTGGTCGATGACGGCGTCCATCGCCAGGTGGTAGCTGGTCTTGCCCATGTGGCCGAGCCCGGCCGCGATCCGCTCGATACGGCCCGTGTGGCCGGCGAGCGCGATGTCGGTGACGGTGTCGATGTCCGTGGAGAAGAACACCACCGGCACCCGCCCGTCGTCGTCCAGGTGCGCGGACAGCCCGAGCACCCGGTCGGCGAGCGCCTGCACGCTGCCGTCCTTGTAGTACGGCTTCATCGAGCCCGAGTAGTCGACCACCAGGTAGACGGCGGCCCGCAGGCCGTCCAGGCCGTGCTTGTGCAGCGAGACCCCCGCGGACCGGTACGCGCCGACGAGCGCGGGCGCGGTCTCCTCCACCTTGCGCAGACTGATCGCGGCCATGCCCCTGCTCCCCCCGTCGCCTCGCGTGCCAGGAACCCACCCTATGCGCTGCGTAGATCCGGAAGAGGGTCCGAAAGGGTCCGGGAAAGGCGACGACGCCTGTCCCAGCCGTCCGGTCGGGGACATGGCGGGCAGGCGTCGTCTGTGTTCCGCACGCCGTTGTGCGGGACGTCTTTGAGGGGCCGTCAGACCGCCAGGGAGCGGTCCGTCGGGCGGATCGGGGCCGGCAGGTCGCTGGCTCCGGTCAGGAAGCGGTCGGCGCCACGGGCGGCCGAGCGGCCCTCCGCGATCGCCCACACGATCAGGGACTGGCCGCGGCCGGCGTCACCGGCGACGAACACTCCCGGCACGTTCGTCTGGAAGTCGGCGTCGCGGGCGATGTTACCGCGCTCGTCGAGGTCCAGGGCGAACTGGTCCACCAGGCCGTTCTCCCGGTCGGTGCCGGTGAAGCCCATGGCCAGCGTCACCAGCTGGGCCGGGATCTTGCGCTCGGTGCCCGGCTTCTGGGTCAGCTTGCCCTCGACGAACTCGACCTCGGCCAGGTGCAGCCACTGCACGTTGCCGTCCTCGTCGCCCTCGAAGTGGGTGGTGGAGGCGGAGTAGATCCGCTCGCCGCCCTCCTCGTGGGCCGAGGTGACCTTGTACAGGATCGGGAAGGTCGGCCAGGGCTGGTTCGTCGGGTGCCGGTCCTCGTTCGGGCGGGGCATGATCTCCAGCTGGGTGACGGAGGCCGCGCCCTGGCGGTGGGCGGTGCCCACGCAGTCGGCGCCGGTGTCACCGCCGCCGATCACGACGACGTGCTTGCCCTCGGCCGAGATCGGCGCGGTGACGTAGTCGCCCTCCTGGACCTTGTTGGCCAGGGGCAGGTACTCCATCGCCTGGTAGATGCCCTTGAGCTCGCGGCCCGGCACCGGCAGGTCGCGCGCGGTCGTGGCGCCGGCGGCGATCACGATCGCGTCGTACCGCTTCTTCAGGTCGCGGGCGTTGATGTCGCGGCCGACCTCGACACCGGTCCGGAAGCGGGTGCCCTCCGCGCGCATCTGCTCGATACGGCGGTTGATGTGCCGCTTCTCCATCTTGAACTCGGGGATGCCGTAGCGGAGCAGGCCGCCGACGCGGTCCGCGCGCTCGTACACCGCGACCGTGTGGCCCGCCCGCGTGAGCTGCTGGGCGGCGGCCAGGCCGGCCGGGCCCGAGCCGATGACCGCGACCGTCTTGCCGGACAGGCGCTCGGGGATCCGCGGGGCGACGTCCCCGGTCTCCCACGCCTTGTCGATGATCGAGACCTCGACGTTCTTGATGGTGACCGGCAGCTGGTTGATGCCGAGCACGCACGCCGACTCGCAGGGAGCCGGGCACAGACGGCCGGTGAACTCCGGGAAGTTGTTCGTCGCGTGCAGGCGCTCGGAAGCCGCGGCCCAGTCCTCGCGGTAGGCGTAGTCGTTCCACTCGGGGATCAGGTTCCCCAGCGGACACCCGTTGTGGCAGAACGGGATGCCGCAGTCCATGCACCGGCTGGCCTGCTTGCTGATGATCGGCAGCAGGGAGCCGGGGACGTAGACCTCGTTCCAGTCCTTGACGCGCTCACCGACGGGACGGGACTCGGCGCCCTCGCGGCCGTGGTTCAGGAAGCCCTTCGGGTCAGCCATTGATCGCCGCCTCCATCATCTTCTCGGTGATCTCGGTCTCGGAGAGACCCGCTCGCTCGGCGGCGTCCTTGGCGGCGAGCACTGCCTTGTACGTGCTGGGGATGATCTTGCTGAACCGGGCCGCAGCCGCGTCCCAGTCGGCGAGCAGCTTCTCGGCGACCGTGGAGCCGGTCTCCTCGGCGTGGCGGCGCACCACGTCGTGCAGCCACTGCTTGTCCGCCGCGTCCAGCGCCTCGACCGATCCGGCGTTGCCGACGTTGACGTTGTCGCGGTCGAGGTCGATGACGTAGGCGATACCGCCGGACATGCCGGCCGCGAAGTTGCGGCCGGTCTCGCCGAGGACCACCGCGCGACCGCCGGTCATGTACTCGCAGCCGTGGTCGCCCACGCCCTCGGAGACCACCAGCGCGCCGGAGTTGCGGACGCAGAACCGCTCACCGGTACGGCCGCGCAGGAACAGCTCGCCGCCGGTGGCGCCGTAGCCGATGGTGTTGCCCGCGATGGTCGAGTACTCGGCGAGGTGGTCGGCCGCGCGGTCCGGGCGGACGACGATCCGGCCGCCGGACAGGCCCTTGCCGACGTAGTCGTTGGCGTCGCCCTCCAGGCGCAGCGTGACGCCGCGCGGCAGGAACGCGCCGAAGGACTGGCCGGCCGAGCCCGTGAAGGTGATGTCGACGGTGTCGGCGGGCAGGCCCGCGCCGCCGAACTTCTTCGTCACCTCGTGGCCGAGCATGGTGCCGACCGTGCGGTTGATGTTGCGGATGGCGACCTGGGCGCGCACCGGCTGTGCGGCGGTGGCGTCCGGGGCGGCCAGCGCGTCGGCGGCCAGCTTGATCAGCTCGTTGTCCAGCGCCTTCTCCAGGCCGTGGTCCTGGGCGACGATCTGGTGGCGGACCGCACCCTCGGGCAGCGACGGCACGTGGAAGAGCGGCTCCAGGTCCAGGCCCTGCGCCTTCCAGTGGTCGACGGCACGGGTGACGTCGAGCGTCTCGGCGTGGCCGACGGCCTCCTCGATGGAGCGGAAGCCCAGCTCGGCGAGGATCTCGCGGACCTCCTCGGCGATGAACCGGAAGAAGTTCACGACGTACTCGGCCTTGCCGGCGAAGCGGTCGCGCAGGGTCGGGTTCTGGGTGGCGATGCCGACCGGGCAGGTGTCCAGGTGGCAGACGCGCATCATCACGCAGCCGGAGACGACGAGCGGCGCGGTCGCGAAACCGAACTCCTCGGCGCCGAGCAGCGCGGCGATGACCACGTCCCGGCCGGTCTTCAGCTGGCCGTCGGTCTGGACGACGATGCGGTCGCGCAGGCCGTTGAGCAGCAGGGTCTGCTGGGTCTCGGCGAGGCCCAGCTCCCAGGGACCACCCGCGTGCTTGAGCGACGTCAGCGGGGAGGCACCCGTACCGCCGTCGTGACCGGAGATCAGCACGACGTCCGCGTGCGCCTTGGACACACCCGCCGCGACCGTGCCGACGCCGACCTCGGAGACCAGCTTGACGTGAATCCGCGCCTGCGGGTTCGCGTTCTTGAGGTCGTGGATCAGCTGGGCCAGGTCCTCGATGGAGTAGATGTCGTGGTGCGGCGGCGGGGAGATCAGGCCCACGCCCGGCGTCGAGTGACGCGTCTTCGCGACCCACGGGTAGACCTTGTGGCCGGGCAGCTGGCCGCCCTCGCCGGGCTTGGCGCCCTGGGCCATCTTGATCTGGATGTCGTCCGCGTTGACGAGGTACTCGGAGGTGACGCCGAAGCGCCCGGAGGCGACCTGCTTGATGGCGCTGCGCCGCGCCGGGTCGTACAGGCGCTCCGGGTCCTCGCCGCCCTCACCGGTGTTGGACTTGGCGCCCAGCTGGTTCATGGCGATGGCGAGGGTCTCGTGCGCCTCCTTGGAGATGGAGCCGTACGACATGGCGCCGGTGGAGAAGCGCTTGACGATCTCGCTCGCCGGCTCGACCTCGTCGAGGGAGATCGAGGGGCGGTCGGACTTGAAGCCGAACAGGCCGCGCAGCGTCATCAGGCGCGCGGACTGCTCGTTCACACGCTCGGTGTACTTCTTGAAGATGTCGTAGCGGCCGGTGCGCGTGGAGTGCTGGAGGCGGAAGACCGTGTCCGGGTCGAACAGGTGCGGCTCGCCCTCGCGGCGCCACTGGTACTCGCCGCCGATCTCCAGCGCGCGGTGCGCGGGAGCGATGCCGGAGGCCGGGTAGGCCTTGGCGTGGCGGGCGGCGACCTCCTTGGCGATGACGTCGATGCCCACGCCGCCGATCTTGCTGGCGGTGCCGTTGAAGTACTTCTCGACGAAGGCGTCCTCCAGGCCGACGGCCTCGAAGACCTGGGCGCCGCGGTAGGAGGCGACCGTCGAGATGCCCATCTTGGACATGACCTTCAGGACGCCCTTGCCGAGGGCGTAGATCAGGTTGCGGATGGCCTTCTCGGGCTCGATGTCCGACAGGAAGGTGCCC
This sequence comes from Streptomyces sp. NPDC002671, assembly GCF_053592475.1. Lineage (NCBI taxonomy): Bacteria > Bacillati > Actinomycetota > Actinomycetes > Kitasatosporales > Streptomycetaceae > Streptomyces > Streptomyces sp. NPDC002671. The sequence goes on from NZ_JBSFVU010000008.1 coordinate 152,756, forward strand.
GCGCGGACCAGGTCCTCGACGGACTCCATCGCCAGGTACGGGTTCACGGCCGCGGCGCCGAAGCCGATCAGCAGGGCGACGTGGTGGACCTCGCGGACGTCGCCGGCCTCGACCAGCAGGCCCACGTGGGTGCGCTGCTTGGTGCGGATGAGGTGGTGGTGGACGGCCGCGGTGAGCAGCAGCGAGGGGATCGGCGCGTGCTCGGCGTCCGAGTGGCGGTCCGAGAGGACGATCAGGTGGGCGCCGTTCTCGATGGCCGCGTCGGCCTCGGCGCACATCTCCTCGATGCGCGCGGCCAGCGCCTCACCGCCGCCGGAGACCCGGTACAGGCCGGACAGGGTCGCGGCCTTGAAGCCGGGCATGTCGCCGTCGGCGTTGATGTGGATGAGCTTGGCCAGCTCGTCGTTGTCGATGACCGGGAAGGGCAGCACGACGGACCGGCAGGAGGCGGCGGTCGGGTCGAGCAGGTTGCCCTGCGGGCCCAGCGAGCTGCGCAGGGAGGTGACCAGCTCCTCGCGGATCGCGTCCAACGGCGGGTTGGTGACCTGCGCGAACAGCTGGGTGAAGTAGTCGAAGAGCAGACGCGGGCGCTCGGACAGGGCCGCGATCGGGGAGTCCGTGCCCATCGAACCGATCGGCTCGGCACCGGCCTTGGCCATCGGCGCGAGGATGACGCGCAGTTCCTCCTCGGTGTAGCCGAAGGTCTGCTGGCGGCGGGTGACCGAGGCGTGGGTGTGGACGATGTGCTCGCGCTCGGGCAGGTCGCCCAGCTCGATCTCGCCGGTCTCCAGCCACTCGGCGTACGGCGACTCGGCGGCGAGGGCCGCCTTGATCTCGTCGTCCTCGATGATGCGGTGCTCGGCGGTGTCGACGAGGAACATCTTGCCGGGCTGCAGGCGGCCCTTGCGGACGACCTTGGCCGGGTCGATGTCGAGGACGCCGACCTCGGAGCCGAGGACGACGAGGCCCTCGTCGGTGACCCAGTAGCGGCCGGGGCGCAGGCCGTTGCGGTCGAGCACGGCGCCGACCTGGGTGCCGTCGGTGAAGGTGACGCAGGCGGGGCCGTCCCAGGGCTCCATCATCGTGGAGTGGAACTGGTAGAAGGCGCGCCGGGTCGGGTCCATGGAGTCGTGGTTCTCCCACGCCTCCGGGATCATCATCAGCACGGAGTGCGGCAGCGAACGGCCGCCCAGGTGCAGGAGTTCGAGGACCTCGTCGAAGGAGGCGGAGTCGGAGGCGTCCGGCGTGCAGACCGGGAAGATCCGCTCCAGCTTCTCCTGGGGGCCGAACAGGTCCGAGACCAGCTGCGACTCGCGGGCGCGCATCCAGTTGCGGTTGCCCTTGACGGTGTTGATCTCACCGTTGTGCGCGACGAAGCGGTACGGGTGCGCGAGCGGCCACGACGGGAAGGTGTTCGTGGAGAAGCGCGAGTGGACGAGGGCGATCGCCGAGGCGAAGCGGCGGTCGGACAGGTCCGGGAAGAAGGGCTCCAGCTGGCCGGTGGTCAGCATGCCCTTGTAGACGATCGTGCGGGCGGAGAGGGACGGGAAGTAGACACCGGCCTCGCGTTCGGCGCGCTTGCGCAGCACGAACGCCGAGCGGTCCAGCGCGATGCCCGCGCTGGCGCCGTCGGTGACGAAGATCTGCCGGAAGGCCGGCATGGTGGAGCGGGCGGTGGCGCCGAGCAGTTCGGGGGCGACCGGGACCTCGCGCCAGCCGAGGACAGTGAGTCCTTCCTCGGCCGCGATCGTCTCGATCCGCGAGACGGCGTCCTCGGTGCCCTCCTCCGGGAGGAAGGCGATGCCTACCGCGTAGGAGCCCGCCGCGGGAAGGTCGAATCCGGCCACCTCGCGGAAGAAGGTGTCGGGCACCTGGGAGAGGATGCCCGCACCGTCGCCGGAGTCCGGCTCGGAGCCGGTGGCGCCACGGTGCTCCAGGTTGCGCAGAACAGTCAGCGCCTGCTCGACCAGCGCATGGCTCGCCTCGCCGGTGAGGGTGGCCACGAAACCGACGCCACAGGCGTCCTTCTCGTTGCGGGGGTCGTACATACCCTGCGCAGCAGGGCGAGCATCCATGAACGACCAGTTCTGGCCATTCGCGGAATGCTGGGACGGCTGGCGCGGCGTACGCATCGGCTCTCCCGTCGTCGTCATGTGGCAAGTGCTGTGCCGAGGGACGACGTTGGCCCTCTGCGTGGAGTGCAAAATTTCGTGCAGGTTACATGATGGAGTGATTCTCGGGAAGTGGATACCCCGTTCCAACATGCGGACACCGCGGGGTCGCGGCAGGGCGCCGTGGGGTCACGGCGGGGTGCCGCGCACAGGCGGCGGAAGTATGTGGAGGCCGTCCAGAACGAGATCGGTCGGATCGGTGTCCGTCGGCCCGAAGGGCCGGGGTGAGCTTCTTCGCTCACCCCGCGGAGGTGCGGCGGGCGTCATTGCCCACAGCGCTTACGGCTCATGCCCGGTGGCAAAGCAGTCGAAACCAGCGAGTAACGGGTACTTATGCGGCCCATCGCATAAGTACCGGTCGAGCTATCCTACGGCCGTTCCGAACAGGCCGCCCAGGAGAAATGTCACACCGGCCGCCGCACCGCCGAGCGCGAGCTGCCGCAGCCCGCTGTACCACCAGCTCCGCGCGGTCACCCTGGCCACGACGGCACCGCAGCCGAACAGCCCGGCGAGCGCGAGCAGCACGGCCATCCAGAGCGCGCCCGCCCCGAGCAGATACGGCAGCAGGGGCAGCAGGGCGCCGAGCGCGAAGGAGCCGAAGGAGGAGACGGCGGCGACCAGCGGCGAGGGCAGATCGCCGGGGTCGATGCCCAGCTCCTCGCGGGCGTGGATCTCCAGGGCCTGCTCGGGGTCCTTCGACAGCTGGCGCGCGACCTCCCGCGCCAGCTCCGGCTCGACCCCGCGGGCCACGTAGAGCGCCGCCAGCTCCCGCTCCTCGTCCTGCGGGTGCTTGCGCAGCTCGCGCCGTTCGACGTCGAGTTCGGCCTCGACAAGTTCACGCTGCGAGGCGACGGAGGTGTACTCACCGGCGGCCATCGAGAAGGCGCCCGCGGCGAGCCCAGCGAGACCGGTCAGAATGATCGCCTGCCGGCTCACCGAACCGCCGGCCACACCGGTCATCAGGGCGAGGTTGGAGACCAGGCCGTCCATCGCACCGAAGACGGCGGGGCGCAGCCAGCCGCCGTTCACATCGCGGTGCGTGTGGTTGTCACGGTGCGCCACGTGCAGCGCGGCCTCGGTGTCGAGGATGGCCATGAGGGGTCCCCCAGGAAAGCTTAGCCAAAGCTAACTTTGGACGAGTTCTACTTTTCAACAACGCCAAAAGTACGCCCATATTTTCTCCGCCGCCAGCAAGGAAAGGCTGGGCTAACCTGCGGCTTTACCTCTTCATGCCCCTTCGTGCCCCCTCTCGGGGGACACAGCCCCAAAACGTCCCCAACCGGCCCGGCCGGGGGGATGATTCGGTGCATGACGCCCACATGCACGACGCTCGAAGGAGACGACAGGAGCGGGTCCTCGCCCGCGTCCGAGCGGCCGGGGAGCCTGCCATGCTCCGCCTGAGCTGGGTCCAGCCGGAGGACCTGCTGGGCCATGAACTCCGCCAGGCCCGGCTGGACGGCCGCGAGCCGTCGGCGATCGAGGCGCGCTGGCGGGCGGCGGGCGGCCCCGACGCCCCGCCGACGGCGGGAGCGTCGGCGCACCGGGCATCCCGGTACCTTCGCCTGCTGGCGGACGACCTGCTGGACGAGCTGGCCGACCTGCCCAGCAGGCTGGCGGACGACGAGCCGACGGATCTGACGGCCATCAAGGCCGCCTGCCCCGACTGGCCCGCCGCCGGGTCCGCCACGGCCTCCGCCGCCCGGTCCGCCGCGGCCGTCTCCTCCGTCTCCCCCCTCGCCCTGGAGGCCGCGTGGCTCGGCCGGGCCGCCGGCTGCCTCCTCGGCAGACCCGTTCAGGCGCTCCCCCTGGACGGCATCCGCGCCCTCGCCCGGGCGGCCGGAGACCGGCCGCTGAGCACGTGGTTCACCGCGCAGGGCGTCCCCGGGGACCTGCTCGCCCAGTACCCCTGGAACCGCCGCTCGGCCGCCACCTCCCTCGCCGAGAACATCGACGGCATGCCCGAGGACGAGGACCTCGACCACACGCTCCTGGGCCTCCTGCTGCTCCAGCGGCACGGAAAGACCTTCACCACCGCGGACGTCGCCCGCCTCTGGCTCGACGAGCTCCCGCCCGGCCGCACCTCCACCGCCGAGCGCCTCGCCCACCGCAATCTGCTCTGCGGCATCGAGCCCCCGCACACCGCCCGCCACCGCAACCCGTTCCGCGAGTGGACCGGCGCCCTGATCCGTGCCGACGTCCACGGCTGGACCAACCCGGGCGACCCGGCCGCCGCGGCCGAGCAGGCACACCGCGACGCCGTCCTCACCCACACCGCGAACGGGGTCTACGCCGCGATGTTCACGGCCGCCACCCTCGCCGCCGCGGCCACGGGCGCCTGCGACGTCCACGCCTGCCTGCGCACCGGCCGCACGGTGGTCCCGCCCCGCTCCCGGCTGGCCCAGGCGATCGACCTCGGCATCCGGCTGGCCGGACAGCACGGGGACTTCGACGAGGTCGTGGACGCACTCCACGACCGCTACGCCGCCACCCACCACTGGCTGCACGCCCTGCCCAACACCGCCCTGATCGCCGCCGCCCTCACCCACGCGGACGGCGACTTCACCGGCTCCGTCTGCCGTGCGGTCTCGGGCGGCTGGAACACCGACTCCAACGGCGCGACCGCCGGGAGCATCGCCGGCCTGCTCGCGGGCGGACCGGCCGCGCTGCCCCACCACTGGCGGGCCCCGCTCAAGAACCGGCTCGCCACCACCGTCGCCGACTTCGACGGCACCGGCTTCGACGCCCTCGCCCACCTCACCCACCTGGAGGCGACCCGCCCATGACCCATATCGCCGTGCTCGGCAGCACCAACATGGACCTCGTCACCTACGTCACCAAGGCGCCGCAGCGCGGCGAGACCGTGACCGGACGGGAGTTCCGCACGATCCCCGGCGGCAAGGGCGCCAACCAGGCGATCGCCGCGGCCCGCGCCGGCGCCACCGTGTCGATGATCGGCGCGGTCGGCAACGACTCCTTCGGCGTGCGGCTGCGCGACACCCTGGAGCACTCCGGTGTGGACACCGACTTCCTGCGCACGGTCGAGGGCCCCTCCGGCACCGCGCACATCGTGGTGGACGACGAGGGCGGCAACTCGATCGTCGTCATCCCCGGCGCGAACGGCACCGTCGACCACCTCTCCCCCGGCGACGAGGGCGTCCTCGCCTCCGCCGACGCCCTGCTGCTGCAACTGGAGATCCCCATGGCCGCGGTCGTCGCGGGCGCGCGGGCGGCGCGCCGGCACGGCGTCCGTACGGTCCTCACCCCGTCCCCCGCCCGGCAGCTGCCGACCGAGCTGCTCGCCGCGACCGACCTGCTGGTGCCGAACGAGTACGAGGCGATCACCCTCACCGGCCGCACCGACCCGCGCGAGGCCGCTGCCGCCCTGCTGGAACTGGTCCCGGAGGTGGTGATCACCCTCGGGGCGACGGGCAGCCTGTACCTGGCGCGGGGCACCGAACCCCTGGTGGTGCCGGCGCCCCAGGTGAAGGCCGTGGACTCCACGGGTGCGGGCGACACCTTCGTCGGTACCCTCGCCGTCGCCCTCGCCGAGGAGAAGCCGGTACGGGAGGCCCTGTCCTGGGCGGCAGCGGCGGCGTCCCTGTCCGTGCAGCGGGAGGGCGCGTCGGCGTCCATGCCGTACCGGCCGGAGATCGAGGCGCAGTACAGCAGTCACGGGTGACCGCGCCCGCCAATGCCGAGGGCGCCCGTCCGCTTCGATGTGCGGCTACCGCCGCGCGGCTCCGGGCGCCCTCAGTGTCGTACAGGCAGCGTCAGCTCTTCTTGGTCGCCGACTCGGCCTCGTCCTGTGGCTCGGCCGCCTCGGGCTCGGCCTTCTCTTCGTCCTTCTCGTCCTTCGCCTCGGTACCGGTCTCCTCGGCACCGGCCTCACCGTCGGAGACGGTCTCGGTCTCACCGCCGGAGGCAGCCTCGGCGGCACCGTCGGCGACGCCCGGCTCGACCACGGTCTCCCGGCCCGGACGCAGCTTCGAGGACACCACGATGTACGTCACCGCCAGCAGGAACACGACCAGCGCGGTCCAGTCGTTGAGGCGGAGGCCCAGGATGTGGTGGGCGTCGTCCACGCGCATGTACTCGATCCAGCCGCGGCCCACGCAGTACGCGGCGACGTACAGCGCGAACGCCCGGCCGTGGCCCAGCTTGAAGCGGCGGTCGGCCCAGATCACGAGGAGGCCGACGCCGACGCACCACAGGGACTCGTAGAGGAACGTCGGGTGGTAGTAGCCGGGCACCCGGCCGCCCTCGGAGGAGGTGATGTGCAGCGCCCAGGGAACATGCGTCTCGCGCCCGTACAGCTCCTGGTTGAACCAGTTGCCCCAGCGGCCGATGGCCTGTGCGAAGGCGATGCCGGGCGCGACGGCGTCGGCGTACGCGGGCATCGGGATGCCGCGGCGCCGCGCGCCGATCCAGGCGCCGAGCGCACCGAGCGCGATGGCGCCCCAGATGCCCAGGCCGCCCTGCCACACCTTGAAGGCGTCCACCCAGTCACGGCCGTCACTGAAGTACAGCTCGTAGTCCGTGATCACGTGGTAGAGCCGGCCGCCGACCAGGCCGAACGGCACGGCCCAGACCGCGATGTCCGCCACTGTGCCGGACTGGCCGCCGCGGGCGATCCAGCGCTTGTTGCCGAGCCAGACGGCGACGAAGACGCCGATGATGATGCAGAACGCATAACCGCGCAGCGGAATGGGACCGAGGTGGATCACCCCGCGCGACGGGCTGGGAATGTAGGCAAGTTCCATGGCAAGGTCGACGCTACCGTGCCGGGCCAGGGGGACGGCAAGCTGCCCGGCTACGGGTCGATAACGGGGACGCGAGAAACGCTTACCCGCGGTTGGCCGCCTCCACCATCTGCTTGAGCTTGGCCGGGGTCATCGTCTGGTCCTGGAAGATGTTCTTGCCGCCCAGCAGAACCGTGGGCGTGCCGGTGAAGCCGCCGGCCCGGAAGGCCGCGTTCGACTTGGTCACCCAGCTGTCGTGGGAGCCGTCCTTGACGCACTTCTGGAAGGCGGGGGTGTCCAGGCCGTCGACCTTGCCCGCCAGCTCGATCAGCTTCGCGTTGTCGGCGAAGGCGTCGTCGGTCTCCTTGGGCTGGTTCTGGTACAGCATGTCGTGGTAGTCGCGGAACTTTCCGGCGTCCTGGGCGCAGGCCGCGGCGTTGGCCGCGCGCAGGGAGCCGCTGCCGCCGAGGTTGCCGTCGATGAGCCGGACCAGGTGGTACTCGATTCTGAGCTTGCCGGCGTCGACCAGTTCGTGGAGTGTCGGGCGGTACACCGTCTCGAAGGCCTTGCAGGCCGGGCAGCGGAAGTCCTCCCAGACCGTGAGCGTCGGCTTGGCGCTGTCCTTGCCGACCGGGATCGCGAGGCTGTCCTTGCCCTGCGCGCCCGAGGGTGCCACGGCCGGGCCCGTGCTCTTGCTCTTCTCCTTGCCGGCGTTCGCGGCGACCACGCCGATCACCGCCGCGAGGCCCAGGACGCAGACCACGCCGGCACCCACGATCAGTGCACGCCGACGCTTCTCGGCGGCCTTCTGCTTCTCGCGCTCGACCGCCATCCGCTCCCGGGCGGTGCGCTTTCCGTCACGGTTCTTCTCGCTCACACCCCCAGAACGAACCGGGGAGGCGCAGCGCGCCTCCCCAGTCCGAGGTCCACCCGTTCGAGTGACCGAATATTCCGTATATTCCGTTGTGAACGACTACAGACGACTACGGACGGTTGACGGCGATTACGCCTGTCCGCGCACGCCCTTCGCCAGCTCGCCGGCGAGCGTGCGGACGTCCTCCAGGCCGGAGGCGTGGTCCGGGGCGTCCAGCATCCGCTTCACGAACGCCGAGCCGACGATGACGCCGTCCGCGAAGCCGGCGACCTCGGCGGCCTGGGCCGCGTTGGAGACGCCGAGACCGACGCACACCGGCAGCGCGGTGCCGGTGGCCCGGGTGCGCTCCACCAGGTCCTGGGCCTGCGCGCCGACGGATGCGCGGGTGCCGGTGACGCCCATCAGCGAGGCGGCGTAGACGAAGCCGCTGCCCGCCGCGGTGATCTGGGCGAGCCGCTCGTCCTTGCTGCTGGGGGCGACGACGAAGGCGGTCGCGAGGCCGTGCTTCTCGGCGTGCTCCCGCCACAGGGCCGACTCCTGCACCGGCAGGTCGGGCAGGATGCAGCCCGCGCCGCCGGCCTCGGCCAGTTCGGCGGTGAAGCGCTCGACGCCGTAGCGGTCGATGGGGTTCCAGTACGTCATGACGAGCACGGGCTTGCCGGTGGCCTGGTGCGCCTCGCGGACCGTACGCATCACATCGGCGATCTTGACGCCGCCGCGCAGGGCGATGTCGTCGGCGGTCTGGATGACCGGGCCGTCCAGGACCGGGTCGCTGTGCGGCAGGCCGACCTCGACGACGTCGGCTCCGCCGTCGAAGACGGCCTTGATCGCCTCGATGCCGCCGTCCACGGTCGGGAACCCGGCCGGGAGGTAGGCGATGAGCGCGGACCGGCCCTCCGCCTTGGCGGCGGCGAGGGTGTCGGTCAGCAGCTGAATGTTCCCGCTCACTTGGCGTCCCCCTCGATCTCGGCCGTGTCGGCTTCGTTGGCGGCCACCTCGGCGTCGGTGTCGTAGAGGCCGAAGTAGCGGGCGGCGGTGTCCATGTCCTTGTCGCCGCGGCCGGACAGGTTGACCACGATCAGCCCGTCCTTGCCCAGCTCCTTGCCGACCTCCAGGGCGCCGGCCAGGGCGTGGGCGCTCTCGATGGCCGGGATGATGCCCTCGGTGCGGGACAGCAGGCGCAGGGCCTGCATGGCGGCGTCGTCGGTGACGGCGCGGTACTCGGCCCGGCCGCTGTCCTTGAGGTAGGAGTGCTCGGGGCCGATGCCCGGGTAGTCCAGGCCGGCCGAGATGGAGTACGGCTCGGTGATCTGGCCCTCCTCGTCCTGGAGGACGTACGAGCGGGAGCCGTGCAGGATGCCGGGCTCGCCGGCGGTGAGGGTGGCCGCGTGCTCGCCGGTCTCCACGCCGTGTCCGGCCGGCTCGCAGCCGATCAGGCGGACGCCCTCGTCGGGGATGAAGGCGTGGAAGAGGCCGATGGCGTTGGATCCGCCGCCGACGCAGGCGATGGCGGCGTCCGGGAGGCGGCCGGCGCGCTCCAGGAGCTGGCGCCGGGCCTCGACGCCGATGACCCGGTGGAAGTCGCGGACCATGGCGGGGAAGGGGTGCGGGCCGGCGACGGTCCCGAACAGGTAGTGGGTGTGGTCGACGTTCGCGACCCAGTCGCGGAACGCCTCGTTGATGGCGTCCTTGAGGGTCCGGCTGCCGGACTTCACGGCGACGACCTCGGCGCCGAGCATGCGCATGCGGGCCACGTTGAGGGCCTGGCGCTGGGTGTCGATCTCGCCCATGTAGATGGTGCAGTCGAGGCCGAAGAGCGCGCAGGCGGTGGCGGTGGCGACGCCGTGCTGACCGGCGCCGGTCTCGGCGATGACCCGGGTCTTGCCCATTCTCTTGGTGAGCAGGGCCTGGCCGAGGACGTTGTTGATCTTGTGGGAGCCGGTGTGGTTGAGGTCCTCCCGCTTGAGGAACACCCGGGCGCCACCGGCGTGTTCGGCGAACCTCGGCACCTCTGTGAGCGCGCTCGGGCGGCCGGTGTAGTGGACGAGCAGGTCGTCGAGTTCGCGGGCGAACTCGGGGTCGGCCTTCGCCTTGTCGTACTCGACGGCGACCTCGTCCACGGCGGCGACGAGAGCCTCCGGGATGAACTTGCCGCCGAACGCGCCGAAGTAGCCCTCGGCGGTGGGCACCTGGCCGCTGGGGTCAGGAATGAAGAACTGGCTGGGCATACGAATACCTCGCAGGGGCGTCGGCCCCGGGTAGCTGGTCTTGGGGTACGGGTACGCGTGCGCTGCCCTCAGGGTGCACTCTCCAGCCGACCGGGTCGGGTGCTGGGTGGGCAGAGGCCCGGGGGTTCGGGGGGCGGAGCCCCCTGAACCCCCCGTGCAGCAGAGGCACAGGCTCAGCCGGCGTTCACAACGACACGTCGGCTCAGCCAGCGCACGCGACGTCGCGCCATCGCATGCCGTTCACCTGGCCGGGCTCGTCGCCGATCACGTAGCGGACCCGGCGGCCGTGCACACGGCGGGCGGGGGCACGGCAGCCTCGGGGTCGGCAGCCGCGGGCGAGGCGGGCGTAGGGGTCCCGCGTCGCCTGGGTGATCGGAAGCATCATCAGGGCCCAGCTTAGCGGGAGTTCAGCTCCGGCCGTGCCGCAGTGCGGGGTGCTCCCCCGCGGCGACCAGGTCGGCTACCGCGGCCTTCGGGTCGCGTCCGGTGACGAGGGACTCGCCGACCAGGACCGCGTCGGCGCCCGCGTTGGCGTAGGCGATCAGGTCGTGCGGACCGCGGACGCCGGACTCGGCGACCTTGACGATGCCCTCGGGGATCTCGGGGGCGACCCGCTCGAACGTCCCGCGGTCGACCTCCAGTGTCTTCAGGTTGCGCGCGTTGATGCCGATGATCTTGGCGCCCGCGGCCACGGCCCGCTCGGCCTCCTCCTCGTCGTGCACCTCGACGAGGGGGGTGAGGCCGATGGACACGGCACGCTCGATCAGCGACTCCAGGGCCGGCTGGTCCAGCGCGGCCACGATCAGCAGTGCGAGGTCGGCGCCGTACGCCCGGGCCTCCCACAGCTGGTAAGACGTGACGATGAAGTCCTTGCGCAGGACGGGGATGTCCACGCGGGCGCGAACCGCCTCCAGGTCCGCCAGCGAGCCGCCGAAGCGGCGCTGTTCGGTGAGGACGGAGATGACGGCCGCGCCGCCCGCCTCGTAGTCCGCGGCGAGCCCGGCCGGGTCGGCGATCGCGGCCAGCGCGCCCTTGGAGGGGCTGGAGCGCTTGACCTCGCAGATCACCTTGACGCCGTCGCCCTTGAGCGCGGCCACGCCGTCCTTGGCGGCGGGCGCCTTCGCCGCGCGCTCCTTGAGCTCGTCGAGGCTGACACGCGCCTGCCGCTCGGCAAGGTCGGCACGGACTCCGTCGATGATCTCGTCGAGCACACTCACGCGAGCGGCCCCCTTCCAGACGGTGGTTCCTTCAGGTTTTGAAAACCCGTGGTCACTGCGATGGTATCCGCAGGAGGGCGGTGGCCTCTCATCCGGCCGACGGCGGTCCCACTACCTGGACGTTCGCCGGTTGATCAAGGATGCAGCCAGCCACCGAACGGCAGGTTCCGGACAACGGTGAAGACCAGGAACAACGCCCCGGCGGCCCACAACTGCACCGGCCCGAGTTCCCACCGCGACGGCCGGCCACGCACCGCCCTGACCACCCAGACGGTCCACAGCACGGCGAAGAGCGGATAGCCGGCCACGGCCAGCGCGTTGTCGTGCAGCGCGGTGAGGAAGTCCCCGTGGACGAAGGCGTGCGCGCTGCGCATTCCGCCGCAGCCGGGGCAGTACAGGCCGGTGAGCCGGTAGAGAGGGCACACCGGGTAGTGGCCGGGCTCGTCGGGGTCGACGGTGCCGACGTACGCGAAGGCCCCGGCGACGGCCGCGAGCAGCCCGGCCGGGACGGCGAGCCGCGCCCACACAGGGGCCGGCGGGGCGGGGCTGAGCGCGGTGGTACGGCTCTCGGCGTTCACGCCTCGCATTCTGCCCGTCGCAGGCCCCGCACGCGCGCGAGGGGCGGCCCCGCACCCGGAAAGGTGTGGGGCCGCCCCTCGCGGGAAGCTCTGTCGCTCAGCTCTCGGCGGCAGCCGGCTCCGGGGTCGCGACGGGGGTGCGCACGACGGCGTGCGTCTCCTCCTTCGGCATACCCATGCCCATGGCGCTCATGGCGGCGCCCACGATGCCGCCGAGGGCCACGATCGCCAGCCCGGCCCAGAAGCCCAGCGGCTGGGCCATCACCGTGAAGGCGCCCGAGACGCAGAAACCGATGAAGACGATGGTGACACCGGTCCAGGCGGCCGGGGTGTGACCGTGGTTGCTGCCCGCCATGACTTGCTCCTCATTGCTTGTGTGAGTCGTAGCGCGTTTCCGAGCCCGTCCGCCTGTCCGAAGCCGGACGCTCGTCACTCATTGTCCCGTACGCGCGAGCGCCCCGGACGCGGGGGTGGCGTCTGATTCGCCACACCCGCGGCACAGGCCTGCGCTCAGGCCCCGGTCGGGTCCTCTCCGCGGTCCAGGGCCTTCCACATCTCCTCCGGCCGCTCGGGGTCGGCCGGGCGGGCCGTGCGGCGCGGGCGGTCGCCGCCGCGCTCGTAGCGGCCGGACATGGCGGGCCACTGGCTGCCGTAGCGCAGGGCGAGCAGGCCGGCGAGGAGGATCAGGGCGCCGCCGACGGCCGCGACGTACGGCCAGCCGGTGTGGCTGAGCGCGTGGACCGTGGCGGAGCTGTCGCCGGTCGTCCGGGCGGCCTTGTCGTCCAGCGCGGAGCTGTCGGAGGCGCCGACGAGGGCGGCGGCGACGGTGCCGGCGCCGGAGAGCGCGAGCAGCACGGCGACGGCGAGGCGGCCGGCCTTGCGGACGGCGAACACGGCGACGAGCGCGGCGAGGCCCACTATGGCGAGGGCCGCGGGGACGCCTGTGACGTCGCTGCCCTTGGCGGTCAGCGGGAACGCGCCCCCGGCCACCGTCGCGCTGCCCGCCGACCAGCGCTGCCTGGTCGCGAGCAGCGTCACGGCCGCGCCGAGCGCACCGCACAGGAGGGCGAGGGCGAGGCTCCGGCGGCCGGACCGGGCGGGTGCGGCGGCTTCGGAACGGGAGTCAGGTACGGCAGTCACGTACCCCACTATCGCTTGAACCCCGGGCGAACCGTCACCCGGGTTCCGGTCAAGCCATGGTCGCTCCACGTTTTCCTCATGGTGTCCTCCGGTCAGGCTCATGGATTTCTCGGGAAAGGCAAAGGAACGTTCCGGCTTCAACACAGTCCTTGTTGACGTGCCCCCGACATCCGTAGGTTCTGCGCGGCCCTGGCGCGCATCCCGCGCCGGCGGTCGCACCGCGCACCCCCCACATCTCTCCCGGTACACCCCACACGTGGAGGACGTACGTTGCGCAGAACCGTATCCCTCGCCGCCGTGGCCACTCTCGCCACCGCCGCCCTCGCGCTCGCCGCGCCGGTCGGCCAGGCGGCCCAGGCCACCTCCCCGCACAAGGTCACCGTCGCCCGCTCCTGTGCCGCCCCGACGGCCAAGGGCGAGATGGCGTGCAACGCCCTCAAGGTCACCGCGGGCACCCCGATGTCGGCACACGCCGAGAGCGACCTGACGGCCGCCGCCGCGCCCGCCGGCTACGGCCCCGCCTCACTCCAGGCCGCGTACAACCTGCCCTCAGCGACCGGCGGTTCGGGCCAGACCGTGGCGATCGTCGACGCCTATGACGACCCGAGCGCCGAGGCCGACCTCGCCGTCTACCGCTCCCAGTACGGCCTGTCGGCCTGCACCACCGCCAACGGCTGTTTCCAGAAGGTCGACCAGAACGGCGGTACCAAGTACCCGCGCGGCAACTCCGGTTGGGCGGAGGAGATCTCCCTCGACCTCGACATGGTCAGCGCGGCCTGCCCGAACTGCAAGATCCTGCTGGTGGAGGCCAGTTCGGCCACCATGACCAACCTCGGTACGGCCGTGAACACCGCGGTCCGGCTGGGCGCCAAGTTCGTCTCCAACAGCTACGGCGGCGGCGAGTCCACCAGCGACCCGACGTACGACTCCTCGTACTTCAACCACCCGGGCGTCGCCATCACCGTCTCCTCCGGCGACGGCGGCTACGGCGTCGAGTACCCGGCCGCGTCCAAGTACGTGACGGCCGTGGGCGGTACGTCCCTGAAGACCGCGTCCACCACGCGCGGCTGGACCGACACGGTGTGGAGCGGGGCCGGCTCCGGCTGTTCCAAGTACGACGCCAAGCCGACCTGGCAGAAGGACACCGGCTGCGCCAACCGCACCGTCGCGGACGTCTCGGCGGTCGCCGACCCGAACACCGGCGTCGCGGTGTACGACACCTACGGTCAGGGCAGCGGCTGGATGGTCTTCGGCGGCACCAGTGCCTCGTCCCCGCTGATCGCGGCGGTCTACGCGCTGGGCGGCACCCCGTCGGCCGGTTCCTCCCCGGCGTCCTTCCCGTACGCCCACACCACCGCGCTGTTCGACGTGACCAGCGGCTCCAACGGCGCCTGCGGCGGGTCCTATCTGTGCACCGGCACCGCCGGGTACGACGGCCCGAGCGGGCTCGGCGTCCCGAACGGCACCGCCGCGTTCACCGGCTGAACGTCAGCCTGACGTAAGCCTGTTGGCCGTGTGCACCGCGCGGAGGACCGCCGCCGCCTTGTTGCGGCACTCCTGGTCCTCCGCGACCGGGTCGGAGTCGGCGACGATGCCGGCTCCGGCCTGGACGTACGCCGTGCCGTCGCGCAGCAGGGCCGTACGGATGGCGATGGCCGTGTCGGAGTCGCCCGCGAAGTCCAGATAGCCGACGCAGCCGCCGTACAGGCCGCGCCGGGACGGCTCAAGCTCGTCGATGATCTGCATCGCGCGCGGCTTGGGGGCGCCGGAGAGAGTGCCCGCCGGGAAGCACGCGGTGAGCACGTCGAAGGCCGTGCGGCCCTCGGCCACCTTGCCGGTGACCGTGGAGACGATGTGCATCACGTGCGAGTAGCGCTCGATGGACATGAAGTCCACGACCTCCACCGAGCCGGGCTCGCAGACCCGCCCGAGGTCGTTGCGGCCGAGGTCGACCAGCATGAGGTGCTCGGCGCGCTCCTTGGGGTCGGCGAGCAGCTCTTCGCCGAGCGCCTGGTCCTCCTGCGGGGTGGCGCCGCGGTGCCGGGTGCCGGCGATGGGGTGGACCATCGCCCGCCCGTCCTCGACCTTCACCAGGGCCTCCGGGGAGGAGCCGACGACGTCGAACGCACCTCCTTCCCCGTGGGGGAACCGGAACAGGTACATGTACGGGGACGGGTTCGTCGCCCGCAGCACCCGGTAGACGTCGAGCGCGCTCGCCGTGCACGGGGTCTCGAAGCGCTGGGAGGGCACGACCTGGAAGGCCTCGCCCGCGCGGATGCGCTCCTTGACGTCCTCGACGGCCGCCTGGAAGTCGGGGCCGCCCCACCGCGCGGTGTACTCGGGCAGCTCTGAGGGCGGCAGGACGGCCGGGGGCTGGGCGACCGGGCGGGCGAGGTCGGCCTGCATGGCGTCGAGCCGGGCCACGGCGTCGGCGTAGGCCTCGTCCACGCCGGTGTCGAGGTCGTTGTGGTTGATCGCGTTGGCGATCAGCAGGACCGAGCCCTCCCAGTGGTCCATGACGGCGAGGTCGCTGGTGAGGAGCATGGTCAGCTCGGGGAGCTTCAGGTCGTCGCGCTCGCCGGGACCGATCTTCTCCAGGCGGCGGACGATGTCGTAGCCGAGGTAGCCCACCATGCCGCCGGTGAAGGGCGGCATGCCCTCCTGGTGGGGGGTGTGCAGGGTCTGGATCGTCGCGCGGAGGGCGGCGAGCGGGTCGCCGTCGACCGGGACGCCGACCGGCGGGGCGCCGAGCCAGTGGGCCTGGCCGTCCCGCGTGGTCAGCGTGGCGGCCGAGCGCACGCCCACGAACGAGTACCGGGACCAGGAGCGGCCGTTCTCCGCGGACTCCAGCAGGAAGGTGCCGGGGCGTTCGGCGGCGAGCTTGCGGTACAGCGCCACCGGGGTGTCGCCGTCGGCGAGGAGCTTGCGCGTGACCGGGATGACGCGCCGGTCGGTGGCGAGCTTGCGGAAGGTCTCGAGGTCCATGGCGGCTGACCTTACTGATGTGAGCCGGTCGCGCCGGAATCGGCGTCCTTGAGGAGCACGTCCTCGTCGAAGCAGGTGCGCGCGCCCGTGTGGCAGGCGGCGCCCACCTGGTCGACCTTGACCAACAGGGTGTCGGCGTCGCAGTCGAGCGCGACCGACTTCACCCACTGGAAGTGGCCCGAGGTGTCGCCCTTGACCCAGTACTCCTGGCGGCTGCGGGACCAGTAGGTGCAGCGGCCGGTGGTCAGGGTGCGGTGCAGCGCCTCGTCGTCCATCCAGCCGAGCATGAGCACCTCGTTGGTGTCGTACTGCTGGGCGATGGCGGGCAGGAGCCCGTCCTCGCTGCGCTTGAGGCGCGCGGCGATCTCTGGGGCGAGGCTGCTGGGCCGGGGCGTACTGGTCGTACTGGTCATGGGAGCCATTGTGCCGCGCGGCACCGACAGCGACGGGACGGCGTCCGCTGGGCGGACCGTATGCATGGCCGTAGGCTGGCCCCATGTCGACCTTCGCCAAGCGTGAACGGCTCCTGCTCGCCGACCTCTTGGAAACCGCCGGCCCCGACGCGCCGACCCTGTGCGAGGACTGGCGGACCCGGGACCTGGCCGCGCACGTGGTGGTGCGCGAGCGGCGCCCGGACGCGGCCGGGGGCACGCTGATCAAGCCCCTCGCGCCACGCCTGGAGAAGGTGATGGACGAGTACGCCGCGAAGCCGTACGAGGAGCTGATCCAGCTGATCCGTACGGGTCCGCCGCGGTTCTCGCCTTTCGCGCTCAAGCAGATCGACGAGGCGGCCAACATCGTCGAGTTCTACGTCCACACGGAGGACGTGCGCCGGGCGCAGCCGGACTGGGCACCGCGCGAGCTGGACACCGTCTTCCAGGAGGCGCTGTGGTCGCGCCTGGAGCGCATCGCCCGCCTGCTGGGCCGGGGTGTGCCGACGGGCCTGGTCCTGCGCCGCCCGGACGGCCAGACGGCCGTCGCCCACCGGGGCACGCCCGTGGTGACGGCGACGGGCGAGCCGTCGGAGCTGCTCCTGTTCGCCTTCGGCCGGCAGAACGCGGCCAAGGTGGATCTGGAGGGCGACACGGACGCGATCACCCAGTTGCACGAGTCCAGACAACTGGGCTTCTGAGGACCGAGAGGGGCCGAGCCATGATCAAGGTCGCGATGACCAGCGTGTTCGTGAACGACGTGGCCAAGGCGCACGCCTTCTACACGGACGTACTCGGCTTCGAGACCCGCACCCACATGGACCTGGGCGACGGCACGCTGTTCATCACGGTGGGGGCGCCCGAGGGGGCGCAGCCGGACCTCCAGCTGCTGCTGGAGCCCAGCCAGGGCCCCATCGCGGAGCCGTACCGCACGGCCCTCTACGAGGCGGGCATCCCCTGCATCGTCTTCTCCGTGGACGACCTCCAGGCGGAGTACGACCGCCTGCGCGGCCTGGGCGTCCGCTTCACGCATCCGCCGCAGGAGCAGGGGCCGGTGCTCGCGGCGGTCTTCGACGACACGGTCGGCAACCTGGTGCAGCTGACCCAGCCGAGGGCGTGAGGGTCAGCGGGGCAGCTCGGCGCGGCGCAGGGGCCCGGAGCAGAGGCCGTACGCACCGGCCAGGCCGCACAGCGCCGCGCTGACGGCGAACACCGGGCCGGTGCCCCACAGGCCGATCGCGGCGCCGGTCAGCGGGAAGGTCAGCGGCGCGACCCCCAGGCTGAAGAAGCTGGACACGGAGGTGACGCGGCCGACGTAGGCCCGGTCGGAGCGGGCCTGGAGGAGCGCACCGCACAGCACGCCGCTCAGCCCGGAGATCAGGCCGATGGAGAGGGCGACGGCGACGGCCCCCACGACGTTCGGCACGTAGGCCAGCGCACCGATCGCGACGGCACTGGCGACGCCGCACACGGACAGGACGAGCCCCGCGCGCGGGACGCGGCCACGGGCGGTGAGCAGCAGCGAGGCGGCCCCGGCGCCCGTGCCGAACCCGGCGAGCACCCAGCCGACGCCCCCGGCTCCCCAGCCGCGTTCGTCGGCGAGGAGGGTCAGGCCGACGTTGAGCGGGCCGACGAAACCGAGGTCGCTGAGGGCGATGACGACGATCAGCGTGCGCAGGACGCGGTCGCCGCGCAGGTAGCGCAGTCCGTCGGTGAGTTCGCTCCACGCGGTGCCCCGCGCGCGCGTGTCGTCCGCGGGCGCGTCCGCCACGCGTACGGCGACCAGGAGCGGCAGGGAGGCCGCGAACAGCAGCCCGGCCAGGCCGAACGCCGCCGCCGAGCCCCCGAGTGCCACGCCGAGACCGCCGAGCGGGGCCCCGACGACGTTGGCCAGCCGGACCACGAGTCCCCGCATGCCGTGCACCCGGGCGAGCTCTCCACGCCCCGCGATCCGGGACGGCAGCGCCCCCAGCGCGGGCATGAGGACGGCGTCGACCGCCCCGAAGACCAGGGCCAGCGCGGCCAGCGGCCACAGGCCCGGGCGCCCCACGAGCAGCAGCCCGGCGACCGCGAGGACCGCCGCACAGCGCGCGGCGTCGCTGCTGATCAGCACCCTGCGCGGGCCGAACCGGTCGGCGATCACTCCCCCGCCCAGCATCAGCAGGGCCCGCGGCACGGCGCTCAGCGCGGTGACGACACCGGCCTGTGCGGGCGTCCCGGCCTGGACGGCGGCCCAGGACAGGGCGAGGTAGTAGACGTTGTCGCCGACGGCCGACGAGGCGTACGCGCCGAGCCAGCGCAGGACGTTGGGGTCGCGGTGGGCGACGCGCTCCGCGGTGGCGGTGCACGCGGAGCCGGTCGTACTCGTGGCCACGGTGGTCCTCTCAGGTCCGGAACGGGAACGCGTACGTGTGCACCGCGACGTTCTCGCGGCCCTCGGTGTCACCGGCGGTGTCGGCGGCCCGGCCCTGCTCGTCGTACTTGCGGACGACGGCGAGCAACTCCTTGTTCAGCTCGGCCAGTTCGGCCGATGTCAGCCGCAGCACCGCCTCGGAGGACACCGCGGCGGCGTTCCACTCCTCGCCCCAGTGGGCGCGCTCGTCGAGGAAGCGCCGGTACATGTCGGCCCGCTGCTCGAAGAACAGCCGGCTGGCGGCGGTGTGCGCGGCGGCCTTCTCGGGAGCGTCCCGGAAGTCCTGGTCGCGGATGCTCACGCCGTCGGAGGCCGGCTGCCACCAGCGCTCCCGACCGTCCTCGCTCTGCGGCTCGGCCTCCTCGATCAGTCCGTGCTCGGCGAGCTTGCGCAGGTGGTAGCTGACCAGCGACACGGCCTCGTCGACCTGGTCGGCGAGCTGTGAGGCGGTCGCGACCCGGGCGATGGTCAGGCCCCGGTACAGCCTCATCCGCAGCGGATGAGCGAGCGCCTTGAGCGTGCCCAGATCGGTGATCCGGCGGTCTCTCTCCTTGCCTGCCATGTACCCACCGTAGATACGAAAGAAAAATTGCACAACAGATTTTGCGCAACTTATCTTTCACATCAGCCCAAGCAAAGGCCCCGGCCGCCCGAAGGCACCGGGGCCAAAGCTCAGCGCAGCGTCATCGGACCGGGTGACCGGCCTCCCGCAGCACCTGCTTGACTTCGCCGATCCGCAGGTCGCCGAAGTGGAAGACCGACGCCGCCAGCACCGCGTCCGCGCCCGCGTCGATCGCCGGCGGGAAGTGCGCCAGCTTGCCGGCGCCGCCCGAGGCGATCACGGGGATCGTCACGTGCTTGCGGACGGCCGCGATCATCTCCAGGTCGTAGCCGTCCTTCGTGCCGTCCGCGTCCATGGAGTTGAGCAGGATCTCACCGGCGCCCAGCTCCGCCGCCCGGTGCGCCCACTCGACCGCGTCGATGCCGGTGCCGCGACGGCCGCCGTGCGTGGTGACCTCGAAGGACCCAGACGAGCCGTTGCGGGAAGGGGTACGGCGGGCGTCCACCGACAGGACCAGCACCTGCCGGCCGAAGCGCTCCGCGATCTCGCGGATCAGGTCGGGGCGGGCGATCGCGGCGGTGTTCACGCCCACCTTGTCGGCGCCCGCCCGCAGCAGCTTGTTCACGTCCTCGGCCGTGCGGACGCCGCCGCCGACCGTCAGCGGGATGAACACCTGCTCGGCGGTGCGGCGCACCACGTCGTACGTCGTCTCCCGGTCGCCCGAGGACGCGGTGATGTCCAGGAACGTCAGCTCGTCGGCGCCCTCGGCGTCGTACACCTTGGCCATCTCGACGGGGTCGCCCGCGTCGCGCAGGTTCTGGAAGTTGACGCCCTTGACCACCCGGCCGTTGTCCACGTCCAGGCAGGGGATGACTCGAACCGCCAGGGTCATGAAGCCGGCTCCTAATGTCCTCTGAATGCTTCTACTTCTACTTCCACCAGGATGCGCGGGTCGACGAAGCCCTCCACGACCAGCAGGGTCGTGACCGGGCGCACGGAGTCGAAGATCTCCTTGTGGGCCCGGCCGACGGCGTCCACGTCCCGCACATGGCTCAGGTACATCCTGGTGCGGAGCACCGACTCGGGACCGAGCCCGAACTCGGCGATCGCCTCCAGCGCGCTGGTGAAGGCCACCTTGGCCTGCTCGTACGGATCGCCCTCCCCGTACAGCACGCGGCCCCTGAAGGACGTCGTACCGCCCACCAGCACGCGGTCGCCCGCCGCCACGGCGCGCGCGAAACCGAAGGACTCTTCCCAGGGACTCGCGCTCTGCACGCGCCGCACGGCATCGGACGTCATGACACTGTGTCCATTTTCAAGACGTAGCCTCCAGGGCCTCTTCCAGGGTGAACGCCTTCGCGTACAGGGCCTTGCCGACGATGGAGCCCTCGACACCGAGGGGTACCAGCCCGGCGATGGCGCGGAGGTCGTCCAGGGACGACACGCCGCCGGAAGCCACGACCGGGCGGTCCGTCGCGGCGCAGACGTTCTTCAGCAGCTCCAGGTTCGGGCCCTGGAGGGTGCCGTCCTTGGCGATGTCGGTGACGACGTAGCGGGCGCAGCCCTCCTTGTTGAGGCGCTCCAGCGTCTCGTAGAGGTCGCCGCCGTCGCGGGTCCAGCCGCGCCCGCGCAGGGTCGTGCCGCGCACGTCCAGGCCGACGGCGATCTTGTCGCCGTGCTCGGCGATGACCTTGGCGACCCACTCGGGGGTCTCCAGGGCGGCGGTGCCGAGGTTGACCCGGGTGCAGCCGGTGGCGAGGGCGGCGGCGAGCGTGTCGTCGTCGCGGATGCCGCCGGACAGCTCCACCTTGATGTCCATCGCCCTGGTGACCTCGGCGATCAGGGCGCGGTTGTCACCGGTGCCGAACGCGGCGTCCAGGTCGACCAGGTGCAGCCACTCGGCGCCGGACCGCTGCCAGGCGAGGGCGGCCTCCAGCGGGGAGCCGTAGGAGGTCTCGGTCCCGGACTCGCCGTGCACGAGGCGGACGGCCTGGCCGTCGCGGACGTCGACGGCGGGGAGGAGTTCGAGCTTGGCCATGGTCTACAGGGTTCCGATCCAGTTGGTGAGGAGCTGGGCGCCGGCGTCGCCGGACTTCTCGGGGTGGAACTGGGTGGCCCACAGGGCGCCGTTCTCCACGGCGGCCACGAAGGGCTTGCCGTGCGTCGACCAGGTGACCTTGGGGGCCTCGATCACCGGGTTGTTCGTCTCCAGGGTCCAGTCGTGGACGGCGTAGGAGTGCACGAAGTAGAACCGGGCGTCCCGGTCCAGGCCGGCGAACAGCTCCGAGTCGAGCGGGGCGTCGACGGTGTTCCAGCCCATGTGGGGGACGACGTCGGCCTGGAGCGGCGCGACCGTGCCGGGCCACTCGTCCAGGCCGTCGGCCTCCACGCCGTGCTCGATGCCGCGCGCGAACAGGATCTGCATGCCGACGCAGATGCCCATCACGGGGCGCCCGCCGGACAGCCGGCGGTCCACGACCCAGTCGCCGCGGGCCGCGCGCAGGCCCTGCATGCAGGCGGCGAACGCGCCGACGCCCGGCACCAGCAGGCCGTCGGCGTTCATGGCCTTGTCGAAGTCGCGCGTGATCTCGACCTCGGCTCCCACGCGCGCGAGGGCGCGCTCGGCGGAGCGGACGTTGCCGAAGCCGTAGTCGAAGACGACGACCTTCTTGCTACCGGTGCTCAATTCCACACCTCCAGCCGCATGACGCCCGCGACCAGGCACATCGCCGCACCGAAGGACAGCAGCACGATGAGGCTGCGGGGCATCTTCTGCTTGACGAAGGAGATGATTCCGCCGACGAGGACGAGCCCGACGAAGATCAGGACGGTGGACAGACCGTTCATGGCTTACAGGGCGCCCTTCGTCGACGGGAGGATGCCGGCGGCGCGCGGGTCGCGCTCGCTGGCGTAACGCAGCGCTCGCGCGAGCGCCTTGAACTGGCATTCCACGATGTGGTGGGCGTTGCGCCCGTACGGCACGTGCACGTGCAGCGCGATCTGGGCCTGGGCCACGAAGGACTCCAGGATGTGCCGGGTCATCGTGGTGTCGTACTCGCCGATCATCGGCGCCATGTTCTCGGGCTCGGTGTGCACGAGGTAGGGGCGGCCGGACAGGTCGACGGTGACCTGGGCGAGGGACTCGTCCAGCGGGACCGTGCAGTTGCCGAATCGATAAATCCCCACCTTGTCGCCGAGCGCCTGCTTGAAGGCGGCACCGAGCGCGAGGGCGGTGTCCTCGATGGTGTGGTGGGAGTCGATGTGCAGGTCGCCGTCGGTCTTCACGGTCAGGTCGAACAGGCCGTGCCGGCCGAGCTGGTCGAGCATGTGGTCGTAGAAGCCGACGCCCGTCGCGATGTCGGTCTGCCCGGTGCCGTCGAGATCGATCTCGACCAGGACCGAGGTCTCCTTGGTCGTCCGCTCCACGCGTCCTACGCGGTTCATGCCTCAAGCTCCTTCTTGACTTCACGTACCGCGTCGAGGAACGCGTCGTTCTCTTCGGGGGTTCCGGCGGACACCCGCAGCCAGCCCGGCACGCCGTTGTCCCGGACCAGGACGCCCCGGTCGAGGATCTTCTGCCAGACCTCGTGGGCGTCGGCGAACCGGCCGAACTGCACGAAGTTCGCGTCGGACTCCGTGACGTCGTAGCCGATGGCGCGCAGCGAGCCGACCAGCCGGTCGCGCTCCGACTTCAGCTGCTCGACGTACTTGAGCAGCGTGTCGGTGTGCTCCAGCGCGGCCAGGGCGGTCGCCTGGGTGATCGCCGACAGGTGGTACGGCAGCCGTACGAGCTGGACGGCGTCCACGACCGCGGGGTGCGCGGCGAGGTAGCCGAGGCGCAGGCCGGCCGCGCCGAAGGCCTTCGACATCGTCCGGGAGACGACGAGGTGCGGGCGGCCCTCCAGCAGCGGCAGCAGCGAGGCGCCGTGGCTGAACTCGACGTAGGCCTCGTCCACGACCACCAAGGACGGCTTGGCCGCCTGCGCCGCGTCGTACAGCGCGAGGACCGTCTCCGGCGGGACCGCGTTGCCGGTGGGGTTGTTGGGGGTGGTGATGAAGACGACGTCCGGCTTGTGCTCGGCGATCGCCTGCTCGGCCGCGGCGAGGTCGATCGTGAAGTCCTCGCTGCGCGGACCGGAGATCCAGCCCGTGCCCGTGCCGCGCGCGATGAGCGCGTGCATCGAGTACGACGGCTCGAAGCCGATGGCGCTGCGGCCGGGTCCGCCGAAGGTCTGCAGCAGCTGCTGGATGACCTCGTTGGAGCCGTTGGCGGCCCACACGTTCTCGATGCCGAGGGGGTACTTGCCGGTCTTCGTCAGGTACTTGGCCAGCTCGGTGCGCAGCTGGACCGCGTCCCGGTCGGGGTAGCGGTTCAGGTCGCGGGCGGCCTCACGCACCCGCTCCGTGATCCGCTCGACCAGCGGCTCGGGCAGCGGGTAGGGGTTCTCGTTGGTGTTCAGCCGTACGGGGACGTCCAGCTGCGGCGCGCCGTAGGGGGACTTGCCGCGCAGCTCGTCCCGTACGGGGAGATCATCGATTCCGAAGCTCACTTGCTCTCAGGCACCTTCCAGCCGAACCTCGCCTTGATCGCCGCGCCGTGCGCGGGCAGGTCCTCCGCCTCCGCCAGCGTCACCACGTGGTGCGCGACCTCGGCCAGCGCGTCCTTCGTGTAGTCGACGATGTGGATGCCGCGCAGGAAGGACTGGACGGACAGGCCCGAGGAGTGGCAGGCACAGCCGCCGGTGGGCAGGACGTGGTTGGACCCGGCCGCGTAGTCGCCGAGCGAGACGGGGGCCCAGGGGCCGATGAAGATCGCGCCCGCGTTGCGGACCCGGTCGGCCACCGCGGCGGCGTCGGCGGTCTGGATCTCCAGGTGCTCGGCGCCGTACGCGTCGACGACCCTGAGGCCCTCCTCGATGCCGTCCACGAGGACGATCGCGGACTGCTTGCCGGCCAGGGCCGGGCGGACCCGGTCCTCGATGTGCTTGGTGGCCGCGACCTGCGGCTCCAGCTCCTTCGCCACCGTTTCCGCCAGCTCGACGGAGTCGGTGACCAGCACGGCCGCCGCGAGCGGGTCGTGCTCGGCCTGGCTGATCAGGTCCGCGGCGATGTGCACCGGATCGGCGGTGTCGTCCGCGAGGACCGCGATCTCGGTCGGGCCGGCCTCGGTGTCGATGCCGATCCTGCCGGTGAAGTAGCGCTTGGCGGCGGCGACCCAGATGTTGCCGGGGCCGGTGACCATGTTGGCCGGGGCACAGGACTCGGTGCCGTACGCGAACATCGCGACGGCGGTGGCGCCGCCCACGGCGTAGACCTCGTCCACGCCGAGCAGGGCGCAGGCGGCGAGGATCGTCGGGTGCGGCAGCCCGTCGAACTCGGCCTGCGGCGGGGAGGCGAGCGCGATGGACTCGACGCCGGCCTCCTGGGCCGGGACCGCGTTCATGATCACGGAGGAGGGGTAGACCGAGCGACCGCCGGGCGCGTACAGACCGACACGCTCGACCGGCACCCACTTCTCGGTCACCGAGCCGCCGGGCACGACCTGGGTGGTGTGCGTGGTCCGGCGCTGCGCGCGGTGGACGAGGCGGGCGCGGCGGATGGACTCCTCCAGGGCGGCGCGCACCTCCGGGTCGAGGCCGGCCAGCGCGTCGGCGAGCGCCTGGGCCGGGACACGGACGGATTCCAGCCGTACTCCGTCGAATTTCTCCGCGAAGTCGATCAGTGCCGCGTCGCCACGATGATGCACGGCCTCGCAGATCGGACGCACCTTCTCCAGGGCGGCCTGAACGTCGAAGTCGGCTCGGGGCAGCAGGTCGCGCAGAGCGGGGCCCTCGGGAAGGGCGTCGCCGCGCAGATCGATTCGGGAGATCACAGGCTCAATTCTCTCAGACCGGCGTCACGAGCCGTCCGCGCGTATCAATGGCTGATACAGACCGTGGACCGTCTGCCGGTGCATAGCCTGGCCGGAACCCGCAGGTCCGCCCTCACATCCGGTGTTCCAGGCGTCACTCAGCGGGCATGAACGGCTTTGCGAAAAACACGAGAGACACGAAAGACACGGGAAGCAGGAAGGGAGAAGAAACAGCGGTGACCGAGGGGGCCGGCATCCTCACCGGGGACCTGCCGGACGACCTGACCGCGGCCGAGGCGGGCATGTGGCAGGCGTTCCGCAACGGCAGCGTGTACGACCTGAGCAGCGGCGACGCCGTCGTGGACGACCCGCACGGCGGGCATCCCTGGGGACCCGAGCGGAGCGTACGGGCGCGCATCATCTGCTGGCTGCTGCTGGACGGACCGCCCGCGCTGGCCGGCCGGGTGTCCTCGCTGAAGCTGGTCGGCGTGCGGATCACGGGCACACTGAACCTGGCGGGCGGCACCGTCGCGCCGTACGTGGAGCTGCGCGGCTGCCGCTTCGACCACGAGATCCTGATACCGGAGGCCCGCTTCTCGACGGTGCGCCTGGTGGACTGCGCGGTACCGCGCCTGGAGGCCGCCCGGGTGCACACCGAGGGCGATCTGCACCTGCCGCGCTGCCGCTTCCAGAACGGGCTCCGGCTGACCGACGCGCACATCGGCACCGATCTGCTGCTCAACCAGGCGGTGGTGTACCGGGACCGCAGCGGCCGGTCCATCGCGGCGGACGGCATGAGCGTCGGCCAGGACCTCCAGGCGGAGATGCTGGAGTCGCACGGCGAGCTGAGCCTGCGCGGCGCCAAGGTCGGCGTGTCGCTGAGCCTGCGCGGCGCGCAGCTCGCCAACCCGTACGCCCGCCTCGCGCTCAACGCTCCCCAGCTCACGGTGGAGCGCACCCTGTACCTGACCCCGGCCGGCGTGGGCAGCCCGCTGCTGAGCGGCACGACGCCCGCGCGCGGGACGCGCATCCAGCGCTTCGAGTGCCGGGGCGGGATGCGGCTGGACGACGGGCGGTTCGGGGACGCGGTCGACCTGGAGCGGGCCCGGTTCGACCTCACCGACGACCAGGAGGTGTCCCTGCGCCGGCTGCAGACACCGGAGCTGCGCTTCCTCAGCGACGAGCCGGCGCGCGGCAGGGTGGTGCTCTCCGGTGCGCGGGTCGTCAACCTGGTGGACAGCGCGGGCAGCTGGCCGGGCCCCGGGCACCTGCAGATGCGCGGTTTCACGTACGAGAACCTGGTCCCGCAGGGCCCGTTCCCGCTGGCCCGGCGGCTGGAGTGGGTGGCGGCGGCCACCCCCGAGTACAACCCGGAGCCGTACGAGCGGCTGGCCGCGGTGCTGCGCGCCGCCGGGGAGGACGAGGACGCGCGCGAGGTGCTGCTCGCCAAGCAGCGGCGGCGCCGCGAAACCCTGCCGGTGGCCGCCAAGCTCTGGGGCTACATCCAGGACTGGGCGGTGGCCTACGGCTACCGGCCGGGCCGGGCCGCGGTGTGGATGGCGGTCCTGTGGGCGGCGGGCACGCTCGCCTTCGCGCATGCCGGCCATCCACCGATGAACCCTGGCGGGCACCCGGTCTGGAGCCCGGCCCTGTTCGCGCTGGACCTGCTGCTGCCGGTGATCGACCTGGGCCAGGCCGGCCAGTGGCAGCTGCACGGCGCCTGGCAGTGGCTGGCCACGATGATGATCCTGCTGGGCTGGATCCTGGCGACGACGGTGGCGACGGGGGCGACGCGGCTGCTGCGGCGGAACTGACGCGGCGGTTGGTGCGCAGCTGACGCGGCAGACAGCAGGGCCTGCTGAGCAGCAGGTCACGCAGGCAGGCGCACCACAAGGACGGAAGAGTCACCTTTTACCTGGCTTTGACCGCCCGCCGTACAACCTTCCATGACTTGCCCGGACCCTCTGGCGCGCCCCGGACCTGCGGTCTTTCAATGGTGCGCACCATGGCTTCGCTGCCCTCGTTCATCCGCTCCGCGTGGATGGCAAAACGCTCCTGTCCCCTCGCCGCCCGGCCACCGGCCGAGGACGAGGTGGTGCTCGACGCGCCCGACGACCGGCTCTCGCCCGCGCTGGTCGCGGCCGGCCGGCGCGAGTACGGCACCGCCGCCGCGCTGCTGGCCGCCACGCGCACGGCGGCCGAGTGGGAGCACCGCGACCGGTACACCCGGCGCCTCGCCGCCTTCGCCCGCTCCCGCCCCGAGTGGTACGAGGAGTGGCGCGCGGCGGCCGACCCGGACGACCCCGACGCCCTGCTGGTCGCGGCCCAGCTGGCGGTGGAACGCGCCTGGCCCTCGCCCGCCCGGGCCGAACTGCTGCGCGAGGTGAGCCCGCTCATCACGGCCGCCGCCCGCGCCCTCGACCGCGACCCGGTGCCCTGGCGGATCGCCCTGGACCACGCGCGCGGCTCCCGGGCCGGGCACCGGTACTTCGAGGAGCTGTGGGAGGCGGCGGTCCGGCGCGCCCCGCACCACTACGGCTGCCATGTGGCCGCCCTGCACTACCTGGCCGCCTCCTGGCACGGCTCGCACCGCGAGTGCTTCGACTTCGCCGACCGGGCCGCGCAGGACGCCCCGGCCGACTCGCTCGTACAGGCGCTGCCCGCGCGTGCGGCCTTCGGCTATCTGACGGACGACTGCGGTCCCGAGGTGCCCCGCGCCCGGCTGGACGCGGCGGCCGACCGGGGGATCGCGCTGTCCGCCCGGCTCCCGGCGGCCGACCCCTGGCCCGCCGAGGTCCGCAACAAGCTGCTGTACGTCCTCGTCCGGCTGGAGCGCTGGGCGGACGCCCGCGCCCAGCTGCGCCTGATCGGCCCGTACGCGACCTCCTTCCCCTGGGACCGGGTCTCCGAGGACCCGCTGGGCCTCTTCCTGCGGCTGCGCGAGAACCTGCTGACGACGGCTGCGCGCACCGCCCCGGCAGGGCTGCTTCCGGCGTCCTCGTGGCCCGGGACCCGGCCTGGGATGGAGCACGGCGACCGCGCCCGTGCCGGTGACCATTAGGCTGGGGCGCCGTGACCACCGTCCGTCTCCCTCTCTTCCCGCTGAACTCGGTGCTGTTCCCGGGGCTCGTGCTGCCGCTGAACGTGTTCGAGGAGCGTTATCGCGCCATGATGCGCGACCTGCTCAAGACGCCCGAGGACGAGCCGCGCCGGTTCGCCGTCGTGGCGATCCGCGACGGCCACGAAGTGGCACCGAGCGCCCCCGGCATGCCCGACCCGACCGCACAGCTCGAGCGGGGCCCGGCCGCGGGCTTCGGCCCCGATCCGCTCAAGTCCTTCCACGCGGTGGGCTGCGTGGCGGACGCGGCGACGATCCGGGAGCAGGAAAGCGGCACCTTCGAGGTGCTGGCGACGGGCACGACCCGTGTCCGCCTGCTGTCCGTGGACGCGTCCGGCCCCTACCTCACGGCCGAGCTGGAGGAGCTTCCGGAGGAGCCCGGCGACGAGGCGGGCGCGCTGGCCGAGGGGGTGCTGCGCTCCTTCCGCCAGTACCAGAAGCGCCTGGCGGGCGCCCGGGAGCGGTCGCTGTCGTCGGCTGCGGAGCTGCCGGACGAGCCGAGCGTGGTGTCGTACCTGGTGGCCGCGGCGATGGTGCACGACACCCCGACCAAGCAACGCCTTCTCCAGGCGCCGGACACCTCGTCCCGCCTCCGGGACGAGCTGAATCTCCTCCGCGCCGAGACGGCCATCATCCGCAACCTGCCGTCGCTGCCCGCGTTCGAGCTGACGCGCATGCCGACAAGTCTGAACTGAGGGAACCGAGGCCCGCACCGCCATGGCGAAGAAGTCGAAGAAGCAGTCCGGCAGCACGCCGGCCACTATGGCCCTGACGACAGCGGGGGTGGACTTCACGGTCCATGCCTACGACCACGATCCCGCCCACCCCTCCTACGGCGACGAGGCGGCCGAGGCGATGGGCGTCTCCCCCGACCGGGTCTTCAAGACCCTGGTGGCCGATGTGGACGGCGCCCTGGTGGTCGGCGTGGTCCCGGTCGCCGGCACCCTGGACCTGAAGGCCCTCGCGGCGGCGGTGGGCGGCAAGCGCGCCACCATGGCCGACCCGACCCTCGCGGAACGGACGACCGGCTACGTCCGGGGCGGCATCTCCCCTCTGGGCCAGCGCAAGAAGCTCCGCACGGTCCTGGACGACTCGGCGGAGACACACACGACGATCTGCGTGTCGGCGGGGCGGAGGGGGCTGGAGGTGGAACTGGCCCCGACCGACCTGGCGAAGCTGACGGAGGCGGTACTGGCCCCGATCGGCCGCGGCTGAGAGGGAAGCGCCTCCCAGCCGCGAGCAAGCCCACCCGGCCGGCGGTTACTGCACTTCAGGATCCCGAGGCCCGAACAACGCGGTCAGCCCCAGGTGCAACAGCAGCGCGGCGAACGGCCAGGCCAGCAGCGCGCCCTTCGCGTTCAGCTTCAGCGGCGCCGAGAACGTAACCCCCTTGCCCACAGCCTTCGCATGCGCGAGCACGTCGGACTCGGGCCCGAGCCACACCCCCAGCCGCCAGGCCAGCACCGACGCGAGCAGCCCGCCCACGCCCAGCGCCACGGTCAGCGGCACACCCCCGCGCCGCCGCAGCAGGAACACCACGACCGCGCTGACCACACCGAAGGCCAGCCCGAGCAGCGTGAACGTGCCGTCGACGCCGATGGCCTGTTCCCCCTCGGTGTCCTTGAGGTAGACGACCCAGCTCTTGTCGACCTGGTCCCCGACCAGCGGTATGTGCGGCGCGAGCCACCACCACAGCAGTCCGAGCAGCACCCCGCCCAGCGCCACCGCGATCGTGATCACGGCGGCCTCACGCACTTCTGTCTTCATCCCGGGGCCGTCCTGTCCGTACAGGCCCACGCCCGGCCCGGCGGGCGGCGGCGCCTGCCAGAGCTGGTGCGGGGAGTGGTCATGCGGCGGCGGTGGCGGAGTCAGCGGTGCGGTCACCCTGACATCGTGCCAGGTCGCGCTGTGGGCCGCGTCACCGGACGGCGGCCCTGCGGTACGCCCACGCCGCCACGGCCAGCGAGACCACCCCGACACCCGCGCACACTCCCAGGTCAACGAGGACGACGGCCCAGTCGGGGTGGGCGCCGAACGTACGGGCGTAGGCCTCCACACCGTAGGTGGACGGCAGCAGATCCCGCGCCAGCCGCACGAGCTCCGGCATCCGGTCGGAGGGCAGCACGCCGAGCAGCAGCGCGGCGGACATGCCGAGCTGCCCGAGCAGCGTGGCCAGCTCCGCCCGGGGCGCGAGCAGCCCGCAGGCCGCGCCGAGCCCGGAGAGCGCGGCTCCGGCGAGCGGGATCACCGCCAGCAGGATCCACAGGTTGGTCAGCGGCAGCCCGAACAGCAGGCACCCGAAGACGGCCGTCACCAGGGTCCCGGGGACCGTGAAGGAGGCGTACGCAGCCGCGGCTCCCAGCACCACCGCGGCGGGCGGCACCGGCAGCGTGGCGTAGTGGTCGAGCCCGCCGCTGGCCCGCAGCTGCCCGAAGTACTGGGCGAGCAGGTTCAGCGCGACGTAGGCCACGACCAGCACGGACGAGCCCGCCACGACGGACTGGGCCTCGCTGCCGGAATCGACGACGCCGCGCATCATCACGGTGATGCCGGTGGACTGGAAGGTCGCCACGAACAGCAGCGGGATCCGCGCCACCCGGGCACGGGAGAGCTGTGCGCGGTAGACGGCCGCCAGTGACGGCCACAGCCGCGCGGGCGGCCCGAGTTCGGCCGCGCCAGGTGCCTGCTTCGGCACGGTCCGGGAACCCCCCGGCAGAACCTCCGCGGGTACGACACTCACGACGAGCTGCTCCTCTTCCCGACGGCGGCCCACCCGCCGTTCCCCGAGGCCCCCCACAGGAACCCCCTCAGGGACCATACGCGTCCGGCGCGTCCGGCGCTCATGCCTTCACCAGCCCCTGCCGGGCCGCGCCGCCGAGCGCCAGGTAGACGTCCTCCAGGCTGGGCGTGGCGAGCGTGAAGTCGTCCAGGGCGGCGAAGGCGGCACCGCCGGTCACCGTGGCGACGGCGGCGCGGGCCTCCTCGGGCGCGAGCCGCAGGGTCCAGCGCCGGCCGGATTCCACCGCGCGCTCCCGCAGCACGGCCACCTCGGGCACCTCCAGCGGCGCCCGCTCCCGCCACACCAGCTCGACCCGTACCTCGCCGGAGACCTGTTCCTTCAGCCCGGACGGGGTGTCGCAGGCGATGACCCGGCCCTCGTCGATGACGGCGACCCGGTCCAGGACCGTCTCGGCCTCGATGACGTTGTGGGTGACGAGCAGCACGGTCGTACCGCGCTCGGCCCGGCGCCGGTCCACGGCCGCCCAGACGGCGCGGCGGGCCACCGGGTCCATGCCGGTGGTCGGCTCGTCCAGTACGAGCAGGGGCCGCTCCCCGACGAGGACCGCGGCGAAGCAGGCGAGCCGCCGCTGCCCTCCGGACAGCTTCTTCAGCGCCCGCCCGGCGATGGGGGTGAGCCCGAGTTCGTCCAGCACGGCGTCCCGCTCGGCGCGCGCCTGCCGTACGTCCAGCCCGCGCAGGCGTCCGGTGGTCTCGACGGCGAGCGCGACGGTCAGCTCGTCCAGCGCGGAGGACTCCTGTCCGAGATAGGCGAGGATCCGCGCGGCCCGCTCCGGGTGCCGGACGATGTCGTGCCCGAGGATCTCCACGCTTCCGGCGTCCGGCCTGAGCAGCCCGGTGAGCTGCCGTACGAGGGTGGACTTGCCGGCGCCGTTGGGCCCGAGGAGTCCGAAGATCTCCCCGCGCCGCACGTCCAGCTCCACGCCGTCGGTGGCCCGCACCTCGGGCGTGCCCGGCGCCCCGCGCCGCCCCTTCACGGCCGGGTAGGTCTTCCGGAGCCCGCGCACACGGACGACCTCGTCCTGCCGAAATGCCTGTCCCGCGCGCGTACTCACAAGGCACGAGACTACGGGGTCGCCCCCCTTCGCTCGCCTTTGGGGCCAGTTCTCACGGGGCGTCCCGGCGCACCGCGGACCGGGCTCACTCCCCGGCGGGCGCGTGCTCCGCTGCCGCCGGTACGTCGATCTCACGCCAGAAGCCCGCCCGGATGGCGTAGCGGTCGTGCTCGTCGATCTGGTCGTCCTTGTGGGCGAGCAGCCCGAAGCGGGCGGCGTAGCGCAGCAGCTCGCCGTCGATGCGGTGCGGGATGCGCGGGTAGAGCGTGGACAGCCGCTGGAGATGGCTCTGGTCGCCGAGCCGGGACATCCACCGGCGGGCGAAGACCTGCCCCACCTCGTACGGGTCGCCGCCGACCGTGGTGATGTCCTCCTCCCGGTCGGCCCAGCGCTGCTCGGCGGTGGTCAGCTGGGCCAGCGTCGGCATGCCCGCGACCTCGGGCGGTTCGGCGGCCACGCCCGGCCGGTCCACCCAGCCCTTGTCGGAGGACCAGCGCAGCGTCGCGGAGGCCGGGTGCTGCACGGCCTGCGCGCCGGGCGCGCGCAGCGCGGCGAGGTCCTTGGGGGTGGGGACGCCCTTGGCGCTCGGCACCCGCTCCTGCGCGCCGTTCTGCGCCACGGGGGCCGCCGGCGGGTGGTGGTGGGCGGTGTCCTCGGCGGGCCGCTCGGCCGACCCGAGCGAGGACTCGGGCAGCGGCGCGGAGAGGATCGCGGCGATCTCGGGGCGGGGCTCGGGAGGTGGTGCGCAGACCCCGGTCAGCTCCTTGGCGCGGACGGCCTGGGTGATCCAGGCCCGGTCCAGCACCCGCCGCTCGTCCGCCTCGGCGACCAGGTCCTCGGACTGGTTGTAGTCGCCGTCGGCGGCCTGTACGGCCCACAGGTGGACGGCGACGCCGTGCTCCTTGGCGGCCATCATGCCGGGCAGCAGGTCACCGTCGCCGGTGACGAGGACGACGTCGGAGCAGGCGCGGTTGCGGGCCAGCTCGGTCAGCTCGGCGTGCATGGCCGCGTCCACACCCTTCTGCGCCCAGCGTCCGTCGCTGCGGGTCAGGGCGCCGAGCCGGACGGTGACCCGGGGCATCACGCGCAGCCGCCGGTGCTCCGGCTGGGGGACTCGGTCGGGGGCGCCGTCGAACCAGTAGATGCGCAGCAGGGGGCGCTCGGTCTCCGACTCGGCGCGCACGCGCAGCGCCTGGATGAGCGCGGAGTGGTCGACGGTGATGCGGGACCTCGAGGGCTCACCGGCGAGGAGGCTGGCGGCTGCGCCGAGCAGATATCCGGCGTCCACCAGGACGATGCAGCGGTCCACGCGACTCACCCACTTCCCGGGAGGCTTTGCTTCGGACTTCCTTCGAGTCTGCCCGACCACGCGGGGGTTAACGGCCCGAACTCGATCTTCGGCGTGGCGTTTGCGGGATTCCGCCGCCACCCACCTTGTCACGTACGGTAATTATCCGACATGCGCTTGATATCAGCGTATGTGAATCTGGTCGTGGCCCTGGCCCCTAGATCCCCCACAGGAGGCAGATCACCATGGCCAAGAACAAGAACCGCAAGCAGGGCAGCCAGCAGCAGCGCGCTTCGCAGGCCGAGCAGGCCCAGGAGCACGCGCAGCGTTCGTCGACGGAGGCGCACGACTCGCCTGTGTCGCACATCCAGGGCAGCCCCGCGGATGTTGCTCGTAAGCAGCAGAAGCGCTTCGGCCACAACTAAAGGGCAGTTGAAGCCCAGGCACACAGAAGGGGCGCACCCGCTGCGGGTGCGCCCCTTCTGACCTTGTCGGCCCCTCGTGGTTCCCCGGCTCAGCCCGCCAGGCAGGACGGTCCGAGCAGCACCTTCAGGTCGCCGAACAGGGCCGGGTCGGGCTTGACCCGGTGCCGGTCGAGGCGCAGCACGGTGGTCT
This sequence comes from Streptomyces sp. NPDC002671, assembly GCF_053592475.1. Taxonomy (NCBI): domain Bacteria; kingdom Bacillati; phylum Actinomycetota; class Actinomycetes; order Kitasatosporales; family Streptomycetaceae; genus Streptomyces; species Streptomyces sp. NPDC002671. The sequence continues at coordinate 186,820 of NZ_JBSFVU010000008.1, forward strand.
TGCGCGGGCCCTGGAGCTTGATGCGGACCTCGCTGTCGCCCTTGTGGTGGCTGAGGATCTCACCGAGGCGGCTGACCATCGGCGGGGTGACCTTGACGGCCGGGATGGTGAGGATCACCGGCGCGTTGGTGCCCGCGTTGGACAGGTCCGGGACCATCAGCTCCATGGCGACGAGCCGCGGCACGTCCTCACGCTTGTCGAGGCGGCCCTTGACGAACACCACGGCGTCCTCGACCAGTTGGGTCGAGATCAGCTGGTAGGTCGCCGGGAAGAACATGCACTCGATGGAGCCCGCGAGGTCCTCCACGGTGGCGATCGCCCAGGCGTTGCCCTGCTTGGTCATCTTGCGCTGCAGGCCGGAGATGATGCCGCCGATGGTGACGACCGCGCCGTCCGCGTGCTCACCTCCGGTGAGCTGGGCGATGCCCGCGTCCGCCTTGTCGGACAGCACGTGTTCCAGGCCGAAGAGCGGGTGGTCGGAGACGTACAGGCCGAGCATCTCCCGCTCCTGGGCGAGCAGGTAGGTCTTGTCCCACTCGTCGTCGGTGAACTGCACGTCGAGTCCGAAGCCGGGCTCGCTGCTGGTCTCCTCGCCCATGCCGCCGAAGAGGTCGAACTGGCCCTCGGCCTCCTTGCGCTTGACCGCGACCACGTTGTCGATCATCGAGTCGAAGTGCGCGGTGAGGCCCTTGCGGGTGTGCCCCATGGAGTCGAAGGCGCCGGCCTTGATCAGCGATTCCGTGGTCCGCTTGTTGCAGACCACCGCCTCGACCTTGTCGAGGTAGTCGGGGAAGGAGGCGTACTTCCCCTTGGCCTTGCGGCTCTTGATGATCGACTCGACGACGTTCGTACCGACGTTGCGGACCGCGGACAGGCCGAAGAGGATCACGTCGTCGCCCTGGGCGGCGAAGTTCGCCTCGGACTCGTTGACGTTCGGCGGGAGCACCCTGATGCCCATGCGGCGGCATTCGTTGAGGTAGATCGCCGACTTGTCCTTGTCGTCCTTGACGGAGGTGAGCAGACCGGCCATGTACTCGGCCGGGTAGTTCGCCTTGAGGTACGCGGTCCAGTACGACACGAGGCCGTACGCGGCCGAGTGCGCCTTGTTGAACGCGTAGCCGGCGAACGGGACCAGCACGTCCCACAGGGCCTGGATGGCCTCGTCGCTGTAGCCGTTCTTCTGGGCGCCGGCCTGGAAGATGGTGAAGTTCTTCGCCAGTTCGTCGGGCTTCTTCTTGCCCATCACGCGGCGGAGGATGTCGGCCTCGCCGAGCGAGTAGCCCGCGATGATCTGGGCGGCCTTCTGCACCTGCTCCTGGTAGACGATCAAGCCGTAGGTGACCGCCAGGACCTCTTCGAGGGGCTCCTCCAACTCCTTGTGGATCGGCGTGATCTCCTGGAGCTTGTTCTTGCGCAGGGCGTAGTTGGTGTGCGAGTCCATGCCCATGGGGCCCGGGCGGTACAACGCCGACACGGCGGAGATGTCTTCGAAGTTGTCCGGCTTCATCAGACGCAGCAGCGAGCGCATGGGGCCGCCGTCGAACTGGAAGACGCCGAGGGTGTCGCCGCGCTGGAGCAGTTCGAAGGTCGTCGGGTCGTCGAGCGGGAGGCCCAGGAGGTCGATGTCGACCCCCTTGTTGGCCTTCACCATCTTGACGGCGTCGTCCATGATCGTGAGGTTGCGCAGGCCCAGGAAGTCCATCTTCAGCAGGCCGAGCGACTCACAGCTCGGGTAGTCCCACTGCGTGATGGTGACGTTGTCGGTGTGCCTCACCCAGACCGGGACATGCTCGGTGATGGTCTCACTGGACATGATCACGCCGGCCGCGTGCACGCCCATCTGCCGGACCAGGCCCTCGACGCCCTTGGCGGTGTCGATGACCTTCTTCACGTCGGGTTCGTTCTCGTACATCCCCCGGATCTCGCCCGCCTCGTTGTAGCGCGGGTGCGAGGGGTTGGTGATGCCGTCCAGGTCGATGCCCTTGCCGAGGACGTCGGCGGGCATGGCCTTGGTGAGCCGGTCGCCCATCGCGTACGGGTAGCCCAGCACGCGCGCGGAGTCCTTGATCGCGTTCTTGGCCTTGATCTTGCCGTACGTGCCGATCATGGCGACCTTGTCGGCGCCGTACTTCTCCGTCACGTACCGGATGACCTCGACGCGCCGACGCTCGTCGAAGTCGATGTCGACGTCGGGCATGGAGACACGTTCGGGGTTGAGGAACCGCTCGAAGATCAGGCCGTGCGGGATCGGGTCGAGGTCGGTGATGCCCATGGCGTAGGCGACGATCGAACCGGCCGCGGAGCCTCGGCCGGGGCCGACCGCGATGCCGTTGTTCTTGGCCCACATGATGAAGTCGGCGACCACGAGGAAGTAGCCCGGGAACCCCATCTGGATGATGACGTCCATCTCGTACTCGGCCTGCTTCTGGCGGTCCTCGGGGATGCCGCCGGGGAAGCGGCGCTCCATGCCGCGGCGGACCTCCTCCTTGAACCAGGTGACCTCGGTGTAGCCCTCGGGGATGTCGAACTTCGGCATGAGGTTCTTGGCCTCGAACATGCCGGTGGTGTCCACCATCTCGGCGACGAGGAGCGTGTTGGCGCAGCCCTCCTGCCAGGCGTCCGAGGAGTCGATGGCGTACATCTCGTCCGTGGACTTCAGGTAGTAGCCGGTGCCGTCGAACTTGAAGCGGTCCGGGTCGGAGAGGTTCTTGCCGGTCTGGATGCACAGCAGGGCGTCGTGGGCGCCGGCCTCGTGCGCGTACGTGTAGTGCGAGTCGTTGGTGACCAGCGGCGGGATGCCGAGCTTCTTGCCGATCTCCAGGAGGCCGTCGCGGACCCGGTGCTCGATTTCGATGCCGTGGTCCATCAGCTCCAGGAAGTAGCGGTCCTTGCCGAAGATGTCCTGGTAGTCGGCGGCGGCCCTGAGGGCCTCGTCGAACTGACCGAGGCGCAGCCGGGTCTGCACCTCGCCGGAGGGGCAGCCGGTGGAGGCGACGATCCCCTCGGACCACTGGGAGATCGTCTCTTTGTCCATCCGGGGCCACTTCTGCAGCCAGCCCTCGGCGTAGGCGTCGGAGGAGAGCCGGAAGATGTTGTGCAGCCCCGTCTTGTTGGTGGCCCACATCGTCTTGTGGGTGTAACCGCCCGAACCGGAGACGTCGTCCCGCTTCTGGTGCGGCTGGCCCCACTGGATCTTGCGCTTGTTGCGCCGGGACTCGGGGGCGACATACGCCTCGATCCCGATGATCGGGGTGATTCCGGCCTTCTGCGCAGTGTGGAAGAAGTCGTACGCGCCATGGAGGTTGCCGTGGTCGGACATGGCGATGTGTGTCATGCCCATCTCATTGCAGGCGTTGAACATGTCCTTGAGCCGCGCGGCACCGTCCAGCAGCGAGTACTGGGTGTGGACGTGCAGGTGCGTGAACGGCGGCTTTGACACGGTATGGCCTCCACTGGAAACACTGGGCGACGGGCTGCGGACAGTTTGGGGGACAGCGTCGAAGTCTATGCCCCGGCACTGACACTCGCGGGGCACTCACACGTACCTTCGTGCGTTGGAGACGGCAGAAACGCTGTCGTACACGTCTTGCACCAGGAGGCACCCCGCGATGTCGGTATCCCAGCTCAGCGACGAGCAGCGCGGCGAGGAGATCCTCGCCGTCTTCGACACCGCCTTCGGCCGGCTCCTGGCCGCCGACCCGGCCGCGTTTCGCGTGAAGTTCCGGAAGATGGCGGCCTCGGCCTTCGCGTTCTACCGGGGCACGGCGGGCCTCTTCTACCACGACCTGGACGCCGAGAAGCGCGGTGGTCCCTTTCTGGACGACCGCACCTCGCGCGTGTGGATCCACGGCGACCTGCACGCGGAGAACTTCGGCACGTACCTGGACTCCAACGGCCGCCTGGTCTTCAACGTCAACGACTTCGACGAGGCCTACATCGGCCCCTTCACCTGGGACGTCAAGCGGTTCTCGGCGTCCATCGCGCTCATCGGCTACGCGAAGGCGCTCAGCGACGAGCAGATCACCGAGCTGGTGACGGTCTACGCCGCGGCCTACCGCGAGCGCATCCACGCCCTGGCCACGGGCGCCAAGCGCGACGAGGTGCCGCCGTTCACCCTGGACACCGCCGAGGGGCCGCTGCTGGGCGCCCTGCGCGCCGCCCGTTCGCTGACCCGCTTCGAGCTGCTGGACTCGATGACGGAGATCCGTGACTTCGAGCGCCGCTTCGCGCCGGGCGGCGGCTCCATCGAGCTGGACGCGGCCACCCGGTACAAGGTCCTGGCCGCCTTCGACGGCTACCTGGAGACCCTGCCGGACTCCTCCCTGGCCCGCCCGGACTCCTACCGCGTGAAGGACGTCGTGGGCCGCCGGGGCATCGGCATCGGCTCGGCGGGCCTGCCGTCGTACAACATCCTCCTGGAGGGCCACAGCGACGCCCTGGAGAACGACGTCGTGATCTACATGAAGCAGGCCCAGACCCCGGCCGTCTCCCGGCACATCACGGACCCGGCGATCGCGGAGTACTTCCGGCACGAGGGCCACCGCACGGTGATCTCGCAGCGCGCCCTCCAGGCGCACGCCGACCCGTGGCTGGGCTGGACCGAGCTGGACGGCACCGGCCAGCTGGTCGCGGAGGTCTCGCCGTACGCCGTCGACCTGGACTGGGGCGACATCGACGACCCGGAGGAGATCGCGGCCGTCGTCGCCGACCTGGGCCGGGCCACCGCCACCATGCACGCGGCGGCGGACGACACCTCCGGCGAGTCGCTGGTGCCGTTCTCCACCGAGCGGGCCATCGACGCGGCGCTCGCGGCCGACGAGGAGGGCTTCGCGCCCCTCCTGGTGGACTTCGCGCACAGCTACGGCGCACGCGCGCGTGCCGACCACCAGATCTTCGTCGACCTGTTCCGCAACGGCCGGATCCCGGGGCTGTAGGCCCTTCCGGGGCTGTGGTCCCGCGGACTCACAGGCACTCTTTAGGGGTCCCTTACCTGCCTGCGTGACAGACTCTTCTCTCATCATGGACATCTCCGGGACCCACCTCAGAGCCGTGCGCGCGGCGCTGTTCACGGCTTTCGTCGTGACGCTCAGCACCGCGTCGCACGTGCTGCTGTCCCGGGCCCCGCTGCCGGCGGCGACGGTGGCCGCCGTCGCCGCCGGGGTGTTCGCCACGGCGTACGCGCTGGCGGGCCGCGAGCGCGGCTTCGGCCGGATCTCGGCCCTGCTGATCCCGCTGGAACTGGCCGCGGACACGGTGTTCACCACCGGCCAGCAGTCCTGTTACGGCCGCGCGGGCGGCCCCGTAGCGGGCCCGCTGCACGCGTTCGGCCTCGACGTGCTGTGCGGCGGCGGCCCCGTGGGCAGCCCGCTGTCCCAGGTGACCGGCGGCTCCGAGCGCGCACAGGTGCTGCTGGCGCACGCGAGTCCGGCCGTCGCCTGGCTGCTGCTCGCGGCGCACATCGCCGTGGGGCTGGTGGCCGCCGCCTGGCTGCGCCGCGGCGAGCGGGCCGTGCTCCAGCTGCTCCGCGCGGTGGCCGCGACCACCTTCCGGCCGCTGCTGCTGGCCGTGGCCGCCGTCGCCGTACGGCTCTCTCCGGTGCTCCGGCTGCCGCGTCCGGCCCCCCGGCCGCCCGTCGCCCGCGACCGGCTCCTCGTGCACTCCCTGGGACGGCGTGGACCGCCGTGCTCGCCCGCCCTCGCTCTCGTCTGAGCGACGGCCGCTGAGCACGACCAGTCCCCCACACGTATCCCGCACACGTATCCCGAGTACGACGTGTGCGCGTCCCACATGGAGATCACCCATATGAGCAAGCGGAACAGCCAGACGGCGAAGGCGGCGGCACGGGAGCGGCTGCGCGAGGAGCGCGAGCGGCAGGCAAAGCGCGACAAGGTGCGGCGCCAGGTCGTCGTGGCCGCCTCCGTGGTCGGCGTGCTGGCCGCGGCCGGCGGCGTCGGCTACGCGGTCGTCCAGGCCAACAAGCCCAGCTACTGGGCGGGGCTCAAGGACGCCAGGGTCGTCGCGCCCGCCCACACCACGGGCACCGACGGCACCACGGTCGTTCTCGGCAAGGACACCGCCAAGAAGACCCTGAAGGTCTACGAGGACCCGCGCTGCCCGGTCTGCGCCACGTTCGAGCAGACGGTCGGCTCGACGGTGAAGAAGGACCTGGACGACGGCAAGTTCAGGGTCGAGTACATCGGCGGCACGTTCATCGACGACAAGGACAACGGCCAGGGCTCCAAGAACGCGATGAGCGCCATGGGCGCCGCGCTGAACGTGAGCCCGGAGGCGTTCCTGGAGTACAAGTCCGCGCTGTACTCCGCGAAGTGGCACCCCTTGGAGACGGACGACAAGTTCAAGAGCGACGACTACCTCATCGAGGTCGCGGACACCGTCCCGGCGCTGAAGAACAACACCGCGTTCCGGAACGCCGTGAAGAAGGGCACCTACGACGCCTGGGCGATGGCCATGACGAAGACGTTCGACACCAACAAGGACAACGTCACGGGCACCCCGAGCTTCGTCATGGACGGCAAGCTGCTGACCGCCGACAGCCAGCGCCGCCCGCCCCTGACCGTGGCCGACTTCGACCGTCTGGTGGACGCGGCGCTCAAGGGCTGACGCCCCGTCGGAAACCGATCGCGGGATGAAGAGCGGGCGAACTTTCGGAGTTCGCCCGCTCCTGCGTATACCAATCAGTAAAACTGCTCAGTAACCTGATCGGCCGTGACCAGTCGATACAGATCATTTTCGGCCTCCGAGGGCATCAACTCCCTCTCCCCCCGCCGCCGTACCGTCGTCAAGGCCGCGGCGGCGACCGCTGTCCTGGCCGGCCCGCTCGTCGCCGCCCTCCCGGCGCGCGCCGCCACGGACGCCCCCGCCTTCCTGCACGGCGTCGCCTCCGGCGACCCGCTGCCCGACGGCATCCTGCTGTGGACCCGGGTGACCCCCACCGCCGAGGCGACACCCGGCTCCGGGCTCGGCCCGGACACCGAGGTGAGCTGGGTCGTCGCCAGGGACAAGGCGCTGACGAACATCGTCGCCAAGGGCTCCACCACCGCGACCGCCGCCTCCGACCACACCGTCAAGGCCGACATCCGCGGCCTGGAACCGGCCACCGACTACTGGTTCCGCTTCTCGGCCGGCGGCACCGACTCCCCGGTGGCGCGCACCCGCACCGCGCCGGCGGCGGACGCGGCCGTGTCCGGCCTGCGCTTCGGCGTGGTCTCCTGCGCCAACTGGGAGGCCGGCTACTTCTCCAGCTACCGCCACCTCGCGGCCCGCAACGACCTGGACGCCTGGCTGCACCTCGGCGACTACATCTACGAGTACAAGTCCGGCGAGTACGCGGCCCGGGGCACGGTCGTCCGCCCGCACGAGCCCGCGCACGAGATCCTCACCCTCGCCGACTACCGCACCCGGCACGGGGAGTACAAGACCGACCCGGACCTCCAGGCCCTGCACCTGAAGGCGCCGGTCATCGCGATCTGGGACGACCACGAGTTCGCCGACAACGCCTGGTCCGGCGGCGCGGTCAACCACACCGAGGGCGCCGAGGGCACCTGGACGTCCCGTCAGGCCGCCGCCAAGCAGGCCTACTTCGAGTGGATGCCGGTCCGCCCCGCGATCACCGGCACCACCTACCGGCGGCTGCGCTTCGGCAAGCTCGCCGACCTGTCCCTGCTGGACCTGCGTTCCTTCCGCTCCCAGCAGGCCTCCACGGCCAGCGGCTCGGTGGACGACCCGAACCGTACGATCACCGGGCGTGCCCAGCTCGACTGGCTGAAGGCCGGGCTGAAGGCCTCCGACACCAAGTGGCGGCTGGTCGGCAACTCGGTGATGATCTCGCCGTTCTCCTTCGGGTCCCTCTCCGCCGACCTGTTCAAGCCGCTCGCCAAGCTGCTCGGGCTGCCGCAGGAAGGCATCGCCGCCAACACCGACCAGTGGGACGGCTACACCGACGACCGCCGCGAGCTGCTGAACCACCTGCACTCCAACGCCATCGGCAACACCGTCTTCCTGACAGGTGACATCCACATGGCGTGGGCCAACGACGTACCGATGGACGCGGGCACGTACCCGCTGTCGGCCTCGGCCGCCACGGAGTTCGTGGTGACCTCGGTGACCTCGGACAACCTGGACGACATCGTGAAGGTCCCCGAGGGCACGGTCTCGGCGATCACCTCGCCGGTCATCAAGGCCGCCAACTGGCACGTCCACTGGGTCGACACGGACCGGCACGGCTACGGCGTCCTGGACATCACCGCCGACCGCGCGCAGATGGACTACTACGTCCTGTCCGACCGCACGGATCCCCACGCGACGTCGTCCTGGGTCCGTTCGTACCGCACCCGCAGCGGCACGCAGAAGGTCGAGCGGACGTACGACCCCGTGTAACCCGTACGCCCCCGCAGAGCCGGTCAGCCGAGGGTTTCGAGGAAGCCGAGCGCCACCCGCCAGGTGGCCTCGGCGGCCTCGGCGTCGTAGTCCGGCAGCTCGGGGTCGGTGTAGAGGTGGCCTGCCCCGGCGTACCGGAAGACCTCCACGTCGGCGCCCGCCCTGCCCATCTGCAGGTACCAGGCGTTCAGCCAGTCGTCCGTCTCGAACGGGTCCGGCTCGGCCACGTGCAGCTGCACCGGCAGCTCGTCCACGTACACGCCCGGCGCGAGGTCCGACGTGCCGTGCAGGAGCAGCAGCCCGCGCGCCTTCTCGTCGCCGAGGGCCAGGGTCTGCGCGATGGACGCGCCGAGCGAGAAGCCGGCGTACACGAGCCCGCGCTCCGAGTAGGGCGCGGCGGCCAGCACGGCCCGCTTCAGCAGCTCTTCCTTGCCGACCCGCTCCTTGAACTCCATGCCCTTCTCGACGGTGTCGAACGTGTGTCCGTCGAAGAGGTCGGGCGTCCACACCTCGTGGCCCGCCGCGCGCAGCCGGTCCGCTGCCTCGCGCACCGCCGGGCGGAGCCCGTAGGTGGAGTGAAAGAGCATGATGTTCATGAGGCCATGGTGCCAGCTACCTTCTCAGGCATGGAGACCGTACTCCGTCCCGTGATCGTGGTCGGCGGGGCCGTCGTCCTGACCGTGCTCATCGGCTGGGCCACGGACCTGCTGCTGCGCAAGGCCGACGCACGCCACAGCGAGACGCCCCTGTGGGGCCTGCTGCGCCGTACCCGCGTCCCCTACCAACTGGTGCTCTGCGCCGCCCTGCTCAGAGGCTCCTACGACCAGGCGAAGCTGCTCCAGGAGCACCGCGTGGGCGTCGGCCGGACGCTCACCCTGGTGCTGATCGGGGCGGCGGCCTGGCTGGTGATCCGGATCGCCGCGGCGATCGTCGAGACCTCGTACAGCCGCTACGCCCGCGCCCACCGCGACCCGGCCCGCTTGCGCCGGGTGCGCACCCAGGTGTCGCTGATCATGCGCGTGGTGTCGGCGGTCGTGGGCGTGGTGGCGGTGGCCTCGATGCTGCTGACGTTCCCGGCGATGCGCGCGGCCGGTGCCTCGCTGCTGGCCTCGGCCGGCATCCTCGGCATCGTCGCCGGTGTCGCCGCCCAGTCGACCCTCGCCAACCTGTTCGCGGGGCTCCAGATCGCCTTCGGCGACATGGTGCGGCTCGGCGACACGGTCGTGGTGGACGGCGAGTGGGGCACGGTCGAGGAGATCACCCTGACCTTCCTGACCGTGCGGACCTGGGACGAGCGCCGGCTCACCATGCCGGTGTCGTACTTCACTTCCAAGCCCTTCGAGAACTGGTCGCGGGGCACCCCGCAGATGACCGGCACGGTCTACTGGCACGTCGACCACTCGGCGCCGGTCGAGGCGATGCGCGAGCGGCTGCGGGACATCCTGCGCGAGTGCCCGGCCTGGGACGGCCGCGACTGCGCCCTGGCCGTCACCGACTCCACGCCCAACACCATCCAGGTACGGGCCCTGGTCACCGCCAAGGACTCGGACGACCTCTGGAAGGTCCGCGTCGCGGTCCGCGAACAGATGATCACCTGGCTCTGCGCGGAACACCCGTACGCCCTGCCCAAGGTCATCACGGGCGAGGCGATACCGCCGCCGCGCGACGCATGAGATCCGGACGACCGCGCGGGTGGGAGAACACCCTTCAGCGCAGGCTGCGCACGTCCAGATGCCGGAGCACCCGGTCCACGATCTCCGGGTCGGCCCCCGGTTCGCTCCGCGCCGCCAGCACCTCGTGCCGCGCCGCGCTCATCATCTCCCCCTCGATACGACGGATCCGCTTCAGCCGCCGCGCCCGCTGCCGATGGGCCTCCCGCCGCTCCTCCTCCCCCAGGTCCGGGCTGATCCGGATCCCGATGTCGAAGGCCCGCCGCAGCATCTGCTCGGAGAGCTCCTCCGGCAACTCCTCGACCTGCTCGATCTCCCGCAGCCTGCGCTTCGCGGCCGTCGCCGCCCGCACCGCCAGCTCCTTCTCGAACTCCTTCTCCCGCTCCGTGTCGGCCCGCACCCCGAGCCACTTCACCAGCCACGGCAGCGTGAGCCCCTGGAGCACCAGCGTGGCGATGATCACCACGAAGGCGATGAAGATGAGGACCTCCCGCTGCGGAAACGGAGACCCGTCGTCGGTCTTGAGCGGAATCGCGAGGGCCAGCGCCACGGACGCCACCCCGCGCATCCCGGACCACCACATCACGACGGTCTCCCGGATGCTCATCGGGATGTCCTCGTCGTAGTCCCGCAGGGCGTGCAGCCGCCTGGTCAGCCAGGTCGCCGGCAGCAGCCACAGCAGCCGTACGACGACCACCACGCCCACGACCGCGGCCGACCAGCCCAGCAGCTCGCCCCACCGCCCGCTGGCCGTGCGGATGGCGTGGTGCAGCTCCAGGCCGATCAGCCCGAAGGCGACCCCGGTGACGAGGGTGTCGACGATGTCCCAGAACGTGTGCCCGGCCAGCCGGGTCATGACGTCGTCCGCGTCGGTGGAGTACTCCGCGAGGAAGAGGGCCGTGGTGAGCACGGCGAGCACCCCGGAGCCGTGCAGGTCCTCCGCGAGCACGTAGGAGGCGTAGGGCACGAGCAGGGTCAGGCCGATCTGCAGGGTCGCGTCGCCGAGCAGGTCCATCAGCCGGTTCGCGCCCCAGCCCAGCACCAGCCCCACGACGACCGCGACCACGGCCGACAGCACGAGGTCGATCCCGGCCCGCCAGGCCGAGAACGTTCCGCTGAGGGTGGCGGCGATCGCCACGTGGTAGAGCACGATGGCCGTGACGTCGTTGAAGAGGCCCTCGCCCTCCAGGATCGACACGAGCCGGCGCGGCAGCCCGAGCTGCCCGGCGACCGCCGTCGCGGCGACCGGGTCCGGCGGCGCGATCAGCGCGCCCAGCACCACGGCGGCGGCGATCGGCAGCCCCGGCACGATCGCGTTGGCGACGAACGCCACGCACACCGTCGTCACGAAGACCAGGGCGACGGCCAGCAGGAAGATCGGGCGCTTGTTCGCCGTGAACTGCCGCCAGGAGGTGCGCCGTACGGCCGCGTAGAGCAGGGGCGGCAGCAGTGCGGGCAGGATCAGTTCGGGCGGGAAGCGCACGTTCGGCACGAAGTCGGCCACCGCGAGCATCCCGCCGAACAGGGTCATCAGCACCGGCGCCGGAAGCCCGAGCCAGTCCCCCACCGGAACGCTCACCAGGGCCCCGAGCAGCAGGACGAACAGCAGGGCCGGCTGGTCCACGGTGAACGCTCCGGAAGGTCGACGATCACATGGCGGACCTCAAGACTGCTACAGAGCGCGCCTCATCGCCCGGTGCGGGATGCCCGCGTCCGGGAACTCCGGGCCGTACGCCTCGTAGCCGAGGTGCTCGTAGAAGCCCATGGCGTGCGTCTGCGCGTGCAGGTCCACCGCCGTGAGGCCACGCGCGCGTGCCGCCTCCTCGATGGCCCGCACCAGGGCCACGCCGACCCCGAGCCCGCGCGCCGTGCGGGTGACGGCGAGCCGCCCCAGGGAGCCCACCGACGCGTCCCCGCCGGTCTTGCCGGCCGCGGCCTCGCCGTACAGCAGGCGCCCGGCGCCGAGCGGCACGCCGTCCTCGCGGACGGCCACGACATGCACGGCGACGGCGTCGTACGCGTCGTACTCGAGGTCCTCCGGGACACCCTGCTCCACGACGAAGACGTCCTTGCGGACCCCGAAGCAGGCCTCGCGGTCGGCGGGGTCCTCGGCGACCCGGACGGTGTAGGGCGGGTTCACGCCCACGTCTCCTCGCGGACCTGGTCGAGGGCGTGCTGCAGGTCCTCCGGGTAGTCGCACGCGAACTCCACCCAGCGCCCGTCCCCGGGGTGCTCGAAGCCGAGGCGTACGGCGTGCAGCCACTGGCGGGTCAGGCGCAGCCGCTTGGCGAGGGTCGGGTCGGCGCCGTAGGTCAGGTCGCCGACGCAGGGGTGGCGGTGGGCGGCCATGTGGACACGGATCTGGTGGGTGCGGCCGGTCTCCAGCTTCACGTCGAGCAGGGAGGCGGCGCGGAAGGCCTCGATGAGGTCGTAGTGAGTCACGGAGGGCTTGCCGTCGGCCGTGACCGCCCACTTGTAGTCGTGGTTCGGGTGGCGGCCGATGGGCGCGTCGATGGTGCCGCTCGTCGGGTCCGGGTGGCCCTGGACCAGCGTGTGGTAGCGCTTGTCGACCGTGCGCTCCTTGAACTGGCGCTTGAGGGACGTGTACGCGTACTCGGACTTGGCGACGACCATCAGGCCGGACGTGCCGACGTCCAGGCGGTGCACGATGCCCTGGCGCTCGGCGGCGCCGGAGGTGGAGATCCGGTAACCGGCCGCGGCGAGACCGCCGATCACGGTCGGGCCCGTCCAGCCGGGGCTCGGGTGGGCGGCGACGCCGACCGGCTTGACGATCACGACCACGTCATCGTCGTCGTGCACGATCTCCATGCCCTCGACGGGCTCGGCGACGACCTGCACCGGGGCGGGCGCCTGCGGCATCTCGACCTCGAGCCAGGCGCCGCCGCGCACCCGCTCGGACTTGCCGACCACGGCGCCGTCGACCTGGACCTTGCCTGCGGCGGCCAGCTCCGCCGCCTTCGTCCGGGAGAAGCCGAACATGCGGGAGATGGCGGCGTCCACACGCTCGCCCTCCAGGCCGTCGGGCACGGGCAGGGTTCGGATCTCGGGAATCGTGCTCACCCGTCGAGTATGCCGGACGGGTGAGTCGGCTCCGACCGAGCCTGTGGAAAACCCCGCGGAGCCTCAGTCCTTGCGGACCGTGTTTCAGTCCTTGTGGACGGTGCCGTCCGGGTCCAGGCCCCGGAAGGACAGCAGCACGATCAGGATGCCGCCGCAGACGATCGCCGAGTCGGCCAGGTTGAAGACGGCGAAGCCCTTCGGCGCGATGAAGTCCACGACCTCGCCCTCGAAGACGCCGGGGGCCCGGAAGATCCGGTCGGTGAGGTTGCCGAGCGCGCCGCCGAGCAGCAGGCCCAGCGCGATCGCCCAGGGGAAGCTGTAGAGCTTGCGGGCCAGGCGGATGATCACCACGATCACGGCCGCCGCGATCAGGGTGAAGATGATCGTGAAGGCCGCGCCGAAGCCGAAAGCGGCACCCGGGTTGCGGATGGCATGCAGTTCCAGCCAGTCCCCGAGCACCTTGATGGGCGCGTGCCGCTCCAGCTTCGCGACCACGAGCATCTTGCTGACCAGGTCGAGGACGTACGCGAACGCGGCCACGGCGAACAGCACGGCGATCCGGCGGCCCCGCCCGGCCCGCTGCCCTTCCGGGGTCCGCGCGCCGGCCGCCGCCGTCGGTTCGTCGCTGCCGTCCGGGGTGTCCGGCGTACCGATGATGCGCTCCGCCTCTGCCACGTGAGTCCCTCAACCTAGGTGCCTGACTGTGGACGAGACTACGGCACACCCCGGCAACCCCCACGCTCAGGAGCGGCGTTCCTGCTTCTGCTTGCACTCCACGCACAGGGTGGCCCGCGGGAAGGCCTGCATGCGTGCCTTGCCGATGGGGTTGCCGCAGTTCTCGCACAGGCCGTAGGTGCCGGCGTCCAGCCGCTCCAGGGCTCGCTCGGTCTGCGTCAGCATCTCGCGCGCGTTGGCGGCCAGTGCCAGCTCGTGCTCGCGCGTGATGTTCTTGGCGCCGGTGTCGGCCTGGTCGTCGCCGGCGCCGTCGCCGGACTCCCGCATCAGGCCGACGAGGGACTGCTCGGAGGAACTGATCTCGTTCCGCAGCCGCTCGTCCTCGGACAGCAGCCCGGCACGGGCCTCCGCGACCTCTTCCGGGGTCCAGGGGTCCTCGCCCGGGCGCACCGCCAGCTCGCCGGGCTCCACCGCGCCGACCCGTGCCTTGGGGACGCCGGTCTGCGCTGCCGTGGCCGTGCCAGGAGTCTTCTTCGCAACCACTGTCGTGGCTCCCGTCTGCTTCGCGGCCCGCGCCGCGCCCGCTTTCTTGGCCGTGCTGTGCTCGGCCGCCCCCGTGGAGACGCCCTTCTTCGAGGCAGTCCTTTCGGCGGCCGTCTTCTTGGCGGCCGACTTCTTCGCAGCCGCCTTCTTGGTGGCGGTTCCCTTCTCGGCTTCCTTCTTCGTGGTCGCCTTCTCCCTGGTCGCCTTCTTCGGGACAGCCTCCTTCACGGCCGCCTTCTCGGCAGCCGTTGCCTTGGCGGCGGCTTTCTTCGGAGCCGGCTTCTTCGCCGGAGGCTTGACGGCGGTCTCCTTGGCCGCCGGCTTCGCCGACTTCGCGGCCTTCACCGTCTTCACAGGCTTGGCCGGGGCCGCCGCCGACGCCGCGTGCGTGCTCTTCTTCCCCCCTGCTTTCCCGGCTGTCCCCTTGGCCCCGCCACCGGCCGCAGCCGTGTCTCCGGAGGCCGCCGCGCCCCTGGTCCGGCCGGTCGCCGAGTGCTGTTCGGCGGACTTCTTCGCCACCATGGCCGCGGCCCCTTCACATATTGTGATCTCGCTCGCGAATCGTGCTGGGACGATAAATCGACTTGAGTCCCGCGGCAACGGGGCACACCGCCCGATTCGCCCGCCCGCACCCCCCGCGCGGACGGCCTGCAACGGTTGTGCCCAGCTCCCCGGCGGGTAATCCGCCGCCCCCGTCCTCCCCGGACACGCACGCCCGCACGCCTCGCCATTCGGGTCATGCCGCCCCTTCTCCGACGGTCCGCCCCCGACCCCCGAAAAGCGGTCGGCTGCTGTCTGCGCGGCGCCGTACACTGGGCGCAGCGAAAAGCATGGATGGGGACGAGTAGCGGCGTACGCAGCCGAGAGCGACCCGGGGACGGTGTGAGCCCGGGGGTGAGCGCGACGTGAAGATCACCCCGGAGCCGCCGGAAGAAAGCCGCAGCCGCGAGGCCAGGGCGAGTAGAACCGGTTTCGCGACCCCAATGAGGGGGCTCTGCGGCGCGTACGGTGCGACGGAGAGCCAAGGAGGGTGGTACCGCGGGAGCGCGCCGCACACGGCGTGAGCAGGATTGCAGACTCTCGTCCCTCCGACGGAAGGCAGCAAGTCCGTTGGAGGATGCTCGCAGATGACAGCGCCGACGTACCGCCAGGTGCCCGCCCAGGTCGACCTGCCCGCTCTTGAGCACGCCGTGCTCGACTTCTGGCGCGACCAGAAGATCTTCAGCAAGAGCCTGGAGCAGTCCGAGGGCCGCCCCGAGTGGGTGTTCTACGAGGGCCCGCCCACCGCCAACGGCATGCCCGGTGCCCACCACATCGAGGCCCGCGTCTTCAAGGACGTCTTCCCGCGCTTCCGCACCATGCGCGGCTACCACGTGGCCCGCAAGGCCGGCTGGGACTGCCACGGCCTGCCGGTCGAGCTGGCCGTCGAGAAGGAGCTGGGCTTCTCCGGCAAGCAGGACATCGAGGCGTACGGCATCGCCGAGTTCAACGCCAAGTGCCGTGAGTCCGTGACCCGGCACACCGACGCCTTCACCGCGCTGACCACCCGCATGGGCTACTGGGTCGACCTGGACGACGCCTACCGGACCATGGACCCCGAGTACGTGGAGTCCGTCTGGTGGTCGCTGAAGGAGATCTTCAACAAGGGCCTGCTGGTCCAGGACCACCGCGTCGCCCCCTGGTGCCCGCGCTGCGGCACCGGCCTGTCCGACCACGAGCTGGCCCAGGGCTACGAGACGGTCGTCGACCCGTCCGTGTACGTCCGCTTCCCGCTCACCTCCGGTCCGCTCGCCGGCCAGGCCTCGCTCCTGGTGTGGACGACGACCCCCTGGACCCTGGTGTCCAACACGGCGGTCGCCGCGCACCCTGAGGTCACCTACGTCGTCGCGACCAACGGCGAGGAGAAGCTCGTCGTCGCCGAGCCGCTCGTCGCCAAGGCGCTCGGCGAGGGCTGGGAGACCACCGGCCAGACCTTCACCGGCGCCGAGATGGAGCGCTGGACGTATCAGCGTCCGTTCGAACTCGTGGAGTTCCCGGAGCCGGCCCACTACGTGGTGAACGCCGAGTACGTCACCACCGAGGACGGCACGGGTCTGGTCCACCAGTCCCCCGCCTTCGGTGAGGACGACCTCAAGGTCTGCCGCGCCTACGGCCTGCCCGTGGTCAACCCGGTCCGCCCGGACGGCACCTTCGAGGAGGACGTGCCCCTCGTCGGCGGCGTCTTCTTCAAGAAGGCCGACGAAAAGCTCACCGAGGACCTCAAGGACCGCGGTCTGCTCTTCAAGCACCTGCCGTACGAGCACAGCTACCCGCACTGCTGGCGCTGTCACACCGCGCTGCTCTACTACGCGCAGCCCTCCTGGTACATCCGCACCACGGCGATCAAGGACCGCCTGATCCAGGAGAACGAGCAGACCAACTGGTTCCCGGAGACGGTCAAGCACGGCCGGTTCGGCGACTGGCTGAACAACAACATCGACTGGGCGCTGTCCCGCAACCGCTACTGGGGCACCCCGCTGCCGATCTGGCGCTGTGCGGACGACCATCTCACCTGCGTCGGCTCCCGCGCGGAGCTGACCGAGCTGACCGGCACCGACCAGGCCGGCCTGGACCCGCACCGCCCGTACATCGACGACGTCACCTTCGCCTGCCGTCACGACGGCTGCGGCAAGACCGCCACGCGCGTGCCCGAGGTGATCGACGCCTGGTACGACTCGGGTTCGATGCCGTTCGCGCAGTGGGGCTACCCGCACAAGAACAAGGAGCTGTTCGAGAGCCGCTACCCGGCGCAGTTCATCTCCGAGGCGATCGACCAGACGCGCGGGTGGTTCTACACCCTCATGGCCGTCGGCACCCTCGTCTTCGACAAGTCGTCGTACGAGAACGTCGTGTGCCTCGGCCACATCCTCGCCGAGGACGGCCGCAAGATGTCCAAGCACCTGGGCAACACCCTGGACCCGATCCCGCTCATGGACCGGCACGGCGCGGACGCGGTGCGCTGGTTCATGGCGGCCGGCGGTTCCCCGTGGGCGGCCCGCCGGGTCGGCCACGGCACCATCCAGGAGGTCGTCCGCAAGACCCTGCTGACGTACTGGAACACGGTCGCCTTCCAGGCGCTGTACGCCCGTACGTCGAACTGGGCGCCGTCGGCGGCGGACCCGGCCCCGGCCGAGCGCCCGGTGCTGGACCGCTGGCTGCTGTCCGAACTCCACGCGCTCACCGACCAGGTGACGCAGGCGCTGGAGGCTTACGACACCCAGCGCGCCGGCAAGGTGCTGTCCGCGTTCGTGGACGACCTGTCGAACTGGTACGTCCGCCGTTCGCGCCGCCGCTTCTGGCAGGGCGACAAGGCCGCGCTGCGCACCCTGCACGAGGTCGTCGAGACGGTCACCAAGCTGATGGCCCCGCTGACCCCGTTCATCACCGAGCGGGTCTGGCAGGACCTGGTCGTGCCGGTGACCCCGGGCGCCCCGGAGTCGGTGCACCTGGCCCCCTGGCCGGAGGCGGACCTGTCCGCGATCGACCCGGAGCTGTCGAACGAGATGGTCCTGGTCCGCCGGCTGGTGGAGCTGGGCCGTGCCACGCGCGCGGAGTCGGGCGTCAAGACGCGTCAGCCGCTCGCCCGCGCGCTGATCGCGGCGACCGGTTTCGAGTCCCTCGACACCGAGCTGCACGCCCAGATCACCGAGGAGTTGAACGTCAGCGCCCTGGCGTCGCTCTCCGAGGTCGGCGGCTCCCTGGTGGACACCACCGCCAAGGCCAACTTCCGCGCCCTGGGCAAGCGGTTCGGCAAGCGGGTGCAGGAGGTGGCGAAGGCCATCGCGAACGCGGACGCGGCGGCGCTGTCCCTGGCCCTGCGTGAGGGCACGGCCTCCGTGGAGGTCGACGGTGAGACGGTCGCCCTCGCCCCCGACGAGGTGATCATCACCGAGACCCCGCGCGAGGGCTGGTCGGTGGCCTCCGACTCCGGTGCCACGGTCGCCCTGGACCTGGAGATCACGGAGGAGCTGCGGCAGGCGGGCCTGGCCCGTGACGCGATCCGGCTGATCCAGGAGGCCCGCAAGAACAGCGGCCTGGACGTCGCCGACCGGATCGCCCTGCGCTGGACCTCCACGGACACCGCGGTCATCGCCGCGCTGAGCGAGCACAGCGAGCTGATCGCCGAGGAGGTCCTGTCGACCGACTTCGGCCAGGGCGAGGCGGACGACAGCTACGGCGATGCCTTCACCGACGAAGGTCTGTCGCTGACGTTCCGGCTGCGCAAGGCGTAAGCGCCGACGGTTGAGAAGGGCCCGGTCTCCCCTCGCGGAGGCCGGGCCCCTTTCATGAGTGCGGGTACGTTCCCGCGACACGCATCAACGCGTTCCCGCAACGCGCGTAAAAAGGGCGGGACCCCGGACCGAAGTCCGGGGTCCCGCCCTGAACGCTGCCGACGCCGTTGTCGTACTAGTGTCCGCGGGCCGTCAGTTGTCGTCCTCGTCGATCAGGAACCCGCGCATCGGCGAGGGTGCCTGACCCATCGGACCGGGACCCTGCGGACGGACCGGGGCCATCGGCTGGGTCATGGCCGGGGTCATCTGCTGCTGGCCACCGTAGGACGGAGCGGACGGAGCCGGGGCGCCGCCCATCGTCTGGTTGCCGCCGTAGGACGGGGCGCTCGCGCCGGCCGGGGCCATGGAGGGCGCCGGGGACGGCGGGAGGGAAGCCGTCGCCGGGGTGCGCGGCGGGGCCAGGGAGTCGTCGGCCTGCGTCTCCAGCTGGCGCAGCTGGGACTCCAGGTACGACTTCAGGCGCGTGCGGTACTCGCGCTCGAAGCCGCGCAGGTCCTCGACCTTGCGCTCCAGCGTGGCGCGGGCGGACTCCAGGGAGCCCATCGCGACGCGGTGCTTCTCCTGCGCGTCCCGCTCCAGCGCGTCGGCCTTGGCGCGGGCGTCACGCTCCAGACCCTCGGCGCGGCTGCGGGCCTCGCCGACGATCTTGTTGGCCTCGGAGCGGGCCTCGGCGATCGCCTGGTCGGCGGTCTGCTGGGCCAGCGAGAGGACTCGGGCGGCGCTGTCGCCACCGGGGCCCTGACCGGGGCCGCCCATCGGACCGCCCATGGGGCCGCCCATCGGACCGCCCATGGGGCCGCCCATCTGCTGCGGCATGGGCGGCTGACCGCCCATCGGGCCCTGACCCATCGGGCCCTGACCCATCGGACCCTGACCCATCGGACCCTGACCCATCGGACCCTGACCCATCGGACCCTGACCCATCGGGCCGGGACCCTGAGGGCCGCCCTGACCGCCGGGGCCGGCGGGCAGCTGCGGGGCACCGCTGGGCAGCTGGGGCGGGCCACCCATGGGGCCACCCATCTGCTGCTGCGGCGGGCCCGATATGCCGGCGGGCACCGGAGCGCCGGGTCCTCGCATCCCCTGCTGAGGCATGCCCTGCTGCTGGTCCTGCGGCTCGGGACCCTTGCGCATGTTCTGCTGGTTCTGGGCAGCAGCGCGCGTGGCCGCGGCCAGCTTGGCGCGCAGGTCCTCGTTCTCGCGGAGCAGACGGGTCAGTTCGGCTTCGACCTCGTCGAGGAAGGCATCGACCTCGTCCTCGTCATAGCCTTCTCGGAGGCGGACGGTCGTGAACTGCTTGTTCCGCACGTCCTCGGGGGTCAACGGCATCTCTTCACCTCAACGTAGTCATCGGCAGTCGGCAAGACCGGATCGTCCATACTCAACTCATCTCACCGCGAAGGCATGTGCGATGGTGCTGAGAATCCAGACGATGATCATCAGTACGAAGAAGGACAGGTCGAGCGCCACGCCCCCGAGACGCAGCGGCGGAATGAACCGCCGCAGAAGCTTCAGCGGTGGATCGGTGACAGTGTAGGTGGCCTCCAGTACGACCACCATCGCCTTGCCGGGTTGCCACGAACGGGCGAACTGGAAGACGTAGTCCATGACGAGCCGAAAAATCAGCACGACAAGGAACACCATCAGCGCGATGTAGATCACCTGCGCGAACACGCTCATGGCCTGGACTTCCCTCTCCCCGTTTCGTGCTGTTTCCGTACTTCGGTCAGGTCGTGCGTCTCAGCTCTGGTTGAAGAACCCGCCCTCTGCGATGCGGGCCTTGTCCTCCGCCGTGACATCGACGTTAGCAGGAGACAACAGGAACACCTTCTGCGTCACCCGCTCGATACTGCCGTGAAGACCAAACACCAAACCAGCCGCAAAGTCGACAAGTCGCTTCGCATCTGTGTCGTCCATCTCAGTCAGATTCATGATCACCGGGGTGCCCTCACGGAAGTGTTCCCCGATGGTACGGGCCTCGTTGTAGGTCCGCGGGTGAAGCGTGGTGATCCGGTAAGGCTCTCGTTCCGACACGACCTTGGGCATGATCACCGGTGCGTTCTTCTCCAGGGACTGACGTTCTTGTGTGATGGACGCCACGGGTGCGATTCGCGCCGGACGCCCGGATTCCGCGGCGAGCGAAGTCGAACGGGCCACCGGCTCGCGCTGCGCGGGGGGTTGCACGATACGCACCTCTTCATCCCTTTGGGACTGATGTGCGCTGTGCGACTGGTGTGACGGTTCGTGCCGTCGGTGGTCCCGCTCGGGCTCCGGGTCCAGCTCGGGCTCGAAGTCGTCGTCAGGGTCGAATCCGCGGCCGTCGTACCCATCGTCCTCCACGAGGCCGAGGTAGACCGCCATCTTGCGCATCGCGCCGGCCATGCTCTGAGTCCTCCGCTCTGTGGTGGATCGACTGACGACTGCCAAGTGCCCGCGATCCACGCGGTCGTTGTGCCCGCCTTCGGCGGCATTGACCATATTTTCTGCTGTGGTCCGACTTCCTGGCGACGTTACCCGAGCCTGGGGCGGACTCCGAGTACCGCGGTACCGACGCGCACATGTGTCGCCCCGGCGGCCACGGCCTGTTCGAGGTCCGCACTCATCCCTGCCGACACCATGGTTGCAGCCGGATGGGCTCGGCGCAGGTCAGTCGACAAATCCATGAGCCGCTCGAACGCCGCCTGTTCACGTCCCGCGTACTCCCCGGTGAGCGGAGCGACGGTCATCAGTCCGTCGAGCCGCAGCCCCGGAGATTCGGCGACGAGGTCGGCCAACTCTTCGATTCCGCCGGGCGCGACGCCTCCGCGCTCCCCGCGCCCGCTCGCGCCCGCGTCCAGCGCGACCTGGACGAGACAGCCCACCTCGCGCTCCGCGCGCACCGCTTCCTTCGACAGGGCGGTGACAAGCCGGGCACGGTCGACAGACTGCACAAAGTTCGCGTAACCGACCACGGATCGCACCTTGTTGGTCTGCAACTGGCCGACAAAGTGCCAATTAAGGGGCAGATCCGCGCAGGCGGCGGCCTTGGGAGCAGCGTCCTGGTCGCGGTTCTCGGCGACATGACGCACACCGAGCTCCGACAGAATCCGCACATCGCTCGCCGGGTAGGTCTTGGTGACCACGATCAGGGTCACCTCCTCCCGCTTGCGCCCGGCCGCGACGCACGCGGCGGTGATGCGCCCCTCCACCTTCGCCAGATTTGCGGCGAGTTCGGTCTTACGGTCCGTCATGCCCCATCAGTCCAGCCAGACATAGCCCGCGAGGCGCCCGGTGGCGCGGTCGCGGCGGTAAGAGAAGTGGTCGCCCGACTCCAGCGTGCACACCGGCGACTGCGCCCGGTCGCACACCCCGAGCCGGTCGAGCTGCGCGTGCACTCCGGCGCTCACGTCGACCGCCGGAGTGCCCCAGCTGGTGACGGCGTGCGCCGCCGGTTCCACGGTGGCCACCTCGGCGCGCATCGCCTCCGGCACCTCGTAGCACCGGCCGCACACGGCCGGTCCGGTGCGGGCGACGATCCGCTCGGGCCGGGCGCCGAGTTCGGCCATGGCCCGTACGGCGGCGGGGACGATGCCCTTGACCATGCCGGGCCGGCCCGCGTGGGCCGCGGCCACGACCCCGGCTACGGGGTCGGCCAGCAGGACCGGCACGCAGTCGGCGGTCAGGACGGCGAGGGCGAGCCCGCGGCGGGCGGTGACGATCGCGTCGACCTCCGCCACCGGCCGGTCGCCCCACGGCTCCTCGACCACGGCCGCGTCGGCGCCGTGCACCTGGTTCATCCAGACGACCCGGCCGGCGTCCAGCCCGAGGGACTTCGCCGCCAGCTCCCGGTTCGCG
This sequence comes from Streptomyces sp. NPDC002671, assembly GCF_053592475.1. NCBI lineage: Bacteria > Bacillati > Actinomycetota > Actinomycetes > Kitasatosporales > Streptomycetaceae > Streptomyces > Streptomyces sp. NPDC002671. The sequence continues at coordinate 209,351 of NZ_JBSFVU010000008.1, forward strand.
CGTACGGCCTCGGGGGCGTCGCCGACGGCCCCGCCGAGGTTCAGCTCCTCATACGGAGCGGCGCTCACCCCGCCCCACCGGTCGGTGAAGGCGAAGTGCGCGCCGCTCACGCTCTCGCGCTGTCCTATCACTTGAGGAAGTCCGGCACGTCCAGCTCCTCGGCGGCGCTGTCCGAGTAGCTCCGCGACGGCGGGACCGGCGGGGCGACCGGGATGTCCGCCGCCGGCTCGGGCGCGGACTCCGGCTCCTCCTTGGGGGTCACGCTGCCGAGCGAGCCGAAGGTCGGGCGGCTGGGCTCGGGCTGCCGCACCGGGGCGGGCTCCTCGCGGCGGGAGGAGGCCAGCGAAGAAGACGACGACGTCGAGCCGAGGACGTTGTCCCGGCGGGCCGGCGGCTGACCGCCGTCGAAGCCGGCCGCGATCACGGTGACCCGGACCTCGTCGCCGAGGGCGTCGTCGATGACCGCACCGAAGATGATGTTGGCCTCGGGGTGGGCGGCCTCGCTGACCAGCTGGGCGGCCTCGTTGATCTCGAACAGGCCCAGGTCGGAGCCGCCGGAGATGGAGAGCAGCACGCCCCGGGCGCCGTCGATGGACGCCTCCAGCAGCGGCGAGGAGATCGCCATCTCGGCGGCGGCCACCGCGCGGTCGTCGCCGCGGGCCGAGCCGATGCCCATGAGAGCCGAACCCGCCTCGGACATGACCGACTTCACGTCGGCGAAGTCGAGGTTGATCAGACCGGGGGTGGTGATGAGGTCGGTGATGCCCTGGACGCCGGAGAGCAGCACCTGGTCGGCGGACTTGAATGCGTCGAGCACGCTGACCTGGCGGTCCGAGATGGACAGCAGCCGGTCGTTGGGGATGACGATGAGGGTGTCGACCTCTTCGCGCAGCTCGGCGATGCCGTCCTCGGCCTGGTTCGCGCGGCGCCGTCCCTCGAAGGTGAACGGGCGCGTGACCACGCCGATGGTGAGGGCGCCCAGCGAGCGCGCGATGTTGGCCACGACGGGCGCGCCGCCGGTGCCGGTGCCGCCGCCTTCGCCGGCCGTCACGAAGACCATGTCGGCCCCCTTGAGGACCTCCTCGATCTCCTCGCGGTGGTCCTCGGCGGCCTTGCGGCCGACGGCCGGGTTGGCTCCGGCGCCGAGTCCGCGGGTGAGTTCGCGGCCGACGTCGAGCTTCACGTCGGCGTCGCTCATCAACAGCGCCTGCGCGTCGGTGTTGATGGCGATGAACTCGACGCCCTTGAGACCGACCTCGATCATCCGGTTGATGGCATTGACACCACCGCCGCCGACACCGATGACCTTGATGACTGCGAGGTAGTTCTGCGGTGCTGCCACGTCGAAGGCCTCTCGCCTCGAATTACGTTGTCGTCGCCGGGCGGTGCCCGCGACGACAGATGCCGAATGGGACGGTCCGAACGCCGACCCGAACCCTAACCCTGAAGTTTAGGGTTACCAGTGTGTCTGTTCTCTGGAGTCTTCTGAACCTGACACTAAGTCGACAAGTGGCGCCCGTTCAACGAACACGCCGAACCTCCCGTTTTTCTTTTCACCCTATGTGATCAGCCATAGCCATGCCCAACCAGGGTGCTGGCCTGCGCTGATGTGCGTCAACTCCCTGATGACGCAGGGGCGGTGGGAACGCTGACGTCGAAGTGCCGCGCGCCGGGAACTGCTTTCATGAGTGCCGTGAGGGTCCGTGCCTTGACACGGCCGTCCTCGCTGCTGCCCCACGCGACCGTGCGGTTGCCGCTCAACTCCAGCGAGATGTCGTCGTAGGAGCGGACTTGGACGCTCAGGGTGTCCCGCGCGACCGCGGCCGGCACGTCACCCGCGACCCGGACCGCCTCGCGCACCAGCCGGTCGGCGCCGAAGCGCCGGAAGCTCGCCGCGCCCGGGCCCGACCTGGAGGCGGTCAACTTCAGCACCGGAACGCCTTTCGGAGCCCGAGAAACCGTGGCGAAACGGACACCCTTCTTGTCCACTTCGACGAAGTTCCCGCCCTTTCGGACCAGAAGAACCGGAGTGCGCTCGATCACCTTCAGGCCGATTCCATGGGGCCAGGAACGGACCACGTCAACGGTGTCAATTCGGGGCAATTTTCGGCGAAGTCGGGCCTCGATGGCATCCGTGTCGACGGAGATCAGCGGCGCCCCGACCGGCACGGCGGCGGCCTCGCGCACCTCGGCGGGGCTCAGCACGCGCGTACCCGACACCGAGACATGCCGCACGCGCAGCCAACCGGAGCCGTACAACACCCAGGTGGAACCGGCTCCGAGGAGCACGAGAGCGACAGCCAGGATGACGATCCTACGAAGGCGCGGGGTGGCCAACCCCCGCTTGGGCGGCGGGCCGGACGACTCCTGCTGGCGTTCCCCGCGCTCGGCGGTGGTCGGTCCGGCCACGCTCACTGCCCTTTCGTCATACGGTCCTAACGGCGCGAGGCGATCGCCTCGTACACCATGCCGACGAGCAGGTCGTCGGCGTCCCGGCGGCCGAACTCGCTTGCCGCGCGGGACATCTCGTACAGCCGGTGCGGGTCGGCGAGCACCGGCAGGACGTTCTGCTGCACCCACTCGGGCGTGAGTTCCGCGTCGTCGACGAGGAGTCCGCCACCCGCCTTGACCACCGGCTGGGCATTGAGCCGCTGTTCGCCGTTGCCGATGGGCAGCGGGACGTACGCGGCCGGGAGCCCGACGGCGGAGAGTTCGGCGACGGTCATCGCGCCCGCACGGCAGAGCATCAGGTCGGCCGCGGCGTACGCGAGGTCCATCCGGTCCAGGTAACTTACCGGGATGTACGGGGGCATTCCCGGCATCTGGTGTACCTGCGGCAGTTCGTTCTTCGGGCCGACCGCGTGCAGGATCTGGACGCCGGCCTGCTGGAGCCACGGCGCGACCTGCTGGACGACCTCGTTGAGGCGGCGGGCGCCCTGGGAGCCGCCGGAGACGAGCAGCGTGGGCAGGTTGGGGTCGAGCCCGAAGCGGGCGCGGGCCTCGGGGCGGGCGGCGGCGCGGTCCAGGGTGGCGATGGAGCGGCGCAGCGGGATGCCGATGTAGCGCGCGTCGCGCAGCTTGCTGTCCGGGGTGGAGACGGCGACCCGGGCCGCGTACCGCGAGCCGATCTTGTTGGCCAGACCGGGGCGCGCGTTGGCCTCGTGGATCACGATGGGCACGCCGAGCCGCTTGGCGGCCAGGTAAGCAGGCAGGGCGACATAACCGCCGAAGCCGACCACGCAGTCCGCCTTGGTGCGCTCCAGGATCTGCTCGGCGGCCTTGATCGTGCCGCGCAGTCGGCCCGGGACGGTGATCAGCTCGGGCGTGGGCTTGCGGGGCAGCGGCACCGCTGGGATCAGCGCCAGCTCGTAGCCGCGCTCCGGAACGAGCCGGGTCTCCAGTCCCCGTTCCGTGCCCAGGGCCGTGATCCCCACGGTCGGGTCCTGCCTGCGCAGGGCGTCCGCGAGGGCGAGCGCGGGCTCGATGTGGCCCGCGGTTCCTCCGCCGGCGAGTACGACATGCACCGAAATTCACCGCTCTCCGGACGTACGCGCCACCGAGGCGCGCCGTCGCATCGTGTTCCATCTCCGAGGCCCCCGCTCGGCACCGGAGCCTCCCGCCCGCTTTCTACCAAAGCGAGGTTGCCGCATCGCAAGCGCTGCCCGCGCAGCGGGCTCGTCGCGCGCGAAAGCGATCAGCAGCCCGATGGCGAACATGGTCGGCAGCAGGGCGGATCCTCCGTAGGAGAACAGCGGGAGCGGGACGCCGGCGATCGGCAGCAGGCCGAGCACCGCACCGATATTGATCACCGCCTGGGCGGTGATCCAGGTGGTCACGCCTCCCGCGGCGTACCTCACGAAGGGGTCCTCCGTGCGTCCGGCCACGCGGATACCCGCATAGCCTAGAGCCGCGAACAGGGCGAGCACCGACAGCGTCCCGGCCAGGCCCAGTTCCTCACCGGTGACGGCGAAGATGAAGTCGGTATGGGCTTCCGGGAGTTGGCCCCATTTTTCCACACTCGCCCCGAGGCCGGAACCGAAGAGTCCGCCGCTCGCGAGGGCATAGATGCCGTGCACGGCCTGCCAGCAGTCGGCTACGCCGGACTTCGGCTCGGTGGCGCCGATGCAGGCGAGCCGGGCCATCCGGTTGGGGCTGGTCTTGATCAGGGTCACACCGATCAGCCCGGCGACCGACAGCACACCGGCGAACAGCCGGGTCGGGGCGCCGGCCAGCCACAGCAGGCCGAAGAGGATCGCTGTGAGAATGATCGCGGTGCCCATGTCCCCGCCCAGCATGATCAGCCCGAGCAGCAGGAAGGCGACCGGCACCAGCGGCACGAGCATGTGCTTCCACTGGGTCAGCAGCTTCTTTTCCTGCTTGCGGGCGATCAGGTCCGCGCCCCACAGCACCAGGGCGAGCTTGCCGAACTCGCTGGGCTGGACCTGGAAGGAGCCGCCGAGGGAGATCCAGTTCTGGTTGCCGTTGATCGTCATCCCTATCCCCGGCACCTGCACCAGGGCCATCAGGAAGACGGCACCGGCGAGGATCGGGTAGGCCAGCGCCCGGTGCAGCTTCACCGGCATGCGGGAGGCGACGAACAGCAGTGCGCCGCCGATCAGCGCGGCGAGCGCCTGCTTGCGGAAGAAGAACGATCCGGGCAGCGAGAGCTGGAGCGCGGTGATCTGGGAGGCCGAGTAGACCATCACCAGACCGAGCACGATGATCAGCACGCTGCCGCCGAGGATCAGGTAGTAGGCGGTCAGCGGGCGGTCCCAGGCCTTCCGGGCGCGCGTGTACAGCCGTCGTACGGGATTGTCGCCCGGAGGACGGGACACGGCGGGCCGCCGGACGGCCCGCTGGACCGGAGGACGGCCGCCCGTACGGCTACCCGACATCCACGCCTCCCCTGAACGCCGACCGTCCCACGCGTCCCTCCCAAGATCCGCCCGGCAGGCGGCCGGGGTCAGGCTTCGAGTTCGCGGACCGCCGCCGCGAACGCGTCACCGCGCTGGTTGTAGTTGGTGAACATGTCCATGGAGGCACAGGCCGGGGCCAGCAGCACCGTGTCGCCGGGCTGTGCCAGCCGCTGCGCCTCCGTCACCGCCTGGAGCATCGCCCCAGTGTCGGCCCGGTCGAGGTCGACCACGGGTACTTCCGGTGCGTGTCGCGCGAGGGCGTCGCGGATCAGCGCACGGTCGGCGCCGATCAGGACCGCGCCGCGAAGTCGCTTTGCCGACTTCGCGACCAGCTCGTCGAAGACGGCGCCCTTCGCGAGGCCGCCCGCAATCCATACGATCGACTCATATGCCGCCAAAGAGGCTTCCGCGGCATGGGTGTTGGTCGCCTTGGAGTCGTCCACGTAGGCGACGCCGTCGAGGTCGGCGACGTGCGCGATGCGGTGGGCGTCGGGGCGGAAGGCCCTCAGGCCGTCGCGTACGGCCTTGGCGGGCACCCCGAAGGCGCGCGCGAGGGCCGCGGCGGCAAGGGCGTTGGCGATGTTGTGCGGGGCCGGCGGGTTGACGTCGGCGACCTCGGCCAGCTCCTGCGCGTTCTTGTGCCGCTGCTCGACGAAGGCGCGGTCGACCAGGATGCCGTCCACGACGCCGAGTTGGGAGGGCGCGGGGGCGCCGAGGGTGAACCCGATCGCCCGGCAGCCCTCTTCGACGTCCGCCTCGACGACCAGGTCCTCGGTGGCCTTGTCCGCCACGTTGTAGACGCAGGCGACCCGATTGCCTTCGTAGATACGGCCCTTGTCGGCGGCGTACGCCTCCATGGAGCCGTGCCAGTCGAGGTGGTCGGGGGCGAGGTTGAGGACGGCGGCCGAGTGGGCGCGCAGGGAGGGTGCCCAGTGGAGCTGGTAGCTGGACAGCTCCACGGCGAGGACGTCGTACTCCTCGTCGCCGAGGACGGCGTCCAGCAGGGAGACGCCGATGTTGCCGACGGCCGCCGTGCGCAGGCCCGCGGCAGCGAGGATCGACGCGAGCATCTGCACGGTCGTCGTCTTGCCGTTGGTGCCGGTCACGGCGAGCCAAGGGGCTGCGTCGGGGCCGCGCAGGCGCCAGGCCAGTTCGACGTCGCCCCAGACGGGCACGCCCGCCTTCTCCGCCGCGAGGAACAGCGGCTTGTCCGGCTTCCAGCCGGGCGCGGTGACGATCAGCTCGGTGCCTTCCGGCAGCGTCGCCCCGTCGCCGAGGCGCACGGTGATGCCGAGCGCCTCCAGCTCCGCGGCCTGCTCGCGCGCGCGGGCGTCGTCGCCGTCGTTGACGACCGTGACGATCGCCCCACGCGCGTGCAGCACCTTGGCCGCCGGGACGCCGGAGACGCCGAGCCCGGCGACGGTCACGTGCTTGCCCTGGAACTCAGAAGGCCCAGAAGACACCGAGGAGGTCACTTGTCCGCTGCCCATCCTGCATAGAAGAGGCCCAGTCCGACGATTACACAAATGCCCTGAATGATCCAGAAGCGGACCACCACGAGCACTTCGGACCAGCCCTTGAGTTCGAAGTGGTGCTGGAGTGGCGCCATCCGGAAGACGCGCTTCCCGGTCAGCCGGAAGGAGCCGACCTGGATGACGACCGACATGGTGATGAGGACGAACAGGCCGCCCATGATGGCCACCAGCAGCTCCGTGCGGGAGAGGATGGCCAGGCCCGTGAGGACGCCGCCGAGGGCGAGCGAACCGGTGTCACCCATGAAGATCTTGGCGGGCGAGGTGTTCCACCACAGGAAGCCGAGGCAGGCGCCCATCAGCGCGGAGGCGATCACCGCGAGGTCGAGGGGGTCGCGCACCTCGTAGCAGGCGCCCGGGTTGGTGAGGGTCTGCGCGTTGGCGCAGGACTCCTGGAACTGCCAGACGCCGATGAACGTGTAGGCGCCGAAGACGAGGACGGAGGCACCGGTGGCGAGACCGTCCAGACCGTCGGTCAGGTTCACGCCGTTCGACATCGCGAGGATCATGAACAGCGCCCAGATGACGAACAGCACCGGGCCGATCGACCAGCCGAAGTCCGTGATGAACGACAGCTTGGTGGAGGCCGGGGTGTTGCCGCGGGCGTCGGAGAACATCAGCGACAGCACCGCGAAGGAGATGCCGACGATCAGCTGGCCGGCCATCTTCGCCTTGGCCCGCAGGCCCAGCGAACGCCGCTTGACGATCTTGATGTAGTCGTCCAGGAAGCCGACCAGGCCCATGCCGAACATCAGGCCGAGGACCAGCAGCCCGGAGTAGGTGGGCGGGTAACCGGTGATGAGCTTGCTCAGGAAGTACGCGGCGATCGTCGCCAGGATGAAGGCGATACCGCCCATGGTCGGCGTACCGCGCTTGCTGGCGTGCTCGCGCGGGCCGTCGTCACGGATGTACTGGCCGTAGCCCTTGCGGGCGAGGAGCTTGATCAGCAGCGGAGTGCCGACCAGCGTCAGGAAGAGGCCAATGACTCCTGAGAACAGGATCTGCTTCATCATCGGGCGGCAACCTCACCCTCGGCACCGCTCTCGATCAGAGCCTGGGCGACGCTTTCGAGACCCACCGAACGGGACGCCTTCACGAGTACGACGTCTCCCGGGCGCATTTCTCTGCGCAACAGGTCGATCGCCGCCTGTGCGTCGGACACGTGCACCGACTCCTCACCCCACGAACCCTCGTTATATGCGCCCAGTTGCAGCCAGGAGGCCTCGATCCCCCCGACCGCGACGAGCTTGCTGACGTTGAGCCGGACGGCGAGCCGTCCGACGGCGTCGTGCTCGGCGAGCGCCTCGTCCCCCAGCTCGGCCATCTTGCCGAGCACCGCCCACGTGCGGCGCCCCTTGCCCATGGCCGCGAGCGCCTTGAGGGCGGCCCGCATGGACTCGGGGTTGGCGTTGTAGGCGTCGTTGACGATGGTCACGCCGTCCGGGCGCTCAGTGACCTCCATCCGCCAGCGGGAGAGGGAGCCCGCCTCGGAGAGCGCGGTGGCGATCTCGCTTACGGACATACCCAGCTCATGGGCGACGGCGGCTGCGGCGAGCGCGTTCGACACGTGATGCTCACCGTACAGGCGCATGGTCACATCGCTTGCACCGGAGGGTGTGTGAAGCCTGAATGCGGGCTGTCCGCTGTCCGTGAGTCGCACGTTCTCGGCGCGTACGTCCGCTTCGGCCGACTCTCCGAAAAGGACCACCTTCGCCTTGGTACGGGAGGCCATGGCGCGCACCAGCGGATCGTCGGCGTTGAGGATCGCCGCCCCGCCCTCCTCCTCGGAGGGCAGGGCCTCGACCAGCTCGCCCTTCGCCTCGGCGATCTGCTCCCGGCCGCCGAACTCACCGATGTGGGCGGTGCCGACATTGAGCACGAGGCCGAGCTTCGGCGGGGTGAGGCCGGCGAGGTAGCGGATGTGCCCGAGGCCGCGGGCGCCCATCTCCAGCACGAGGAACTCGGTCTCCTCAGTGGCGGACAGGGCGGTCAGCGGCAGCCCGATCTCGTTGTTGAGCGAGCCGGGCGTGAAGACGGTGGGCGCCTTGCGCCGGAGCACCTGGGCGATCAGGTCCTTGGTGCTGGTCTTGCCCGCGGAACCGGTCAGGGCGACGAGGGTCGTGCCGAGCCGGCGTACGACGTCCCGGGCGAGGGCGCCGAGGGCGCTCTGGACGTCGTCCACGACGATCGCGGGCACGCCGACGGGCCGGGACGCCAGGACGGCGACCGCACCCGCCTCGACGACGGCGGCGGCGTAGTCGTGGCCGTCCACGCGCTCGCCGACGAAGGCGGCGAAGAGGCTGCCGGGCACCACTTCACGGGAGTCCCGGACGACCGGTCCGGTGACCTGGACGGACGGATCCGGTATGTCGTGCGTCTGCCCGCCGACGACTGCTGCGATCTCGGCGAGGGAGAGGGCGATCACAAGTTCATCCCTGGGTCTTCTGGATAGCTTCGCGAAGCACCTGGCGGTCGTCGAAGGGACGGACCACGCCGGCGATGTCCTGGCCCTGCTCGTGGCCCTTGCCCGCGACCAGCACGGTGTCGCCGGCCTGGGCGCGGCCCACGGCGGCGGCGATGGCGGCGGCCCGGTCCTCGAAGAGGAGCACCTCGCCGCGCTCGTGCGCGGGCACGGAGGCCGCGCCCTGGAGCATGGTCGCGAGGATCGCGAGGGGGTCCTCGGAGCGGGGGTTGTCGGAGGTCAGTACGGCCGTGTCGGCGAGCCGGGCCGCGGCGGCGCCCATCGGTGCGCGCTTGGTCCGGTCGCGGTCGCCGCCGCAGCCGAGGACGACGTGCAGCCGCCCCTTGGTGACCTTGCGCAGCGCCTTGAGCACCGACTCGACGGCGTCGGTCTTGTGGGCGTAGTCGACCACCGCGAGGTACGGCTGGCCTGCGTCGACGCGCTCCAGCCGGCCGGGCACGCCCGGTACGGCGGCGATGCCGTCGGCGGCGGCCTGCGGGTCGAGGCCGGCCGCGGCCAGGGCCACGATGGCGGCGAGGGTGTTCGCCACATTGAACGGGCCCGGCAGCGGCGACCTGGCGTGGACGCGCTCGCCCTGGGGGCCGAGGACGGTGAACACCGAGTCCATGGGGCCGACCTGGACCTCGTCGGCGCGCCAGTCGGCGTCGGGGTGGCCCTCGGCGGAGAAGGTGACGACCGGGACGGTCGCCTCCCCGGCGAGCCTGCGGCCGTACTCGTCGTCGAGGTTGATCACCCCGAGTCTGCTGCGCCGCGGCGTGAACAGCTCCGCCTTGGCCGCGTAGTAGTCCTCCATGCCGGAGTGGAACTCCATGTGTTCCGGGCTCAGGTTGGAGAAGACGGCGATGTCGAAGACGCAGCCGTCGACCCGGCCGAGGACCAGGGCGTGGCTGGAGACCTCCATGGCGACCGCCTCGACGCCGCGTTCGCGCATGACGGCGAACAGGGCCTGGAGGTCGGTGGCTTCGGGGGTGGTGCGCTCGGACTTGATGCGCTCGTCGCCGATGCGCATCTCCACGGTGCCGATCAAGCCGGTGGCGCGGGCGGTCCTCAGCCCGCCCTCGACCAGGTAGGCGGTGGTGGTCTTGCCCGAGGTGCCGGTGATGCCGATCTGGAGCAGGTCGCGGCCCGGGTGGCCGTAGATCGTCGCCGCCAGCTCGCCCATCCGCGCGCGCGGATCGTCCACCACCAGGACCGGCAGTCCGGTCGCGGCGGCGCGCTCGGCGCCCGTCGGGTCGGTCAGCACGGCGGCGGCGCCGAGGCCGGCGGCCTGGGTGACGAAGTCGGCGCCGTGCAGGCGGGCGCCCGGGAGGGCGGCGTACAGGTCGCCGGGGCGGACGGCACGCGAGTCATGGGTGATCCCCATGACCTCGGCGGCGGTGTCCGGGGCAGCAACACCCAGCTGATCGGCCAGTTCCGCGAGGGGTGTGGCGGAGGCCTGAACCGGTCGCGGCGGTCCCGGATATGTCACGGAAGCGCCCTTCTGGGTGGTTTGGTACTGATCAGCGTGTGGCACGGCGGTGAGCGTACCGGGCGCACCCGCTCCGGAGCGAAGTGAGGCCCCTGCGGCGCCGTGGTTCCCGGACTGGTTCCCGGAATCGGGGGTGATCGTTGTCACGAGCTGGTTCCTGGTGGTCGTTCCGTGGTGCTGGGCCTGGGGCCGGTCAGGGCCGGTAGGTCACGGGCAGCTTCGCGGCCTGCGCCCCGGTCGGCGGGACCTGGAGGGTCTTCAGGGCGAACTCCATCACCTGCTTGTAGATGGGACCGCAGATCTGGCCGCCGAAGTGGTTGCCGGAGGTCGCGTTCTGGATGGCGCAGTAGACGGTGATACGGGGATTGTCCGCGGGGGCGAACCCGGCGAACGACGAGGTGTAGCCGCGGTACCTGCCGGTGGCCGGATCCACACGGTTGGCCGTGCCGGTCTTGCCCGCGACCCGGTAGCCGGGGATCCGGGCCTTGATGCCGGTGCCCTGCTCGTTGTCCACGACGGACTCCAGCATCTGGGCGAGGCTCTTCGCGGTCTTCTCGCTGACGACCCGCGTCTCCTTGGGCTTCGGCACGGGGACGAAGCGCCCGTCGGCGCCCCTGGTGCCGCGCACCAGCGTCGGCTCGACGCGCACGCCGCCGTTGGCGATGGTCGAGTACACGGAGGCGGCCTGCATGGCGTTGATGGAGAAGCCCTGGCCGAAAGGGATCGTGTACTGCTGCGAGGTCGACCACTTCCCGGCGGGGGCAAGGATGCCCGGGGTCTCGCCGGGGAAGCCGAGCCCGGTGTAACGGCCGATGCCGAACTTGCGCAGGTACGAGTAGAGGACCTGGTTCGCCTCGGGCTGGGTCTTGCCGAGCTGGCCGGCGGCCAGGATGGTGCCGATGTTGCTGGACTTGGCGAGCACGCCGTTGAGGGTGAGGTACCAGGTGTCGTGGTCGACGTCGTCCTGGAAGAGCCGGTCGCCGCGGTGCAGCCGGTTGGGTACGACGACGCGGGTGAGCGGGGTGGCCGCGTGCTGCTCCAGGACGGCCGCCATGGACATCACCTTGGCGGTGGAGCCGGGCTCGTAGGCGTCCTGGAGAGCCGCGTTGCCCATGGCCGCCGAGTCCGCCTTCGACAGGTCGTTCGGGTCGAAGCCGGGCGAGTCGGCCATGGCCAGGATCTGTCCGGTGCGGGTGTCCTGGACGATGACGTAGCCGCGGTCCGCCTTGGACTTCTTCACCTGCTCGGTGATGGCGTTCTGAGCGGCCCACTGGATGTCGCGGTCGATGGTGAGCTCGACGTCGGAGCCGGGCACGGCGGGCGTCTCGTTCGAGCCCACGGTGGGCACCTCACGGCCGCCGGACTGGGCGTAGCGGATCTTGCCGTCCTTGCCGGACAGCTGCTTGTTCAGCTCCTGCTCGATGCCGCCGCCGCCCCGGCCCTCGGCATTGACCCAGCCCAGTATCCCGGCGGCGAGGTCGCCGTTGGGGTACACGCGCTGGCTGCTGGGGTCGGCGAAGACTCCGGCCAGCACGTTGACGGTGTTGTGGTCGGTCGCGGCCTTCTTGTTGAGCGCGGACTTCAGGTCCTTGATCTGCTTCCAGACCTGCGGGGTCTGCCGGGTGGCGAGCCGGGTGTACCGGGAGTTCCTGTTCCTGGGCCGCAGCTTCTTGACGATCGTGGCCTGGTCCTGGCCGAGGATCGGCGCGAGCAGGGCGGCGGCCTGTTCGGGCCCGTCGCCGACCTTCAGCTGCTTGGCCGAGAACATCGTCGGGTCGGCCGTGATGTCGTAGGCGTCCTCACTGACGGCGAGGGCGACCCCGTTGCGGTCGGTGATGCCGCCGCGCGCGGCGGCCAGGGTGTGCACGACGAAGCGGTCCTGCTCGGCCCGCGCGGCGTACGCGCTGGCGTCGACGGCCTGGACCTGGAGCAGCCGTACGACGAAGGCGAGCAGTACCAGGGTCAGGGCGAGCCCGACCATACGCAGCCGGGGCCGCGGGCTGCCGAGCCGGAGCGGACCCTGGACCCGGGGCCGCCCCCCGCTCGGTCGACGAGCGGGACGGGCCCCGGACCCGGGCTGCCGCCGCACGGCACCCTGCGGCCGGGAAGGCCTGGCCGGTCCGGGCACACGGCGCCGCGGCGGTTGCCTGTCGGACACTTGCGTCACCTGCCGGGGGTCGGAGGGGAGGCTGGCTGGGGTCTGGCCGCCGGGGCCGGCGGAGCGGGGGCGCCGCGCGGCTGGGCCGGCGGGGCGGGGACGCCGTGCGGCTGGGCGGAGGGGGCCCGGGAGGAGGCCGAGGTGGACGCCGCGGAGGACGCCGCGGAAGGGGCTGTCGCGGGGGTCCCGGAGGGAGCTGCCCGGGGAGCCGTGGCGGGGGCCCCGGAGGGCGCCTTGGACGGCACGGCGGGTGGCGGTGCGGGGAGGCCGGTGGCCGCGGTCATGGCCTCGGGGGCGACCGGGTTGGTGAAGGCGGCGGATTCGGGGGCGGCGGCGCCGGGGACACCCTTGACGGTGCCGTCCGGGCCGAGGAAGGCCGGGTCGCCGCCCGGGACCATGCCGAGTTCGCGGGCGCGGCGCTGGAGGGCGTCGGGGGACGAGTAGGCGTCGATGTCCCGCTGGAGCGCCTGCTCCTCGTCGGTGAGGTTCTTCGTCTGCTTCTGGAGGTCGGCGAGCTTGAACGAGCCTTCGCTGAGCGCGGAGTTCAGCACCAGTAGCCCGATGAGGCCGCCGCCGAGGAGCAGGACGACGAGGAGGACGAACGGGGTACGGGCCGCCCGCGCGCGTCCGGCCGGGAACAGCCGGGCGAGCCGGGCGGCCCTCCCCTTCAGTTCGGGTTTCCTACTCACTTGACCTCCGGTGAGCCCGGAGACCCGACTCACTCACTCGGCGTCCTCCCTGATGCGCTCGGCACCGCGCAGTCGGGCCGGAGCTGCCCGGCGGTTCTCCGCGATCTCCTCCTCGGTGGGAAGTTCGGCACCGCGGGTGAGCAGCTTGAGCCGGGGCTGGTAGCGCTCGGGCACGACCGGCAGTCCGGGCGGGGCGGTGGACGCGGCTCCGGCCGCGAACACCTGCTTCACCAGGCGGTCTTCGAGCGAGTGGTACGACAGCACGGCGACGCGTCCGCCCACGGCGAGGGCCTTCACAGCCGCCGGGATGGCCCGCTCCAGCACGGACAGCTCGCCGTTGACCTCGATGCGCAGCGCCTGGAAGGTGCGCTTGGCCGGGTTGCCGCCGGTCCGCTTGGCGGCCTGCGGCAGCGCGTCCCGGATCAGCTCCACGAGCCGGGCGCTGTTGCTGAACGGCTCCTTCTCGCGCTCGCGGACGATCGCGGAGACGATCCGCTTGGCCTGCTTCTCCTCGCCGTAGGCGCGCAGGATCCGCACCAGCTCGCCCGCCGGATAGGTGTTGAGGACCTCGGCGGCGCTGATCCCGGTCGTCTGGTCCATGCGCATGTCCAGGGGCGCGTCCTGGGCGTAGGCGAAGCCGCGGTCGGCCTCGTCCAGCTGCATGGAGGAGACCCCGAGGTCGAAGAGGACGCCCTGCACGCGCGGGATGCCGAGCCGGTCGAGGACGTCGGGCAGCTCGTCGTAGACGGCGTGCACGAGGGTGGCGCGCTCGCCGTAGGGAGCCAGCCGCTCGCCGGACAGGCGCAGCGCCTCCTTGTCCCGGTCCAGGCCGATCAGCCGCGCCTCGGGGAACCGGGCCAGCAGCGCCTCGCTGTGCCCGCCGAGGCCGAGGGTGCAGTCGACGACCACCGCTCCCGGCTGCTCCAGGGCAGGCGCCAGCAGATCCAGGCACCGCTGGAGCATCACCGGGACGTGTCGACTCTGGCTCAAGGGGGCCTCTCAGTTCCGGCGGGCCGTACGCACCGTCGGGTCCCCCGAGCCGTACGTACGCGCCGCGCGCGCGAGGAGACGGGTCCGGGTGTGCGCCGGGGTCTCCGGGGGTTTCAGCAGCGAGGAGAGACTCGTCTCCCGCTTTCGCGTCACTTTAGTCCACCCCGTCCCGCGGTCAATCAACCGGCCTGCGCGTCGCGTACCGCATCACGGCCGCGGCCGCACTTCGAACAGATTCACCCATCCGGCCCAGGTTTGCCCTCCGTGTGGGTTAGCTCACAACAAGCCACGATGACGTTCTTTGTCCGCTCTCACAGCAGGCCTCGGCCACATGTGACCAGTACCGTCGTGAGTATGACGACTTCAGCAGCAGTTCCCACTGGATCCGAAGGCGCCATAACCAAGGGCGACACGGTGACGGACCGTCTCGTTGAGGCCAACGAGACGTACGCCCAGGACTTCACCGATCCTGGTATGGACGCGCGGCCCGTGCTGCACGTGGCCGTGGTGGCCTGTATGGACGCCCGGCTCGACCTGCACGCCGCGCTCGGCCTGGAGCTGGGCGACTGTCACACCATCCGCAACGCCGGCGGCGTCGTCACCGACGACGTGATCCGCTCCCTCACCATCAGCCAGCGGGCGCTGGGCACCCGCAGTGTCGTCCTGATCCACCACACCAACTGTGGTCTGGAGTCGCTCACCGAGGACTTCCGTCACGAGCTGGAGATGGAGGTCGGCCAGCGCCCGGCGTGGGCGGTGGAGTCCTTCCGCGACGTCGACCAGGACGTCCGCCAGTCCATGCAGCGGGTGCGCACCTCTCCGTTCCTGCCGCACACCGACGACGTGCGCGGCTTCGTCTTCGACGTGCACACGGGTCTGCTGCGCGAGGTCGACCCGGCCTGACGTCCCGGCCCGCCCCGACACCCCGCCCGAACACCCCCCTCCGCGGAGGCACTCCGCCGCCCGGTACCAGAACGACGGTTCGAAAAACGCCACGGAACCGGCATCCTGCGGGCAGTTGTCCACAGGCAAGTGACACGAATCCGTAACGGCAGCAAGAATGCGGGGTGTGGCAGCACGCGGAACTGTTTCCGCATGGTGTCCGTGTTTCGGGGTGGGCCGGTTTCGCATGCAGAGCGTCGGCCCGTGAATGAAAGGGCCGAGGAGGGCCGGGTGACGACCTATGACGATCGAGCGAGCCTCACTGATCTGACCGCGACGGTGGAACGGGTACGCGGTTCGGTGGAGAGCGTGATCGAGGGCAAGCCCGAGGTCGTACGGCTCGCGCTGACCGTGCTGCTCGCCGAGGGCCACCTGCTGATCGAGGACGTTCCCGGCGTCGGCAAGACGATGCTGGCCAAGGCGCTGGCGCGGTCCATCGACTGCTCCGTGCGGCGCATCCAGTTCACGCCCGACCTGCTGCCCTCGGACATCACCGGCGTGTCCATCTGGGACCAGCAGCGCCGGGACTTCGAGTTCAAGCCGGGCGCCATCTTCGCGCAGATCGTGATCGGCGACGAGATCAACCGCGCCTCCCCCAAGACCCAGTCCGCGCTGCTGGAGTCCATGGAGGAGCGGCAGGTCACCATCGACGGGCAGACCTATGAACTGCCCAGCCCGTTCATGGTGGTGGCCACGCAGAACCCGGTCGAGATGGAGGGCACCTACCCGCTGCCCGAGGCCCAGCGCGACCGCTTCATGGCCCGCGTCTCCGTCGGCTACCCGAGCGTCGAGGCCGAACTGCAGATGCTGGACGTGCACGGCGGCATCTCCCCGCTGGAGGACCTCCAGCCGGTGGCGCACGCGCACGAGATCGTGAAGCTGGTCGAGGCGGTGCGCGCGGTTCACGTCGCCGAGCCGGTGCGGCGGTACGCGGTGGAGCTGGTCGCCGCCACGCGCACGCACCCCGACCTCAGACTCGGCGCCTCCCCGCGCGCGACGCTGCACCTGCTGCGTGCGGCCAGGGCGTCCGCCGCCCTCAGCGGCCGGGAGTACGCGCTGCCGGACGACATCCAGGCACTCGCCGTCGCCGTCCTCGCCCACCGGCTGCTGCCCACCGCCCAGGCCCAGCTGAACCGCCGTACGGCCGAGCAGGTCGTGCTGGAGATCCTGCAGCGCACCCCGGTGCCCTCGGCGACCCAGCAGCAGAACGGCCTCGGCCGGGGCGTGCCGGCGTATCCGCAGCAGCCGCCGCGGAGCCTGTGATGAGCGCCGGGGGGACGAGCGCCGGGAGCTCGGAGCATCCGGAGGCCGACCGGGGCCGGCCGGGGGCTGTCCGTACGGCTTTGACGGGGCTGACCACCCGCGGGCGGTCCTTCCTGGCCGCGGGGATCGCGGCGGCGGTCTGCGCGTACGTGCTCGGGCAGAGCGATCTGCTGCGGGTCGGCCTGCTGCTGGCCGCGCTGCCCCTGATCTGCGCGACGGTGCTGTACCGCACGCGCTACCGGGTGGCCGGCAGCCGCCGGCTCTCCCCCGCGCGCGTGCCCGCCGGCAGCGAGGCCCGGGTGCACCTGGCCATCGAGAACGTCTCCCGGATGCCCAGCGGTCTGCTGATGCTCCAGGACCAGGTGCCCTACGTCCTCGGGCCACGGCCGCGCTTCGTGCTGGACCGGGTGGAGCCGCGCGGGCGCCGCGAGGTGTCCTACCGGGTCCGCTCCGACCTGCGGGGCCGCTATCCGCTGGGCCCGCTGCAGCTGCGGCTGACCGATCCGTTCGGCATGTGCGAACTGACCCGCTCCTTCTCGGACTTCGACACCCTGACCGTCATCCCGCGCGTGGAGCCGCTGACCCCGGTCCGGTTCAGCGGCGAGGCCAAGGGGTACGGCGACGGGCGGCAGCGCTCGCTGGCCCTGGCGGGCGAGGACGACGTGATCCCGCGCGGGTACCGCTACGGCGACGACCTGCGCCGGGTGCACTGGCGCTCCACCGCGCGCTACGGCGAGCTGATGGTGCGCCGGGAGGAGCAGCCGCGGCGCTCGCACTGCACGGTGCTGCTCGACACCCGGGGCGTCGCCTACGAGGGCGCGGGACCCGACTCGGCCTTCGAGTGGGCCGTCTCCGGCACCGCCTCGGTCCTGGTGCACATGCTCGAACGCGGCTTCTCGGTACGGCTGCTGACGGACCGTGGCAGCTCGCTGCCGGGCGAGGGCACCGACGGGTTCGCGGGCGGCGGCCAGGAGGGCGCGGACGCGGCCGGGCTGATGATGGACACCCTCGCCGTGATCGACCACTCCGACGGCACGGGCCTGTCCCGGGCGTACGACGTGCTGCGCGGCGGCAACGAGGGGCTGCTGGTCGCCTTCCTGGGCGACCTGGACGAGGAGCAGGCCACGACGGTCGCCACGATGCGGCGGCGCAGCGGGGGTGCTGTCGCCTTCGTGCTGGACCCCGACGTCTGGGTCCGGGAGGCCACCGACGTGCCGGGTCCGGGCAACCGGCACGCGGAGCGGCTGCGCATGCTGCGCGAGGCCGGCTGGACGGCGCTGAGCGTGTCGCGCGGCGCCTCGCTGAACGACCTGTGGCGGCAGGCGGACCGGGAACGGTCGGGCCTGGCCGCCCTGAGCGGGGAGGCACTGGGATGAGCGGGCGGGCACGACTGACACTGTGCGCCGCCGCGGCCACGCTGATGGCCTCGTGCGCGATGCTGCCCCTGGTCGACCGGCCCACCTGGCTGCTCCAGGCGATCCTGCTGGTCGCCGTGCAGACCGGGGTCGGCGCGGCGGCCCGCAGGGTGCCGCTGGCCCGGCCGCTGACGGTGGCCGCGCAGGCGCTGTCCGGTCTTGTGCTGCTCACCCTGGCCTTCGCCCGGGAGCACGCGGTCATCGGGCTGATCCCCGGCCCGGACGCCTTCCGGTACCTGTCCGACCTGCTCTCGCAGGGCTCGCACGACGTCGGCACGTATGCGATACCGGCCCCGCTGTCCGACGGCATCAGGCTGATGCTGATCGGCGGGGTCCTGGTCATCCATCTGCTGGTGGACACCCTCGCGGTCACCTACCGCGGCGCGGCCCCGGCCGGGCTTCCGCTGCTCGCGCTGTACTCGGTGGCCGCCGGGCTGTCCCACGGCGCCGCCGACTGGCTGTGGTTCCTGGTCGCGGCGGCCGGCTATCTGATGCTGCTGCTCGCCGAGGGCCGGGACCGGCTCGCGCAGTGGGGCCGCGTCTTCGGGGGCGCGCCCCGCGCCCCGGGCGCTCCGGAGGGCGGCGCGGTGGCCCCGGTGCGCACCGGGTGCCGCATCGGCGCGGTCGCTCTCGGCGTCGCCCTGGTGGTGCCGCTCGCCCTGCCCGCCATGCAGGGCGGCCTGCTGGACGACACCGGCACCGGCGTGGGGGCGGGCAACGGCCACGGCGGCACGATCTCCGCGGTCAACCCGCTGGTGTCGCTGCGCGACAGCCTCAACTCGGACGACGACCGCCAGGTGCTGTCCCTGAGGTCCAGTTCGAACGACACCTCCGACATGTATCTGCGAATCGTGTCCCTGGACTCCTTCGACGGCACCAACTGGAAGCCGTCCCAGCGGCACATCATCGGTCTGCCGGACATCCTGCCCACGCCCGTCGGCCTGCGCCCGGACATCAAGCGCACCACGGTGGTCTCGACGATCACGGCAGCCAACTGGTACGCGCAGGACTGGCTGCCGATGCCGTACCCGCCGAGACAGGTGCAGATCGGCGGCGACTGGCGCTACGAGCCGGTCGGCATGACGCTCGTCGGCGACCACGGCCAGAACACGCGCGGCGCGAACTACCAGGTGACCAGCCTGGACGTGCAGCCGACCGCCCAGCAGCTGGCCGCCGCGCCGGAGCCGCCCGAGGCCCTGAAGCGCGAGTACACCAAGGTGCCGTCCGCGCTGCCGAAGGTGGTGGCTCGCACCGCCAGGGAGATCACCGCGGGCGCCACGAGCCACTACGGCGAAGCGGTCAAGCTCCAGGACTACTTCGCGGTCAACGGCGGCTTCCAGTACGACACCCGGGTCGAGGTGGGCCAGGGTTCGAACGCCATCGCGAACTTCCTGAAGAAGAAGGAGGGCTTCTGCGTCCACTTCTCCTTCGCCATGGCGGCGATGGCCCGCACGCTCGGCATCCCGGCCCGGGTGGCGGTGGGCTTCGCGCCCGGCACCCCGCAGGCGGACGGCTCGATCGCGGTGAGCCTGAAGGACGCGCACGCCTGGCCCGAGCTGTACTTCGAGGGTGTGGGCTGGACCCGCTTCGAGCCCACCCCGACCCGGGGCACCGTGCCGTCGTACACGCAGTCGGTGACGCCCGGCACCTCCGTGCCGGACCCTGCGCTGCCGTCCCACGGGTCGGCCACGGCGCCCTCGGCCGAGGCTTCGCCGGGCGACGGCTGCACGGCCCAGCTGCGCAAGCTCCAGGGCTGTGACAGCCCGTCCGCGGCGGTGGCCCCGCACCACGGGGGTGGCGGCTCGGGCCCGTGGTGGTACGTGCTGGGGGCGCTGGCCGTGCTGGCGCTGCTGGTGGTCCCGCTGTCGCCGATGCTGTGGCGGGCCCGGGTGCGGTCGCTGCGGCTGGGCGCGCACGCCCGGACCGAGGAGGGCGCGGCGGCCCACGCCCTGGCCGCCTGGCAGGAACTGACGGACAGCGCCTGGGACCACGGCATCCCGCCGGACGAGTCGCAGACACCGCGCGGGGCCGCCGCCCGCATCGTCCGGCTCGGGCACCTCGACCCGGCGGCCGGGGCCGCGGTGCACCGGGTCGCGGACGCGGTCGAGCAGGTGCTGTACGCGCCTCGGCCGCGCCCGCCGGCGGGCCTGGCGGAGGACGTGCGCCGGGCGGTCGCCGGGCTGCGCGGCACGGTGAGCACCGGTACGCGGCTGCGGGCGCGGTTCGCGCCGCGCTCGGCGGTACGGGTGCTGTGGTCGGTGTCGGACCGCTGGTCGGCGCTCCGGGCCCGCGCGCGGGCGGCCCGGCCCGCTCTGCGCAGGCCGTCGAGGCAGCAGGGCTGAGGCCGGGGCCGGGACATGCGTGAGGGGTGACCACCTGGCGGTGGTCACCCCTCACGCATGTCTGCTGTGGTTCGCGGAACCGGGGAGTTTGTCTAGTGGCCCTGCTCATCCCGGCGGCGCTGCCAGCGCTGCTCGATCCGGTCCATCATGGAGCGCTTGGGCCTGCCTCCGCGGCGAGCGGCGCCTGCAGGCTGCTGCTCGCCCGGCTTCGGTGCTTTGCGCCAGCCGGTGACCGCCAGTACGGCGCAGCCCAGCATGACGAGGAAGCCCACCACGCTGACCCAGATCTGCTGTGCGACCATCCCGGCCATGAGGAGCGCGATACCCACGAGGAAGCCTGCG
Organism: Streptomyces sp. NPDC002671; assembly: GCF_053592475.1. Taxonomy (NCBI): domain Bacteria; kingdom Bacillati; phylum Actinomycetota; class Actinomycetes; order Kitasatosporales; family Streptomycetaceae; genus Streptomyces; species Streptomyces sp. NPDC002671. The sequence goes on from NZ_JBSFVU010000008.1 coordinate 229,890, forward strand.
ACCGCCTGGTAGACCCGCCGCCGGGTGTACGTACGCAGCCCGCTTCCCTCAAGCGCCGACGCGAACTTGGGGTCTTCGGCGTACAGCGCTCGCTCCATCTGCTCAAGCATTCGCTGCTCGTGCTCGGAGAGCGGCACGGAGTCCTCCTCATCGTGCAGTCGCCGGGGCGACCCGGGGGGTCCCTTCAGGATAGGCAGGGAATCGCCCCCGTGAAACCCGCCCCTCTACGCCAATTGGCAAACCGGGATCCGCCATGGCCGACCCGGTCGCTGAGGCTTCCATTCCCCGGCGGCCGGCCCGTCATGCCGGGCGGTGTACCTCGATCATACGGCGCAAACCCCTCGTTCGGAGGTCTTGTGGCGTACTCCATCCGCCGCCAAGGCCCTGATCAGCGGCTCGCCCCGGCAGCGCGCAGGGACCGCTCAGGTTGCTCAGGACCCGGCCGGCCCCGCTGTCTCACCGAGCACATGGAGCTGGGTGGCCACGGAGTGGAACGCGGGCAGTTCGGCCGCAGCGGCCTCCAGCTTCAGCAGGGCGTCGAGGGCGCCGGGCTCGGTGTCCACCAGGACGCCGGGCACGAGGTCGGCGAAGACGCGCACGCCGTGCACGGCGCCGACCGCCAGGCCCGCGCCCTCGACCAGCGCGGTGAGCTGCTCGGCGGTGAAGCGGCGCGGCATCGGGTCGCCGGTGCCCCAGCGCCCGTCGGGGTCCTCCAGAGCCCGCTTGGCCTCCGTGAAGTGGCCCGCGAGGGCGCGGGCCAGCACGGCGCCGCCGAGACCGGTGGCGAGCAGGCTGAGGACACCCTCCGAGCGCAGGGCGGCCACGGCGTTGCGGACGCTCTCGGCCGGGTCGTCCACGTACTCCAGGACGCCGTGGCACAGCACGGCGTCGTAGCCGCCGCGCTCGACCACGTCGAACAGGCCGTGGGCGTCGCCCTGGACGCCCTTGACCCGGTCGGCGACGCCGGCCTCGGCGGCGCGGCGCTCCAGCGCGAACAGGGCGTTCGGGCTGGGGTCGACCACGGTGACGCGGTGGCCGAGGCCGGCGAGCGGCACGGCGAAGTTGCCGCTGCCGCCTCCGGTGTCGAGCACGTCCAGCGACTCCCGTCCCGTGGCCTTGACCCGGCGGTCGAGGGCGTCCTGGAGGACCTCCCAGACCACGGCGGTACGGAGAGCGGCGCGCGAAACAGAGGAGTCGGAGCGCAGCGACGCCGTTTGAGGGTGATGGTGGGAGACGGGCGGGCGCATCGGGTCCGACACGGCAGGTGACTCCTCGGCAGGCGAAAGCTTTCAGGCGACCTCCACCCTATTGCCTCCGGTGCCGACCTGGTCACCTCGGCGCCGGGCGCTGCTTGATCAGCCCGCGTCCGGCAGGTCTCCGCGGGCTCTCGGGCCGGGCGGCGCGCCGGTCTCGCCGGTGTCGTGGCGGGACTGGGGCAGGACCGGCTGGAGGACCAGCATCCGCTCGACGATGCGGAGGAACATCGCCGCGTCCCGTATCAGGTCGTCGGCGTCCCGCTGCCGGGCGGCGCCCCGGATGCCCGCCTCGGCGCGGGCGCGGCGGGCGGCGCCGGAGGCGAACAGGGCGCTCCACTCGGTCAGCTCGGGGGCGATCTCGGGGAGCAGTTCCCAGGCGCTGCGGATGCGGGCCCGGCGGCGCGGTGAGGTCTCGGGGCGGGCACGGGCGGCGAGTACGGCTGCGGCGGTGCGCAGGGCGGCGAGGTGGGCCGTCGCGTAGCGCTCGTTCGGAGTTTCCAGGGTGGCGGCCTCGTCCAGTGCGGCGCGGGCCTGGGCGAGCAGGTCGAGGGCGGCGGGCGGGGCCGTGACCCGGCGGAGCACGGGGTGCACATCGCTCGCCGGGCCGGTCAGTGAGGGGGCAGGGCCGGTGGCGCGGCGCCGCTGGGGAGCGGCTGCGGACGAGCTGGCCATGACGAACCTCCTGTCGTCTGGGTGACGGCACAGGTGCCGTATGTGCTCATCGTGCGGTATGCCACTGACAATCCGTTCTGACCTGCGGTTTTGCCTCGATCGTAGGTTCGGGCGCATTTTTGCACTGACCAGTCAGTTCAAATGTTCAGTTCGCATACTGCTCAACCACAAGGGGGGCTTGTGGACGGCGTGCACGTCACGGCCGAGGGTCTGGGGCTCAAGGGGCCCCGGGGGTGGGCCTTCCGGGGCATCACCTTCGACGCGGAGCCCGGCTCGCTGATCGCGATCGAGGGACCGTCCGGGTCCGGCCGCACCTGCCTGCTGCTGGCCCTGACCGGGCGGATGAAGGCCACCGAGGGGACGGCGGCCGTCGGCGGGGCCCGGCTGCCGAAGCGGTTGGCGGCGGTGCGGCGCGTGGCCGCCGTGGCCAACGTGGCCGGTGTCACCGATCTGGAGCCGGCCCTGACCGTCGGCGAGCACCTGCGCGAACGGGCCCTGCTCCAGCGCCGGTTCGGCGACTCCCTGCGTGAGCTGCTGCGGCCCCGCCCGGAGCGCACGCACGAGGCGCGGCTGCGGGCGGATGCCGCGCTGGCCGCCGCCGGACTCGGCCTGGAGACGCTCCCCAAGGGCTCCCGGACCGCCGTACGGGACCTGGAGCGGCTGGAGGCGCTGCGGCTGTCCGTCGCCCTGGCCCTCATCGGCCGGCCCCAGGTGCTCGGTGTGGACGACACCGACCTGAAGCTCTCGGCGGCCGAACAGGCGGAGGCCTGGGCCCTGTTGCGCTCCCTCACGCGCGCGGGCACGACGGTGCTGGCCGTGTGCCGCACCGCCCCCGAGGACTGCCTCACCGTGTCCACGGCACCCGAGGCCGAACCGGCGAACGAGCCGGCGAACGAGCCGGAAGAGCCGGACGAGAAGCAGACCGAACAGCAGGCAGAACAGCAGACCGACGGGGAGGAGAAGACCGATGCGCTCGCCGAGGCTGGCCGCGCTTGAGCTGAGGCGGTTCGGGCGGGGGAAGCTGCCGCGCGCCGCCCTGGTCGCGCTGCTCGTGCTGCCCCTGCTCTACGGCGCCCTGTACCTGTGGTCGTTCTGGGACCCGTACGGCCGTCTGGACCGCATCCCGGTGGCCCTGGTGAACGACGACAAGGGCGCGACCGCGGGCGGGAAGAAGCTCACGGCGGGCGACGACATCGTCAAGGGGCTGCTCGACAGCCGCACTTTCGAGTGGCACGAGGTAAGCGATACCGAGGCCCGCCGGGGCGTCGAGGACGGCACCTACTACCTGTCGCTGACCATGCCCGCCGACTTCAGCAAGCGGATCGCCTCCAGTTCCGGTGACTCCCCGGAGACCGGCGCGCTCCAGGTGCGCACGAACGACGCGAACAACTACATCGTCGGCCAGATCTCCCGGACGGTCTTCAAGGAGGTCCGCTCGGCCGCGTCCACCAAGGCGTCCCGGACCTTCCTGGACCGGATCTTCGTCTCCTTCTCCAGCATCCACGACAAGACCGTGACGGCGGCCGAGGGCGCCGACACGCTCACGGGCGGCCTCGGGAAGGCGGAGAAGGGCTCCAAGGACCTCGCCGACGGCCTGAAGGACGCCAAGAGCGGCAGCGGCAAGCTGGCCAAGGGGCTGAAGAAGCTCAACAAGGGCGCGAACAGCCTGGAGGACGGCTCGCGGCGCGTCGCGGACGGCACGCAGACCCTCGCCGACAACGTCAACGGCGTCTACGAGAAGGCCGGTCCGTTCCTGAAGGACAACGAGAAGACCATCGGGGACACGGCCCAGCTGGTCGCCGACTCGGCCAAGACCGTCAAGGACAACCTCGACACACTGGTGAAGCTCGCGCCGAGCGCGGCCAAGACCGCCCACGCCTCCTCCGCCGTCCTGGACGACGTCTACCGGGCGCGCTGCGAGAAGGCCGTGATCCCCGACCCCGTCTGCCCCGACCTCAAGCGTGCCAAGACGGCCGCCGCCGAGGTGGCCACCGTCGCCGACGACCTCAACACCCTGATCGCCGACCAGGACGGCGACCTGAAGACGATGCGGGACAACCTGGGCACGCTCCAGAAGCAGGCCCAGGCCCTCGCCGCCCAGGCACCGCACCTCCAAGAGGACGTGGCCGACGCGGTCAAGCGGATCAACACCCTCAACAGCGGTGCGCACAAGGTCGCCGCGGGCGCGAAGAAGCTGCACTCCGGGCTCGGCACGGCCAAGACCGGCGCGACCGCGCTGGACAAGGGCGTCGGTACGGCCGCGTCGGGCGCCGAGACCCTGAACGGCGGGATGTACAAGCTGGTCGACGGCTCCGGGAAGCTCGCCGGCGGACTGCACGCCGGCGCGAAGAAGATCCCCGACTACGACCGGCAGGACCGCGACCGGCACACCGGCGTGATGGCCGACCCGGTCCAACTGGCCGCCCACGACCTGCACAAGGCGCCGAACTACGGCACCGGGTTCGCCCCGTACTTCATCCCGCTGTCCCTGTGGGTCGGCGCGATGGTGGCCTACATGCTGATCGCGCCGCTCAACCGGCGGGCCCTGGCGGCCGGTTCGCCGGCCTGGCGGATCGCGCTGGCGGGCTGGCTGCCGGTGGTCGCGGTGGGCGTGCTGCAGACGGTCGCGCTGATGTCCGTGCTGCACTGGGCGATCGGCCTGGAGATGGCGCGGGCGGCAGGCACGGTCGGCTTCCTGTTCCTCGTCACCGCCTGCTTCGCGGCACTCGTGCAGTGGCTGAACGCCCGCTTCGGCGCGGCGGGCCGGATCCTTGTCCTGGCGCTGCTGATGCTCCAGCTGACCTCGGCGGGCGGCACGTACCCCGTGCAGACCAGCCCGGGCTTCTTCAACGCCATCCACCCGTACCTGCCGATGAGCTACATCGTGGCCGCGCTGCGCCGGCTGATCACGGGCGGCGGGCTCGGCCCCGTGTGGCAGGCGTGCGCCGTGCTGGCCGCGTTCACGGCGGGCGCCCTCGCACTGACCGCGCTCGCGGCCCGGCGCCGCCAGGTGTGGACCCTGGACCGGCTGCACCCGGAGCTGAGCCTGTGATCCCCCAAAAGCCCCCGCACGCGCTCGTACCTGTGACAATCAGGGCCATGGAAAGCAGCAGCGCCACGTCCGGCGTCAGCACGCGCCGCGAGGCCACCCGGCAGAAGCTCTACGAGGCGGCCGTCACCCTCATCGCGGAACAGGGCTTCTCCGCCACCACGGTGGACGAGATCGCCGAGCGGGCCGGGGTCGCGAAGGGCACGGTCTACTACAACTTCGCGAGCAAGTCGGTCCTCTTCGAGGAGCTGCTGCGGCACGGCGTGGGCCTGCTCACCGCCTCCCTGCGGGAGGCGGCGGAGGGAACCGCACGCGCGGGCGGCAGCAAGGTCGACGCCCTGGACGCGATGGTCCGCGCGGGCCTGGTCTTCATCGACCGCTACCCGGCCTTCACGCAGCTGTACGTGGCCGAGCTGTGGCGCACCAACCGCGCCTGGCAGTCCACGCTGATGGTGGTGCGGCAGGAGGCCGTCGCCGTGGTCGAGGGCGTGCTGCGCGAGGGCGTGGCGGCGGGCGAGTTCAGCGACGAGATCGACATCCAGCTGACGGCGGCGGCGCTGGTCGGCATGGTCCTGGTGGCGGCCCTGGACTGGAAGTCCTTCCAGCCGGAGCGCTCCCTGGACGACGTGCACGCGGCCCTGTCCCGGCTGCTCCAGGGCCGGGTCAGCGGAAAGGGCTGAGCGACGGAGGAGGCGCCGGCCCCCGCTCGGACCGGCGCCTCCCCACATGGACCCCCGTGGCGGTCATCCCCCGGGTCCCCCGTGTCTCGCTTCCGCCGGCGGACCGGCGGAAGGAGCGGCGAGGAGGCGGGCGCCGTTCCGCCGCCCCGTGCCGGCGGTGCCGGGCCGCGCCCCTTGCCGTGTCTCCACTCTCCCGTTCGCGCAGGCGGCGTCCCATCCGTGCGCGTACTCATCTCACCGCCTGGGTACGCGTACTCAGGCGTACGCGCGCGGTGTCACGGGCGCCCTGACGGGGCGCGTTCCGGATTGTCGGTGGCGGTCGATAAAGTCGCAGGCATGGCACGGATTGCGGTGATCGGCGCCGGGATGGGCGCGATGGCGGCGGCTGCCCGGCTGGCCGTCGCGGGCCACCGGGTGACGGTGTACGAGCGTACGGAGACGTACGGCGGTGCGGTACGCCGTTTCGAGCGGGACGGCTTCGCCTTCGACACCGGCCCGGGGCTGCTGTCGCTGCCCGCGGTCTACCGCGATCTGTTCCTCAAGACCGGCAAGGAGCCGCTGGAGGACTGCGTCGAGCTGGTCCAGGTCGACCCGTCCTCGCGGCACGTCTTCGCGGACGGCACCCAGGTGTCGCTGCCGAACGCCTCGCGCGCGGGTGTCGTCGCGGCGCTGGACGAGGCGCTGGGTGCGGGGGCCGGGCAGCGCTGGGGCGACTTCCTGGTGCGCGCCCGCGAGGCCTGGGACCGCACGCGCCGGCCGCTGCTGGAGGAGCCCCTGTGGCCGAACTGGCAGGTGCTGGCGGAGCAGGAGCCGTATCCGGCCGTCCCGCACAAGCGTCTGCTGCGCACCCGGCGGGCGAGCACGGCGGCCGAGATCGGCGCGTGGGAGCTGCGCGACGAGCGGCTGGCGGCTCTCCTGGAGAGCCAGGTGCTCGCGTACGGCCTCGATCCGCGGACCGCGCCCGCGAGCGCGGCCGTGCTGCCGTACATGGAGCACGCCTTCGGCACCTGGTACGTCCGCGGCGGCATCCGGGAGCTGGCCCGCGCGGTGTACGAGCGGTGCCTGAAGCGGAAGGTCGAGTTCGTCTTCGGCGCCGAGGTCACGGCGATCGTGGAGAAGGACGGCCGGGCCGCGGGGGTGGAGCTGGCTGGGGGCACCTCCCAGGCTTTCGGCTCTGGGGGAGGAGGGGTGATCGAGGCGGACCATGTCGTGGCGGACGTGGATCCGGCGCGGCTGACGGCTCTGACCGAGCGCCCGCTGGACGAGGACGGTGACGTCCGGGCCGACCCGCTCTCGCCGCGGGCCGCACGGTTCACGGTCCTGCTGGCCCTGCGTGGCGGGCGCGAGGACCGGGCCGTGCACCGCACCGTCGTCCACGCGCCGGACTCCGAGCGCGAACTGGACTTCCTGGCCTCGCCCGGCGGCGACCAGCCCGTGTGTCCCACCGTGACCGTGCTGCGCCCGGACGACCCGGCGCTCAGACCGGACGACGCGCACGAGTCCGTGGTGGTGTCCGCCGTGGTGCCGACCGAGGCCGGCTGGGAAGAGGAGGGCACGGTGCGGCGCTACGCGGACTTCCTCCTCGAAGCCGCCCAGCGCGCCGTACCTGGGCTGCCCGAGCGCCTGCTGTGGCACGAGGTGCGTTCGCCCGTGCACACGGACGGCGAGACAGGCGCCCGCTCCGGGGCGGTGCCCGCTCCCGCGCTCGCCGCAGGACAGGGCGGTTACCTGCACCCGTCGAACGCCACGCGCCTGCCCGGTCTGTACCGGGCCGGCGGCTGGTCCCACCCCGGCGGCGGTCTCCCCCACGCCGGTATGTCGGGGGCGCTGGTGGCCGGGCTGATCGTGGAGGGGCCGGAGTTCCGCGGCTCCCAGTGAGCGCGGCCGGGACTCAGTAGCGGTACTGCTCGTCGTACCCGGTGCCGGGCTGCTGCGGCTGCTGCCCGTGGCCCTGGTACGGGTACGGCTGCTCCTGCGGGAGCGCTCCGCCGTAGGCCTCGTCGTTGCGCTGCTGCGGGACCCAGACCCCGCCGGCCGGGGTCTCGCCGTAGCCGCCGGTGGCGTACGGGTCCTGGGTGTAGCCCTGCTGGCCGTACTGCTGCTGCTGGCCGTAACCCGCCTGGTCGTACGAGGTGCCGCCGTAGGACTGGCTGCCGATGTACGGGTCGGAGTAGTTCGCGTAGCTCTGCTGGCCGCCGGCGGTGTCGTAGCCGTAGCCCTGCTGGGCGTAGCCCGAGTAGTCGTAGGCGTAGTTCTGGTCGGCGGCCTGGGGCTGGGGCTGCTGCTGGGCGGCGCCCGCGTAGGCGGTGTCGCCGTAGACGCCGTAGGAGCCGGTGTCCTCGGGGAGGGGCTGGGGCGCGTAGACGGAGGTGGTCTCGGCGGCCATGGGCGCACCAGCGGGCTCCGGGGGCCGGGCCGGGGTGAAGACGTCGTCGCGGTCGTAGTCGTCGTCGTAGTCGCCGCGGCCGTAGGCGCGGTCGTCGCGCTCGGCCTCGGGGCCGTAGTCGTCCCCGGCGTCCTCGTCGGAGACGTCGAAGTCCGGGTCGTGCCGGTCCGCCTTGCCGCGGCGGCGCTTGCTGCCGCGGCCCTCGGTCTCGGCCTCGGGCCGCTTGACCGCCCAGCCGTCGGCGAAGCCGCGGCGGAAGGACAGCGTGACGTAGGTCTGGCCGATTGCGAACGCGATCGCGCCCACACCGATGACGACGACGGACGGCATCAGCACGCCGAGCACGACACCGACGAAGCCGACGAAGGCCAGCAGCCGCCAGCGCAGCCGCGCCTTGTACTGCAGCAGAACTTCGCCGAGCAACCACAGTGCGACGACGCCGAACGCGATGTAGAGGACCGTCCAGCCCATGTACGCCCCTCTCCCAGTGGCCGCTACGAAGTGTGTCGTATCGCGGTGCGGCCGGTCTAGGCCTGCGGGGGGTGGTGCAGGCCCAGGTTCTCGTAGATTTCCAGCGGTGCCGTGGAGTTGTTGAGCGTGATGAAGTGCAGACCGGGCACTCCCTCGGCCAGCAGCCGTGCACAGAACTCCGTGGCGAACTCGATACCGATGGAGCGTACCGCCGCCGGATCGTCCTGCGCTGTGAGGATCCGCTCTTTCAGGGCGTCAGGGAAATGCGCATTGCTGAGTTTGGGCAAACGTTCCAACATCTTCACGCTGGTGACAGGCAGCACCTCCGGAATGACCGGGGTGTCGCAGCCCGCGGCCACGACGCGGTCGCGCAGACGCAGATACGACTCCGGCTGGAAGAACATCTGCGTGATCGCGTAGTCGGCGCCCGCGCGGCACTTGTCCACGAAGTGGGCGACGTCGGTGTCCCAGTCGCCGGAGCGCGGGTGCATCTCCGGGAACGCGGCGACGCCGACGCAGAAGTCGCCCGACTCCTTGATCAGCCGGACGAGTTCGGCCGCGTACGTCAGGCCCTTGGGATGCGGGACCCACTCGCCCATCGGGTCGCCGGGCGGGTCGCCGCGCACGGCGAGCATGTTGCGGATACCGGCGTCGGCGTACTGGCCGATGATGTTGCGCAGCTCGGCGATGGAGTGGTCGACGGCGGTGAGGTGGGCGACCGGCGTGAGCGTCGTGTCCACGACGATCTGCTCGGTCTCCTTGACCGTCGTCGCGCGGGTGGAACCGCCGGCGCCGTAGGTGACGGAGACGAAGTCGGGGGCCACGGCCTCGACCCTCCGCAGCGCGTTCCACAGGCTCTTCTCGCCCTTGGGCGTCTTCGGCGCGTAGAACTCGAACGAGTACGTCGTCTTGCCGCTGGCGAGCATCTCACGCACGGTGCGTGCGCGATCAGTCCTGGTGGACGGGGTTCCGAGGGCCATACCCGCAGGTTAGCCAGGGGTGGGCGGTCCCCCAACCAAACGCCGGAGATTTGCCCGAATTGCCGCTTTATCGTCCACCCCTTGGACAAAAACCCGGACAGCGGCCCCTGCAGGCGGGCGCTACGCCGCCCGCAGCCGTTTGGCGAACTCCGCGGCGGCGGCCCCCGGGTCGTCCGCCTCGGTGAGCGCGCGGACCACGACCACCCGGCGGGCACCGGCGTCCAGCACCTCGTCCAGGTTGCCGAGGTCGATGCCGCCGATGGCGAACCAGGGGCGGTCGGTGCCCAGGGACGCCGTGTACCGGACCAGGTCGAGGCCGGGAGCGTGGCGGCCGGGCTTGGTCGGGGTGGGCCAGCACGGACCGGTGCAGAAGTAGTCCACGCCCTCCTGGACGGCTGCCGCCGCGACCTCGGACTCGGCGTGCGTGGAGCGGCCGATCAGGACCTCGTCGCCGAGGATCGCGCGGGCCGCGGGGACCGGCAGGTCGCCCTGGCCGAGATGGAGCACGCCGGCGCCGGCCGCGTGGGCGACGTCGGCCCGGTCGTTGACCGCGAGCAGCTTGCCGTGCCGGGCACAGGCGTCCGCGAACACCTTCAGGTGCTCCAGCTCCTCGCCGGCCTCCATGCCCTTGTCGCGCAGCTGCACGATGTCGACACCGCCGGCCAGGACCGCGTCCAGGAACTCGACGAGGTCGCCCTGGCGCCTGCGGGCGTCCGTGCAGAGGTAGAGGCGGGCGTCGGCGAGCCTGCCGCGGGCGGTGTCGGACATGCGTGGGTCCCCCCGTCGTCGGTGTCATCGGTGGGCGAGCGGGTGGCGTACCGGCCGAAGCCCGTACGCCACCCCTGGTGCGGGTCGGTTCAGACGGCGAGCGCCTGGGCGCGGCGCTTCACCTCCGTGCCGCGATTCTCGCTCAGGGCCTGCGCGGGTGTGCCGGGCAGGGTCGGGTCGGGGGTGAAGAGCCACTCGATCATCTCTTCGTCCGAGAAGCCGTCGTCCCTCAGGAGCGTCAGGGTCCCGGACAGGCCCTTGACGATCTTGTCCCCGTCGATGAAGGCGGCGGGGACGTGCAGCGCCCGGTTCTCGCCACGGCGTACGGCGATGAGCTGGCCCTCCTTGACCAGCTGCCGCACACGTGTCACCTCGACGCCGAACTGTTCGGCGATGTCGGGGAGGGTGAGCCAGGCGGGGACGAGAGCATCAATCTTTGCGTCAATCTCGGTCACGGGGATAAGCCTGCCATCCCCCACTGACACTCGGAAGCGGAGGCACTCCGCTGGGGGGCCGGATGGGCTGTTGCCCCTGAGGGTGCTGATCAGTCGGCCGTGGCGTTCTTCAAGGGGCGGGAGGGGTCTGTCAGTGCCTGCGGGTCCATGGCGCGGCCTGCTTCGATCAGCCTCCGGCCCTGGGCCAGGTCACGCGGGCGGCCTACGGCCAGCAGGGCCACCAGGCGGTTCTCCCGGAGCCAGCAGACCGTCCAGGCCGGGCCCGTCGGGTCGCCGCGCCAGACCATGCGGTCGGCACCGGCGTGGTGGCCTGCGTACTGGACGAAGCGGCCGAACTGCTCGGACCAGAAGTACGGCACCGGGTCGTAGACCGAGGTCGTCTCGCCGAGGATGTTCGCGGCGACCGTGCGCGGGCCCTGGAGGGCGTTGTCCCAGTGGTGGACGAGGAGCCGCTCGCCGTAGCGGGCCGACGGGAAGGAGGCGCAGTCGCCGACGGCGTACACGTCCGCCGCGGAGGTGCGCAGGTGGTCGTCGGCCACGACGTCGCCGTGGGCGCCGAGCTCGATCCCGGAACCGGCCAGCCAGCCGGTGGCGGGGCGGGCGCCGATGCCGACCACGACGGCGTCCGCGGGCAGCCGGGTGCCGTCGGCGAGCACGACCGCACCGGGCTCGATGCGGTCCACGCGCGCGTGGGTGCGCAGTTCCGCGCCCGCGTCGGCGTACCAGGCGGTCATCGGCGCCGTGACCTCGGCGGGCAGGGCGCCCGCGAGCGGCCGGTCGGCGGCCTCCACGACGGTCACCGCGCAGCCGGCCTCGCGGGCGGCGGTGGCGAACTCGGCGCCGATCCAGCCGGCGCCGACGACCACGATGTCGTGCTGCCGGGCCAGCACCGGCCGCAGCCGCTCCGCGTCGTCCAGAGTGCGCAGCAGGTGCACGCCGGGGACGCCCTCGGTGCCGGGCAGGGTGATCGGTTCGGCGCCGGCGGCCAGGACCAGGACGTCGTACGGGACGGGTCCGGCCTCGGTGTCCAGTTCGTGCTCGGCGGGGCGCACGCCCAGCACCTCGCAGCCCAGCCGCAGTTCGACGCCGAGCGAGTCGAAGTCGACCTCGAAGGCGGAGCCCTCGGCCTTGCCGAGCAGCACGGCCTTGGACAACGGTGGCCGGTCGTACGGCTGGTGGGGTTCGGCGCCGAGCACGGTCACGGTGCCCCTGAAGCCCTGTTCCCGCAGCGCGACCGCGGTCTGCACCCCGGCCATGCCCGCGCCGACGACGACCACGCGCCGCCCCTGCGGCATGCCCTTCGGCGTGCCCTGTGACGTGCCCTCTTGCGGTGTCTCCTCGCTCACCAGATCACCATAGACAACTGACGGAACGTCGGTCAGCGAGTGCGGCCGGTGAACTGCTGCACACGCGGGCCGCGCGGAGGCTCCCTTACAAGGGCGCAGCCCCGCGGGCTAGGGTGGCCCCCGTACAAGCACTCGCGGGAGCCCGGCGCACCGGGCTGAGAGGGAGGCTGGCGGCCTCCGACCGTACGAACCTGATCCGGGTCATGCCGGCGAAGGGAGGGGCTGGACGCCCATGTCGTCACGTACGTCCGACGTCCTCGTCATCGGGGGCGGAATCATCGGCCTGGTCACGGCCTGGCGCGCCGCGCAACGCGGGCTCGCCACGGCTGTGCTGGACCCCGAGCCCGGCGGCGGGGCCGCACGGGTCGCGGCCGGGATGCTGGCCGCGGTCACCGAACTGCACTACGGCGAGGAGACCCTGCTCGCCCTGAACCTGGAGTCCGCCCGCCGCTATCCGGACTTCGCGGCCGAGCTGGCCGAGCTGACCGGCCACGACCTCGGCTACCGCCGCTGCGGCACCCTCGCGGTCGCGCTCGACGCCGACGACCGCGCCCACCTGCGCGAACTGCACGCCCTCCAGCAGCGCTGCGGCCTGGAGTCGGAGTGGCTGTCCGGGCGGGACTGCCGGCGCCTGGAGCCCATGCTCGCGCCAGGGGTGCGCGGCGGGCTGCGGGTCGACGGCGACCACCAGATCGACCCGCGCCGGCTGGCGGCGGCCCTGGTGGCCGCGTGCGAGCACACCGGGGTGGTGTTCCACCGCGCGTGGGCCGAGCGGCTGGACGTCGCCGGGGACCGGGCCGTCGGCGTCACCACCGCGGACGGCACCGAGCTGCGCGCGGATCAGGTGGTGCTCGCGGCCGGAAGCCTGAGCGGACGGCTCCGGGGCGTGCCGGAGGAGCTGCTGCCGCCGGTGCGGCCGGTGAAGGGGCAGGTGCTGCGGCTGACCGTCCCCCGCCACTGCGCGCCGTTCCTGAGCCGCACCGTGCGGGCCGTGGTGCGCGGCAGCCATGTCTACCTGGTGCCCCGGGAGAACGGCGAGCTGGTCGTCGGCGCCACCAGCGAGGAGCTGGGCTGGGACACGACGGTCACCGCGGGGGGCGTGTACGAGCTGCTGCGCGACGCGCACGAGCTGGTCCCCGGGATCACCGAGCTCCCGCTCACCGAGACCCGGGCCGGGCTGCGCCCCGGCTCCCCCGACAACGCACCGCTGCTGGGCCCGTCCGGTCTGCCGGGCCTGCTGCTGGCCACCGGGCACTACCGCAACGGCGTGCTGCTCACGCCGGTCACCGGGGACGTGATGGCCCAGGTGCTGGCCGGCGGCGAGCTGCCCGAGGAGGCCCGCCCGTTCACGCCGAAGCGCTTCGGCGCCGTACTCATGGAGCAGCCCGCATGAACATCTCCGTCAACGGGGAGCACCGGGAGATCACCCCGGGCACCGCTCTCGACACCCTCGTACGGTCCCTCACGCCCGCGCCCTCCGGCGTGGCCGCCGCCCTCAACGAAACCGTCGTCCCGCGTGCGCAGTGGTCCGCCACGGCCCTCTCCGAGGGTGACCGCGTGGAAGTCCTCACCGCCGTACAAGGAGGCTGACCCATGGCCGACGATGTCTTCGTCCTCGGCGGTACGACCTACTCGTCCCGGCTGATCATGGGCACCGGCGGAGCGCCGAGCCTCGACGTGCTGGAGCGGGCGCTGATCGCCTCCGGCACGGAGCTGACCACGGTGGCGATGCGGCGGGTCAATCCCGGGGTGCACGGCTCGGTGCTGTCCGTGCTGGAGAAGCTGGGCATCCGGGTGCTGCCGAACACGGCGGGCTGTTTCACCGCCGGGGAGGCGGTGCTGACCGCCCGGCTGGCCCGGGAGGCGCTGGGCACGGATCTGATCAAGCTGGAGGTCATCGCCGACGAGCGGACGCTGCTGCCGGATCCGGTGGAGCTGCTGGAGGCGGCGGAGACGCTGGTCGACGACGGGTTCACGGTGCTGCCGTACACGAACGACGACCCGGTGCTCGCGCGGAAGCTGGAGGACGTGGGCTGCGCGGCGGTCATGCCGCTGGGCTCGCCGATCGGGTCCGGGCTCGGCATCCGCAACCCGCACAACTTCCAGCTGATCGTGGAGCGGGCGGGGGTACCGGTGATTCTGGACGCGGGGGCCGGTACGGCGTCCGACGTGACGCTGGCGATGGAGCTGGGGTGTGCGGGGGTGATGCTCGCGTCGGCCGTGACGCGGGCGCAGGAGCCGGAGCTGATGGCTGCCGCCATGAAGCACGGGGTGCAGGCGGGGCGGACGGCTCGGCTGGCCGGGCGGATTCCGCGTCGGCACTTCGCCGAGGCGTCGTCTCCTGCGCAGGGCTTGGCCGTGCTTGATCCTGAGCGACCTGCGTTCTGACCCGGCGCTGCCGTTCTGCCTTCTTCTCCCACCCGCGCACCACCCGTTCACGAGTCGTGGAGGAAGCGTCACAGGTCGGCTTCAGTACTGGGCCTGGGGGGCATGGACCCGCGGCGGTGTCGGTGCGTCCTCGTAGACTCGCCTGCGTGGATACGACCCTTCAGGACCCCCTCGTCGGGCAGGTGCTCGACGGCCGATATCGCGTCGACGCGCGGATCGCGGTCGGCGGGATGGCCACGGTCTACCGGGCCCTGGACACCCGCCTCGACCGCGTCCTCGCGCTGAAGGTGATGCACCCGACGCTCGCGGCCGACGCGGGCTTCGTCGAGCGGTTCATACGGGAGGCGAAGTCGGTCGCACGGCTCGCCCACCCCAACGTGGTGCAGGTCTTCGACCAGGGCACCGACGGGTCGTACGTCTACCTGGCGATGGAGTACATCGCCGGGTGCACCCTGCGGGACGTGCTGCGCGAGCGCGGGGCGCTCCAGCCCCGGGCCGCGCTGGACATCCTCGAACCGGTGCTCGCCGCGCTCGGTGGCGCGCACCGGGCCGGGTTCGTGCACCGGGACATGAAGCCCGAGAACGTGCTGATAGGGGACGACGGGCGGGTCAAGGTCGCCGACTTCGGCCTGGTGCGGTCCGTGGACACCGTGACCAGCACGACCGGCACCGTCCTCGGCACCGTCGCCTACCTCGCGCCCGAGCAGATCGAGCAGGGCACCGCCGACCCCCGCGTCGACGTGTACGCGTGCGGTGTCGTCCTCTACGAGATGCTGACCAGCGAGAAGCCGCACCCCGGCGACTCCCCCGCGCAGGTGCTCTACCGGCACATCAACGAGGACGTGCCCCCGCCCTCGGCGCTCGTGCCGGGGCTGCCGTACCAGCTGGACGAGCTGGTCGCCGCGGCGACCGCGCGCACCCCGGACGTCCGGCCGGCCGACGCGGTGGCGCTGCTCGCGCAGGCCCGCGAGGCCCGCGCGGGGCTCACCGACGCGCAGCTGGACGCGCTGCCGCCGCAGGCGCTGTCCGCCGAGCGCGGCATAGCCGAGGACCGCACGAGCGTGATCCCGCGTTCGCTGACCGTGCCCCGCCCGCTGCCGGTCAACGAGGACGAGGACGAGAACCCCGCCCAGGCGGTCGTGCACCACACCAGCCGGCTCCAGGCCCCGCCCTCCCCCACGCTCGGCTTCGCTCGCGCGGGGGGACCCCCATCGCCCCGGCGCAGGTCCCCGCGGCTGCTGCTGACGGTGATCGCCGCCGTACTGGTGGTGTTCGGCGTCGGTGCCGGGGTCTGGTACATCAACTCCGGCCAGTTCACGAAGGTGCCGCCGCTGCTGTCGAAGACCGAGGCGCAGGCCAAGGACCGGCTGAAGCAGGCCGGGCTCGACGTCGGGAAGGTCGAGAAGAAGTACGACGACACGGTCCGGCGCGGCCAGGTGATCAGCACCGACCCGGCGCCCGGCGCCCGGATCCGGGACAACGACTCGGTGACGCTGGTCGTCTCGCTCGGCCCGGAGACGGTGAACGTGCCGAACCTCGCGGGGCAGCCGCTGGACAAGGCGCGCGCCCGGCTGAAGGCGGACGGGCTGGAGCCGGGCATGGTCACCCGGGAGTTCAGCGACGACGTCGACGCGGGGTCCGTGATCGGTACGACCCCGCAGGCCGGCACCAAGCGGCACGCGGGCTCGGCGATCGCGCTCGTGGTCAGCAAGGGCAGCCCGATCGACGTGCCGGACGTCACCGGCAACGACCTGGACAGCGCCCGGCAGACGCTGACCGAGGCGGGGCTGAAGGTGAAGATCGCCGTCGAGCAGGTCAACTCCGAGTACGACAAGGGCAAGGTGGCCCGGCAGTCCCCGGGCGACGGCAGCCAGGCCGCCGAGGGCGACACGGTGACGCTGACGATCTCCAAGGGCCCCGAGATGGTCGAGGTGCCGGACGTGGTCGGGTCGAGTGTCGACGACGCGCACAAGACGCTGGAGGCCGCGGGCTTCAAGGTCGAGGAGGACCGCGGGTTTCTCGGGCTGTTCGGCGACACCGTGAAGAAGCAGTCGGTGGACGGCGGCGAGCAGGCGCCCAAGGGGTCGACCATCACGATCACCATCCGCTGACCTGGCGACTTCCCCGGCGTGTCACCCTGAACGGGTGAGTCAGAAGCAGTCGTCCCTGCCCCAGCGCGTCCAGTCCGCCTCCCCCTCTCTCCTTCGCAATCCCGTCGGCGGGCATGTCCCGGTGGCCGGCGGCCTGCACTCCGTCGGGCTGTCGTACGCCCGTGAGCTGAAGGCCGAGACCGTGCAGGTCTTCGTCGCCAATCCGCGCGGCTGGGCGACCCCGGCCGGGAATCCGCGGCAGGACGAGGCGTTCCGTCAGGCGTGCGCCGAGGAGTCGATCCCGGCGTATGTGCACGCGCCCTACCTGATCAACTTCGGCTCGCACACCGAGGCGACGGTGGAGCGGTCCGTGGAGTCGCTCCGGCACTCGCTGCGGCGCGGGCGGGAGATCGGCGCGCACGGCGTGGTCGTGCACACCGGCAGCGCGACCGGCGGGCGGACACGGGAGGTGGCGCTGCGGCAGGTGCGCGAGCGGCTGCTGCCGCTGCTGGACGAGCTGACCCATGACGACGACCCGTTCCTGCTGCTGGAGTCGACCGCCGGCCAGGGCTTCTCCCTCTGCTCGCGCACCTGGGACTTCGGGCCGTACTTCGAGGCGCTGGACGCCCACTCGAAGCTGGGCGTGTGCCTGGACACCTGCCACATCTTCGCCGCCGGGCACGACCTGACCGGGCCGAGCGGTATGCACCAGACCCTGGATCTGCTGGTGGACACGGTCGGCGAGGGACGGCTGAAGCTGATCCACGCCAACGACTCCAAGGACGTGGTGGGCGCGCACAAGGACCGGCACGAGAACATCGGCGCCGGTCACATCGGCGAGGACCCTTTCCGCATGCTCATGACCCATCCGGCGACCGCGGGCGTGCCGTTGATCATCGAGACGCCCGGCGGCAAGGAGGGGCATGCGGCGGACGTGGAGCGGCTGAAGAAACTGCGTGATCTCTAACCCTGGCGGAATACCCCTGGGGGGTATACGGTTCCGGTGAGTCGAAGGAGCCGTTACTCGGTACAGGGGGATTCCATGGAACACACCGGCCACAGCCACGCGGAGCACACGGAGCACACGGAGCACCACGGTCACGCAGAGCACCACGCGCACCACGGCCACGCCGGCCACACCGGCTCGGTCAGCTGGTCGATGGCCGCGCAGGCCACCCTGCACTGCCTCACCGGCTGCGCCATCGGCGAGGTGCTCGGCATGGTCATCGCCACGGCACTCGGCTGGGGCAACCTGGCGTCGACCGTGCTGGCGATCAGCCTGGCCTTCTTCTTCGGCTACTCGCTCACCCTGCGCGGTGTACTGAAGGCCGGCGTCGACTTCCGTACGGCGTTCCGGGTGGCGCTGGCCGCGGACACCCTCTCCATCGCCGTGATGGAGCTGATCGACAACGGCGTGATCATGGTCTGGCCGTCCGCGATGAACGCGATGCTGAGCGACGCGCTGTTCTGGATCTCGATGGCGGTCTCGCTCGTGCTCGCCTTCATGGTGACCACCCCGGTCAACAAGTGGACGATCGCGCGCGGCAAGGGCCACGCGGTGGTGCACCAGTACCACCACTGACCGCCACGCCAGGAGACGTCAGAGCTCGGGGCCTTCCCCGGGCTCTTCCTGGTAGGAGTAGCGCTGCTCCTTCCAGGGGTCGCCGATGTTGTGGTAGCCGCGCTCCTCCCAGAAGCCGCGGCGGTCGGCGCTCATGTACTCGACGCCCCGCACCCACTTGGGGCCCTTCCAGGCGTACAGGTGGGGCACGATCAGGCGCACCGGGAAGCCGTGCTCGGCGGTGAGGAGTTCGCCGTCCTTGTGGGTGGCGAAGATCGCGCGCTCGGAGGAGAAGTCCGACAGGCGCAGATTCGAGCTGAATCCGTACTCGGCCCACACCATCACATGGGTGACCTCGGGCGCCGGCGGCGCCAGCTCCAGGATCGTCCGGGCCGGGACGCCGCCCCACTCCGCGCCGACCATGCTGAACTTCGTCACGCAGTGCAGATCGGCGACGACGGTGGTGTACGGCAGGGCGGTGAACTCCTCGTGGTTCCACGTGTGCTTGTCACCGTCGGCGGTGGCGCCGAAGACCCGGAAATCCCAGCGCTCGGGCCGGAACTTCGGCACGGGCCCGTAGTGCGTGACCGGCCAGCCGCGCTGGTACCGCTGCCCCGGCGGAAGCTCGGACCCTGCCGTTGCTCCAGACTCGCGCTCCACCGGATGACCCATGTCTCCATCCTGACAGACCTCGGGCAGTGCCCTTGACCACCCGTCCACCAATCGGACAATGCAGCCAAGTCGGCACGTACTTACTAAGTGCACACTTACTGGACGATCTTGACCTCCGGTGCAATCATGCCGCCGCATACTCCCCCGTCCCCACGTGTGGAAGGAGCCGCTGCGATGCAGGGCGACCCTGAGGTCATCGAGTTCCTCAACGAGCAGCTCACCGGCGAGCTGACCGCGATCAACCAGTACTTCCTGCACTCGAAGATGCAGGAGAACTTCGGCTGGCCCAAGCTCGCGAAGTACACGCGGCACGAGTCCTTCGACGAGATGAAGCACGCGGAGGTGCTCACCGACCGCATCCTGTTCCTGGAGGGGCTGCCCAACTACCAGCGGCTGTTCCATGTGCGGGTCGGGCAGACCGTGAAGGAGATGTTCGAGGCCGACCGGCAGATCGAGGTGGAGGCGATCGACCGGCTCAAGCGGGGCATCAAGGTGATGCGCGAGAAGGGCGACATCACGTCCGCGAACATCTTCGAGGACATCCTCGCCGACGAGGAGCACCACATCGACTACCTCGACACCCAGCTGGACCTGGTGGAGAAGCTCGGCGAGGCGCTCTACATCGCGCAGCTGGTCGAGCAGCCGGAGAGCTAGGGAGCGGCAGAGCTAGGCGGCCTCGTCCAGAGCGGCGGGGGCGGACAGCTCCGCCAGCACCGGCTTGCCCTGGTCGGCCAGCTCACGGCGCGGGCACGCGCCACGGCCCAGGAGGGCCTGGATCCGGCGTACGCACGAACCGCAGTCCGTGCCCGCCTTGCAGGCGGACGCTATCTGGCGGGGGGTGCAGGCACCGTCCTCCGCGTGCTGCTTGACCTGCGCCTCGGTGATGCCGAAGCAGCTGCAGACGTACACGCGGTTCACCTCCCGACGGGATCGCTCTATGTGGTGCCGTCCCCTTGATCGGTGAGGCTAACCTAACCTTACCCGTCGCGAAGAAGTCGCAAAAGTGCAAAGGGGCGCGGATCCCATGTGATCCGCGCCCCACGCAATGAGCAATTACTGGTCCCGGTACATCTCCGCGACCAGGAACGCCAGATCCAGCGACTGGCTGCGGTTCAGGCGGGGGTCGCAGGCCGTCTCGTAGCGCTGGTGCAGGTCGTCGACGAAGATCTCGTCGCCGCCGCCCACGCACTCGGTGACGTCGTCGCCGGTCAGCTCCACGTGGATGCCGCCCGGGTGGGTGCCGAGACCCTTGTGGACCTCGAAGAAGCCCTTGACCTCGTCCAGCACGTCGTCGAAGCGGCGCGTCTTGTGGCCGGAGGCCGCCTCGAAGGTGTTGCCGTGCATCGGGTCGGTCACCCAGGCCACCGTCGCGCCGGACGCCGTGACCTTCTCCACCAGCTCGGGGAGCTTGTCGCGGATCTTGTCGGCGCCCATGCGGACGATGAAGGTCAGCCGGCCCGGCTCCCGCTCGGGGTCGAGGCGGTCGATGTACTGCAGCGCCTCCTCGGCCGTCGTGGTCGGGCCGAGCTTGATGCCGATCGGGTTCCTGATCTTCGAGGCGAACTCGATGTGCGCGCCGTCCATCTGCCGGGTGCGCTCACCGATCCACACCATGTGCGCCGAGACGTCGTACAGCCGGCCGGTGCGCGAGTCCACGCGGGTCAGCGCCGACTCGTAGTCCAGCAGCAGCGCCTCGTGCGAGGAGAAGAACTCGACCGTCTTGAACTCTTCCGGGTCCGTGCCGCAGGCCCGCATGAAGTTCAGCGCGTTGTCGATCTCCCGCGCCAGCTGCTCGTAGCGCTGCCCGGACGGGGAGGACTTCACGAAGTCCTGGTTCCAGGCGTGTACCTGGCGCAGGTCGGCGTAACCGCCGGTGGTGAAGGCACGCACCAGGTTCAGCGTCGAGGCGGACGCGTTGTACATCCGCTTCAGGCGCTCGGGGTCCGGGACGCGGGCGGCCTCGTTGAAGTCGAAGCCGTTGACCGAGTCGCCGCGGTAGGTGGGCAGCGTGACGCCGTCGCGGGTCTCGGTGCCCTTGGAGCGGGGCTTGGAGTACTGGCCGGCGATCCGGCCCACCTTCACGACGGGCACGGAGGCCGCGTAGGTCAGGACGGCGCCCATCTGGAGCAGCGTCTTGAGCTTGTTGCGGATGTGGTCGGCGGACACCGCGTCGAAGGCCTCGGCGCAGTCGCCGCCCTGGAGAAGGAACGCCTCTCCCTTGGCGACGGCCGCCATCCGGGCGCGCAGCTGGTCACACTCGCCCGCGAAGACGAGCGGCGGATACGACTCGAGGTCCGCGATCACTGCGCGCAGAGCCTCGGGGTCGGGGTACTCGGGCTGCTGCGCCGCGGGCAGGTCTCGCCAGGTGTTGCCAGCGCTGGGGCTGGTCTTAGCGTTCACGGTCACGTCCTAAACACTACGGGGTCGAGCCGCATGAGTTTTGTGCGGCTCGATGGGTGAGACGAGATGGTCGTTTTCTGGACGTCCTGGGTGCGGTAGGGTTCGCGGCATGTTCGCGCTTACTGTCCAGAACTGGTGGTGGACCGCTACTCCGGCGGCCCACTGATTCGCGCGCACACAGACTTCGCGAAGGCCGCCCGAGGGGCGGCCTTCGGCGTTTCCGGGGTCGTTCCTCACCGACATCGACGGAAGAGGAACCATGGACCTGTCCCAGCTCGCGCACGACGACCGCCCCTTCGCCCTGCTCCGCCGCCGCACACCCGGCCGGGACGAGGACGTGGTGGAGCTGCTGCTCGGCCCGGTGAGCAGCCGCGACCGGCTGGCCGACCTGCCCGACGAGTGCCTCGCCCTCGTCCCCTTCCGGCAGATCCGCGAGCGCGGCTTCGACGTCCGCGACGACGGCACCCCGCTGCTGGTGCTGACGCCTGAGGAGTCGTACGAGTTCCCGCTCGCCGAGGCCGTCGAGGCGCTCCCCGGGCACGCGGTGCGGGTCGAGGGCGGCGGCTTCGACGTCGGCGACGAGGAGTACGCCGAGATCGTCGGCCGGGTGCTCGGCGAGGAGATCGGCCGGGGCGAGGGCGCGAACTTCGTGATCCGGCGGACGTATGAAGGGAAGATCGAGGGGTTCTCGAGGGCCGACGCCCTCGCGCTGTTCCGGCGGCTGCTGGAGGGCGAGCGGGGCGCGTACTGGACCTTCGTCGTCCACACCGGAGAACAGAAAGGGCCCGAAGGGCCTTCCTCAGAAGGGCGGGGGTGGGTGACGGGCGGGCACACGCTGGTCGGCGCCAGCCCCGAGGTGCACGTCCGCATGTCCGGCGGGACCGTCGTCATGAACCCCATCAGCGGGACGTACCGGTATCCCGCCGAGGGGCCGACGCCGGAGCATCTGCTCGGTTTCCTCGCCGACGGCAAGGAGATCGAGGAGCTGTCGATGGTCGTCGACGAGGAGCTGAAGATGATGTGCACCGTCGGCGACATGGGCGGGGTCGTCGTAGGGCCCCGGCTGAAGGAGATGGCGCACCTCGCGCACACCGAGTACGAGCTGCGCGGCAGGTCCTCCCTGGATGTGCGGGAGGTGCTGAAGGAGACTATGTTCGCGGCGACGGTCACCGGGTCGCCGGTGCAGAACGCGTGCCGGGTGATCGAGCGGCACGAGGTCGGTGGACGCGGGTACTACGCGGGGGCGCTGGCGCTGCTCGGCAGTGACTCCGGGGGCGCGCAGACGCTGGACTCCCCCATCCTGATCCGCACCGCCGACATCTCCGCCGACGGCCGGCTGCGCGTCCCGGTCGGGGCGACGCTGGTGCGCGGCTCGGACCCGGCGGGCGAGGTGGCGGAGACCCACGCGAAGGCGGCGGGCGTGCTGGCGGCCCTCGGGGTACGGCCGTCCCGGCCGCGCGCGGAGCGCCGGCGGCCCCGCCTCGCCGACGACCCGCGGGTGCGGGCCGCGCTGGACGGGCGCCGCTCGTCGCTGGCGCCGTTCTGGCTGCGGATGCAGGAGCGGTCGGCGGCGCTGGAGGGACATGCTCTGGTGGTCGACGGGGAGGACACCTTCACGGCGATGCTCGCGCATGTGCTGCGGTCGAGCGGGCTGGACGTCACCGTCCGGCGGTACGACGAGCCCGGGCTGCGGGAGGCCGTGCTCGCGCACGAGGGACCGGTCGTCCTCGGGCCCGGCCCGGGTGACCCCGGCGACCTGGACGACCCCAAGATGCGCTTCCTGCGTGCCCTGGCCGCCGAAGTGATCGGGGTGCACCGGCACGGTGTCCTCGGGGTCTGCCTGGGGCACGAGCTGATCGCGGCGGAGCTGGGGCTGGAGATCGTCCGGAAGGAGATCCCCCACCAGGGGGCGCAGACCACGATCGACCTGTTCGGGAGGGCGGAGACCGTCGGCTTCTACAACAGCTTCGTGGCGCACTGCGACGAGGAGGCGGCACGGGAGCTGGCCGCGCACGGGGTGGAGGTGAGCCGGGCGGAGAACGGGGAGGTGCATGCGGTACGGGGTCCGGGCTTCGCCGGGGTGCAGTTCCACCCGGAGTCGGTCCTGGCGCTGAACGGGGCCGCGGTCGTACGGGAACTGGTCGGTCAGCTGCGCCGTACGACCGTGTAGCCGTCCCGGGCCGCCGTCAGCCGAAGAACACCCCGACCTCCTCGTACAGCTTCGGGTCCACCGTCTTGAGCTTGGCGGTGGCCTCGGCGAGGGGGACGCGGACGATGTCGGTGCCGCGCAGGGCGACCATCTTCCCGAAGTCGCCCTCGCGGACGCAGTCGATGGCGTGCAGACCGAAGCGGGTGGCGAGCCAGCGGTCGAAGGCGCTGGGGGTGCCGCCGCGCTGGACATGGCCGAGAACCGTCGTCCGGGCCTCCTTGCCCGTGCGCTTCTCGATCTCCTTGGCCAGCCACTCGCCGACCCCGGACAGCCGGACGTGCCCGAAGGAGTCCAGCGACCCGTCCTTGAGGACCACGTCGCCGTCCTTCGGCATGGCACCCTCGGCGACGACGACGATCGGCGCGTACGACGCCTTGAAGCGGGAGGTCACCCAGGCGCACACCTGGCCGACGTCGAAGCGGTGCTCGGGGATGAGGATCACGTTCGCGCCGCCGGCCAGGCCCGAGTGGATGGCGATCCAGCCGGCGTGCCGGCCCATCACCTCCACGACCAGGACCCGCATATGGGACTCGGCGGTGGTGTGCAGGCGGTCGATGGCCTCGGTGGCGATGTTGACGGCGGTGTCGAAGCCGAAGGTGTAGTCGGTGGCGGACAGGTCGTTGTCGATGGTCTTCGGCACGCCGACGCAGGGCACGCCGTACTCGCCGGACAGCCGCGCGGCCACCCCGAGGGTGTCCTCGCCGCCGATCGCGACGAGGGCCTCGATCTCCAGCTTGGCCAGGTTCTCCTTGATACGGCGGATGCCGTTCTCCTGCTTGAGGGGGTTGGTCCGCGAGGAGCCGAGGATGGTGCCGCCGCGGGGCAGGATGCCGCGCACCGCGGGGATGTCGAGGCGCATGGTGTCGCCTTCGAGGGGGCCGCGCCAGCCGTCCCGGAAGCCGACGAAGTCGTATCCGTACTCCTGCACGCCCTTGCGGACGACGCCCCGGATGACGGCGTTGAGCCCGGGGCAGTCGCCGCCTCCGGTCAGTACTCCGACCCGCATGGAAATGTCCCTTCGCCACACTTGCCTGACGGAGGGTCACGGTAATGGTGATCCGCGTCACATGGTGAGAGGCGGGCAGGGCAATTCCGGTGAATTGTGAGGTGGTTGGTTTACTCGTCCTACTCTCGTCCTACTCTCGTCCTACTCGTCCTACGCGTCGTCGAGCCCGCGCTCGATCGCGTACCGCACCAGCTCCACCCTGTTGTGCAGCTGGAGCTTGCCGAGGGTGTTCTGGACGTGGTTCTGCACCGTGCGGTGGGAGATGACGAGGCGTTCGGCGATCTGCTTGTAGCTCAGGCCCTTGGCGACGAGGCGCAGTACCTCCGTCTCCCGGTCCGTCAGCCGGGGTGCGCCGGGCTCGTCGGTGTCCGGAGCGGACGCGGGTTCGGAGGCCAGGCGCCGGTACTCGCCGAGGACCAGACCGGCCAGGCCCGGGGTGAACACCGGGTCGCCGACGGCGGTACGGCGCACCGCGTCCAGCAGTTCCTCCGTCGAGGCCGACTTCAGCAGGTAGCCGGTCGCGCCGGACTTCACCGCCTCCAGGACGTCGGCGTGCTCGCCGCTCGCGGACAGCACGAGGACGCGCAGGGCGGGGTTGTGGCCGACCAGTTCCTTGCACACCTGGACGCCGGGCTTGGCGGGCAGGTTGAGGTCCAGCACGAGGACGTCGGGCCCTGCGGCCTTGGCCCGGCGCACCGCCTGTTCGCCGTCGCCGGCGGTGGCGACCACCTCGAAGCCGGACTCGCTCAGGTCCCGGGCGACCGCGTCGCGCCACATGGGGTGGTCGTCCACCACCATGACCTTGATCGGGCCCTGCTGCTCGCTCATCGCTTCTCCGCCTTCCCCCGCGCCCGTACGGCGCCCTTCGGTACCTTCAGTTCGACTTCCGTGCCCTGCCCGGGGACCGAGATCAGCTCGGCGCTGCCGCCCAGGTCGCGCAGCCGCCCCCGGATCGACTGGGCCACCCCGAGCCGGCCCTCGCCCTCGGCCTGGGCGAGCCGGCCCTCGGGGATGCCGGGGCCGTCGTCCCGGACGGTCACGATGACGTCGTCGGGCTCGTCCTCCAGCAGGATCCAGGCCTGGGCGTCCTCCCCGGCGTGCCTGCGCACATTGTCCAGGGCGGCGCCGACCGCCGCGGCCAGCTCCCGGGCCGCGGGGCGCGGCAGCGGCACCGGAGCGCCGGGCTCGGCCAGGCTGACCCGGGCGCCCGCGTAGGGGGCGAGCAGGGAGCGCAGGTCGAGCGGGCCGTCGGCCGGATCGTCGTCGGGCTCCTCGACCGCGCGGACGACCGCTCCGGCGGAGGCGTCCTCCGACACCCGGGAGACCGGCAGCAGACCGCCGGTGACCAGGGTGCGCAGCGCCACCTCCTGCTCCCCGGCCAGCCGCCCCAGCTCGGCCGCCTCCCCGCCGAGGGCCGTGCCGCGCCGTTTCACCATGGCCAGCACCTGGAGCACGCTGTCGTGGATGTCCCGGGCCAGCCGCTCCCGCTCCCGGGTCGCGGCCTCGATCTCCAGGGCGCGGGCGAGGGTGCGCTCGGAGGCGCGGGCGACCTCCACGACGTAGCCGATGGCGATGGAGGCGATCCAGACCAGCAGGACGGCGTGTATCGTCGCCCGGCTCGGGGCGCCCCGCTGGACGACGTTGGCGATGGCGACCGGCGTCGAGGCCAGCGCCGCCCAGCGCCAGCCGCCCTTGAGCGCGAAGCCCAGGACCACGCCGGCCGTCCATATCGACGGCAGCGTCGGAGTGCCCGCGACGATGCGCGCGTGGGAGGCGGCGACCGGCGTGAGAAGGACGCCGGTGAGCGCGATGGTCAGGTCGGCGGCGAGGAAGCGCCGGGTGCAGTGCGCGGCGCTCGCGACCTTGGGCAGCGTGGCCAGGGTCCACACGAAGAGGACCGCGTAGTAGCCGACGGCGACCCAGGGGTGCGCGAACTTGCCGTACCGGTACGCGAACAACGCGATCGCATACAGCATCGTCAGGACGCGGTATCCGGCGAGAGCACGCCACATCGGCTGCTCGACGGACATCCTCATGACGCGCTCGCGCTTGGCCACCGCAACCCCCCGATCCCCCGGACTCCCCCGACGCCTCGGCCTCCCGGGCTCCCCCGGCTAGGCCTCGGCCTTCTTCTCCGCCTCCTTGGCGGCCTTCTCCGCGTCCTTGGCCGCCTTCGCCGCATCGGCTATCTGACGCTTGGCGGCGGTCGCGTACATGTCGACGTACTCCTGGCCGGAAAGCTTCATGATCTCGTACATGACCTCGTCGGTCACCGCGCGCAGCACGAACCGGTCGTGCTCCATGCCCTGGTACCGGCTGAAGTCCAGCGGCTTGCCGATCCGGATGCCCGGCCGCATCAGCTTCGGCACGACCTTGCCGGGCGGCTGGATCTTCTCGGTGTCGATCATCGCCACGGGGATGACCGGAGCGCCGGTGGCGAGCGCCACGCGCGCGAGGCCGCCGGGCTTGCCCCGGTACAGGCGGCCGTCGGGCGAGCGGGTGCCCTCGGGATAGATCCCGAACAGCTCGCCGCGTTCCAGCACCTCTATGCCGCTCTTGATCGCCGCCTCGCCGGCGCCGCGCGCCCCGGAGCGGTCCACCGGGAGCTGTCCGACGCCCTTGAAGAAGGCGGCGGTCAGCCGGCCCTTGACGCCGGGGGTGGTGAAGTACTCGGCCTTCGCGATGAAGGTGACCTTGCGGTCGAGGACCGCCGGCAGGAAGAAGGAGTCCGAGAAGGACAGGTGATTGCTCGCCAGAATGGCGGGGCCCTCGGCCGGAATGTTCTCCAGTCCCTCCACCCAGGGCCTGAAGGCGACCTTCAGCGGCCCTCCGATGGCGACCTTCATCGTTCCGTACAACACCCGTGTGCCTCCTGTTTCCGTCGATCAGACCTTAACCCGGAGCACTGTCAATGACGCCGACGACCCTGGTCGGTGTCAGTGCGGTCGCGTACGGTGAAGCACATGCCACTTCTCCCCGGAGCCGAGCCGTACCGCCACGAGGGCGGGGAGGTGGGGATCCTCCTCTGTCACGGCTTCACCGGCTCACCCCAGTCGCTGCGCCCCTGGGCGGAGCACCACGCGGCCCGCGGCCTGACCGTGTCGCTGCCCCTGCTGCCCGGACACGGCACCCGCTGGGAGGACATGCAGCTCACCGGCTGGCAGGACTGGTACGCGGAGGTGGACCGCGAGCTGCGCCTGCTCACCGAGCGCTGCTCCCGGGTCTTCGTGGCGGGCCTGTCGATGGGCGGGGCCCTCGCCCTCAGGCTGGCCGCCCGGCACGGCGAGCGGGTCGCCGGCGCGGTGGTCGTCAACCCGGCGAACAAGGTGCACGGCCTGTCGGCGTACGCCCTTCCGGTGGCCCGGCATCTCGTGCGGACGACGAAGGGCATCGCCAGCGACATCGCCAAGGGCGGCGCGGCGGAGCTGGGCTACGACCGGGTGCCGCTGCACGCGGCGCACTCCCTGCGGGTGTTCCTGCGCCGCCTGGACGGCGAGCTGCCCCAGGTGACCCAGCCGCTGCTGGTGCTGCGCAGCGCCCAGGACCACGTCGTGCCGCCGTCCGACCCGATGCGCGTGCTGAGCCGGGTGTCGTCCACGGACGTGACCGAGATAGTGCTGGAACAGAGCTACCACGTGGCGACGTTGGACTATGACGCGGACCGGATCTTCGAGGAGAGCCTTGCCTTCGTCGGCCGGCTCGCACCCAGTGTCGGCAAGGGCAAGGAAGGGACGGCGGCAGTTGGCTGAGCACGAGTCCGATCGCGAGGACCGCGAGCCGGACGAGCAGGGGGTGCCCTTCGACGAGGACGCCGCGTGGCGGGCCATCGTGGCCGGGTACGGCGAGGAGCCGCCGGATCCGCCGGGCGCCCGGCCGTTCAAGCCGGTGGAGGATCTCGCGCTGCCGGAGATGGTCACGGACGACTCCGCGGAGGAGCAGCCCGCCCGGCCGCTGGGCAGCTCGGTCTCGTTCGCGCCCGGCGTCGGCCCGCGCGACTACACGGCACCCGAGCCGTCCGACGACGACTTCGACGAGGACGACGAGGGGCACTTCGTACCGCCCGAGCCGCCGCCGCTGCCGGCCACCGACACCACCGCCAGGTTCGCCTGGCTGGGCGTCGTCGGCGGGCCGATCCTGCTCCTGCTGGCCGTGCTGTTCGGCTGGGAGATGACCTGGTGGCTGGCGACCCTCGGCATCGGCGGCTTCCTCGGCGGCTTCGTGACGCTGGTGGCGCGGATGCGGACGGACGAGGACGGGCACGACGATCCGGGGCGGGGCGCGGTTGTCTGAGCGACGCCTATCCCGGTGAGATTCTGAGGGCGGCCAGGACCGGGAGGTGGTCCGTGGCCGCCCTCAGATCCGTCTCCGTGATGCCGGGGTGGCCGATCGGCACCCCGCAACCCAGGACCTCGATGTCCTTGGTGGCGAAGATCGCGTCGATACGGCCGTGGGGCTCGGTATGCGTCCAGGTTGCCTCGCCGCCCCAGGGAGCCGTGGCCCGGCAGTCCTGGAGGCCGGCGGAGAGGCGGCGGAAGGTGGGGCCCTCGGGGCGCTCGTTGAGGTCGCCGCCCGCGACGGCGTGCTCGACGCCCATTCCGGCGAGCCGGTCGAGGAGCATGCCGCCCTGCGCGTACCGCTCGTCCTTCTGGAGGCTGAGGTGACAGCTGAGGACGCCGAGGCGGGCGCCGCCGATCCGGATCACCGCCGTGGCGAAACCGCGCCGGTGGAGTCCGGGGGTGAGCGGGAGGAGGACGTCTTCCGTGCGCTCGACGGTGACGCGGAGGCTGCACAGGACCGCCGGTCCCGCGGCTGTGGCGCCCCCGGTGAGGATGACCAGGCCCGAGGCCGCTGCCAGCCGCCCCAGTTTCTTGCGCCAGCGGAAGAAGCGGGGGGCTTCCTGGACGAGGACCAGGTCGGGGGCGCAGGCGGTGATGACTCTGGCCAGGTCGTCCGTGTCGTCGCGCATCGAGCGGATGTTGTAGCTCAGGACCCGGATGACAGCGGAACCGTCCGATTCCGTACGGGAGTTGGGCAGCAGCATGACGGTCAACATACGACGGTGCCCGCCGTTCCGGGACCGGACGCGGCGGGCACTGTCGGATCGGGCTCACTACATGATCGGGTCGGGCTCCCGGGCCAGGTCGGCCGCTCCGACGAGGCCGGCCTTGTTGCCCAGCTCGGCCGCGATCACGTCGGCGACCGGACGCCAGTTGCCGCCGACCAGCCAGCGCTTGTAGGACTTGCGGATCGGGTCGAGGACCAGTTCGCCCTCGTCGGAGAGGCCGCCGCCGACGATGAACGCGGACGGGTCGAAGAGGGAGGCCAGGTCGGCCAGGCCCGCGCCGACCCAGCGGGCCAGCTCGCGGTACGAGTCCACGGCGACCGGGTCGCCCTGGCGGGCGGCGATGGAGATGTGCTTGCCCTCGATGCCGTCGGGGGTGCCGTCGCCGAGGGCGAGCAGGGTCTCGGCCAGGTCGGGGGTGGCGTTGGCGCGCTGCTTGGCGTAGCGGACCAGGGCGCGGCCGGAGGCGTACTGCTCCCAGCAGCCCTGCGAGCCGCAGCCGCACAGCAGGCCGTCCGGGACCATGCGGATGTGGCCGAACTCGGCGGCCACGCCGAAGTGGCCGCGGCGCAGCTTGTTGCCGATGATGATGCCGCCGCCGAGGCCGGTGCCGAGGGTGATGCAGATGACGTTGCGGTGGCCCTTGCCGGCACCGAACTTGTACTCGCCCCATGCAGCGGCGTTGGCGTCGTTCTCGACCACGACCGGGAGGCCCACGCGGGCCTCGACCTTCTCCTTGAGCGGCTCCTGACGCCAGAGGATGTTGGGCGCGAAGTAGACGGTGGAGCGCTGCCGGTTGACGTAACCGGCCGCACCGATGCCCACGCCGACGATCTCGTGGCCGGCGCGCGCGCCCTCGACGGCGGAGGCGATGGCGTCCACGATCGCCTCGGGCGTGCCCGGGGTCGGCACCTTGTGCGTCGAGAGGATGTTGCCTTCCTCGTCGACCACGCCGGCCGCGATCTTGGTGCCGCCGATGTCGACGCCGATGGTGAGTCCCATGAATCCCTCAGTTCGGTCGAGCCCCGCTACGGCCAACCGTACCCGAGGCCCTGCCGGGGAAGGGCTTCAGTCCAAGTCGATGCGTTGCCCCGGACCGGTGTCCTCGCCGGGGTCGCGGCGCTCGCTCCGGTCGCCCTTGAGGTCGGCCGCACCGGTGGTCCAGCGGGTCTCGTGGGTATGGACGGCGGAGCGGTAGGCGGCGAGCAGCTCGGTGCCGGCCGCGGCCAGGTGGTCGAAGACGTCCGGGTTGCGCTCTATCACGGGCTCCACGGTGGCCTTGGCCTGCTGGACGACCTGCCGTACCACCTGGTGGGCGACGGGTCCGGCGAGGGCTCCGAGGAGCGGGGACCGGAGGCCGGACAGCTTGTCGGCGACCGTGTCCACGAGCTTCTTCAGCTCCTCGGCGGCGGAGCCGAGGGGCGGGCCGTTCTCGGCGCGGCGGCGGGCCTTCTCGGCGGCGAGGTCCTCGGCGCAGGCCTTGGCCCAGGCGTCGGCGTCGGTCGCCCGCGGCTGCTCCTCAAGGGGGTCGGGTGCGGGACGCTCTTCGCTCATGGCGGACTCCTGACTACGGTTCGCACCTTCGACGTTACCCGAACGGG
The DNA here is from genome assembly GCF_053592475.1 of Streptomyces sp. NPDC002671. Lineage (NCBI taxonomy): Bacteria > Bacillati > Actinomycetota > Actinomycetes > Kitasatosporales > Streptomycetaceae > Streptomyces > Streptomyces sp. NPDC002671. Next base: position 260,942 of record NZ_JBSFVU010000008.1, read on the forward strand.
CGTACGCGGTTCACCGTCCGGGCGCGGGCCACAGGCCGGGATCGGGGGCGAACCGGATGCGCAGCACGCCCTCGCGCAGCGCGGCTCCGGCGACCGTGCAGCGGCGCAGCGCCGACGGCAGCGAAACGATCCGGCGGAAGGGGCCCGCCGTGATCACGAGTTCGTCGCCGCGCCGGATCAGGTCGAGCTGCTCGCGTATCGCGCCGGGCAGCGGGACGTTCCAGACCAGCACGCCGTCCTCGGCGATGCGGTCCATGACGGGCCACTCGACCGGGTCGGGCACGGAGTTGACGCCGGGCACGGCGAGCGCGCCGAGGTCGTCCGTGCCCTGCGGGTCGCGGCCCAGGTGGGGGACGGTGTGGACGTCGTACGACTGCTCCCAGTCGGCGACGGCCTTGCATTGCTGGGCTAGGAGCCCCGCGAACCAGGTGTCCGGCGCGGTCTCGGGCAGGACGCGGTTGGCGAGCAGGGCCTCGACGGGCAGGGCGCGCAGGGCGAGGCCGAGGGTGGCGGTGCGGACGGCGTCGGCGCCGGCCGGGCCGGGTTCGGCGACGAGCCGTACGGCGGTGTTCCGGTCGGTGAGGACGGCCTCGACGGCGGCGAGTTCGACGTCCCAGCGGGCCGCCGTCTCGTACAGCCAGTCGGCGGGCATGGGGACGCCGGCCAGCCGGCCGAGGACGGGGCGCAGGGCGCGGGCCGCCTGCCGCTCGGGCGGGAGCAGGCGGCGCAGATAGCGGCGCAGTTCCTCGGGGAGGGCGAGCAGGGCGAGGGCCTGCGACAAGGGCGGGAGGTCGACGACGAGGAGGTCGTAGCGCTCGGAGAGGGCGGCGTCACGCAGCGCGCGCAGGAAGGACAGCTCCTCGGCGCCGGGCAGCGGGGTGACCTCCTCGGCGTCCAGCCGGGCCGCGCCGAGCAGGTCGAGGACGTTCCGGGCGCGGGCCTGGAAGGCGGTGAGGTCCTCGCGGAAGCGGCCGGCCGCGTCGGGCCGCCAGGTGGTGAGGTGCTCGGTGACCTCGGCGGGACTCGCTCCTGTCTCGGCTCCCAGGGCCGCGCCGAGGGTGTCGGTGCGGTCCGCGGTGAGGACGAGGGTGCGGACGCCCTCGCGGGCGGCGCGCAGCGCGGTGGCGGCGGCGACGGTCGTACGGCCGCTGCCGCCCGGGCCCGTGATCAGGATGGTGCGCATGAGGCTGAACGGTAACGGAGGGCAGCGGCGACCGGCGCTGCGCTTCCCGCTACTTCTCGCCCGACTCCACCCTCTTCTTCAGGCCCGCCAGCGCCCGGTCGATGATGACCTTCTCCGCCTTGCGCTTGATCATGCCGAGCATGGGGATCTTGACGTCGACGGTGAGCTGGTAGGTGACCTCGGTGGCCTGGGAGCCGGCCGGCTTGAGGAGGTAGGAGCCGTCCAGGGAGCGCAGCATCTGGGACTTCACCAGGGTCCAGGAGACGGCGTGCTCGCCGGTCCAGGTGTAGGCGAGGGTCTGGTCGTCCTTGATGGCACCGGCGTCCATGACGAGACGCACCTGCTCGGCGCGGCCCCGGCCGTCGGTGGCGAGGACCTCCGCCTCCTTCACCTCGCCGGTCCAGTCCGGGTAGCGGGCGAAGTCGGCGATGACCGCCATGACCTCGGCCGGAGCCGCCTCGATCGTGATGCTCGAACTGGTGTGTTCCGCCATCGCCGTGGCTCCTCCAGATGCGGACCTAAGAGTGTGCAGCGTGAAGGCTACCGCGCGCCCGACCTGCCGCCTTCACCGCGTCCGCGTCGTTGCTCCCTCACCATTCCAGCGCCCAGGGCCGGCCCGTCCCGGCGAAGTGCCCCACGTTCACGCACTCGGTCGCGCCGATCCGCATCCGCCGGGCGAGCGGCTGGTGGACGTGGCCGAAGAGGGAGTAGCGGGGGCGGGTGCGCCGGATCGCGGCCAGCAGGGCGCGGCTCCCGCGCTCGAAGCGGCGCGCGACCGTGTCGTAGACCAGCTCGGGGACCTCCGGCGGGATGTGCGTGCACAGCACGTCGACCTCGCCGACCGCCTCGATCTTCGCCGCGTACTCCTCGTCGTCGATCTCGTACGGCGTCCGCATCGGGGTGCGCAGTCCGCCGCCGACGAAGCCGAAGGTCCAGCCGCCGATCTCCACCCGCTCGCCGTCCAGCACCGTGGTGCCCGGCCCGGCGTACTCGCTCCACAAAGGCGGCATGTCGACATTTCCGTAGGTGGCGTACGTCGGGGTCGGGAATGCCGCGAACATCTCGGTGTACTGCTTGCGCACGGCCTTCTCGATGGCGACGGCCCGGTCCGAGCCGAGGCCGCCCCACAGCCGGGCGCCGAAGTCGCGGGCCTCCTCGAAGCGGCGCGCGGTGCGCAGTTCGACGATACGGTCGGCGTTCTCCTTGCCGAACAGGTCGGGGAAGATGCCGCGCGAGTGGTCGGCGTAGTCGAGGAAGAGCACGAGGTCGCCGAGGCAGATCAGGGCGTCGGCACCCTCGCCTGCGCGGGCCAGGTCACGGGCGTTGCCGTGCACGTCGCTGACCACGTGGACGCGTGTCCTTCGGTTCCCTGAGCGTGTGGATGCCATGGCGATCAAGCGTAGGCGTGTGCGATGTGCGTGAACAGTGGCAGCCCGGCCTGCGGCTACTCGCCGGTTGGGAAAGGGGTGGACTACTGTGCGCGAAGGAACGCCAACCCGTGTGACGCAGCGAACATCTCGCCGGGACCCCCTGTCGGGGAAGCCATACCGACCGGTAACGTCCGGGCCGTCCAGTCGTGCTCTGGTTTTCAACATGTGAATACCGCATGTGCCGACCGGAGCACCGCCCGAGCCTTGGACCGCACCGTCGCATCACACAGTGTCGTGGCGCCGGCGCCCTATGAGGAGCAGCAGTCTTGCGCGAGTTCAGCCTTCCGGCTTTGTACGAGGTCCCTGCGGACGGCAATCTGACCGACATCGTCCGCAGAAACGCCGCGCAGCATCCCGACGTCGCCGTCATCGCGCGTAAGGCGGGCGGCGCCTGGCAGGACGTGACGGCGCGCGAGTTCCTGGCCGAGGTGCACACCGCCGCCAAGGGCCTGATCGCGGCCGGCGTACAGCCGGGCGACCGGGTCGGCCTGATGTCCCGCACCCGCTACGAGTGGACGCTGCTGGACTTCGCGATCTGGAGCGCGGGCGCGGTCACCGTGCCCGTGTACGAGACCAGCTCGCCGGAGCAGGTGCAGTGGATCCTGTCCGACTCGGGCGCCACGGCCTGCATCGTGGAGCTGGACAACCACGCGGCGGCCGTGGAGTCGGTGCGCGACACGCTGCCCGCCCTCAAGCACGTCTGGCAGATCGAGGCCGGCGGTGTGGAGGAGCTGGGGCGGCTCGGGCAGGACGTCTCGGACGAGACCGTCGAGGAGCGCAGCTCGATCGCGAAGGCCGACGACCCGGCGACCATCGTCTACACGAGCGGTACGACCGGACGCCCCAAGGGCTGTGTGCTGACCCACCGCAGCTTCTTCGCGGAGTGCGGCAACATCGTGGAGCGGCTGCGCCCCCTGTTCCGTACCGGCGAGTGCTCGGTGCTGCTCTTCCTGCCGCTCGCGCACGTCTTCGGCCGGCTCGTGCAGATCGCCCCGATGATGGCGCCGATCAAGCTGGGCTGCGTCCCGGACATCAAGCACCTCACCGACGAGCTGGCCGCCTTCCGGCCGACGCTGGTCCTCGGCGTCCCGCGCGTCTTCGAGAAGGTCTACAACTCGGCGCGCGCCAAGGCGCAGGCGGACGGCAAGGGCGCGATCTTCGACAAGGCGGCGGACACCGCGATCGCCTACAGCAAGGCGCTGGACAGCGCCTCCGGTCCGTCGTTCGGCCTGAAGGTCAAGCACAAGGTCTTCGACAAGCTGGTCTACAGCAAGTTGCGCGCGGTCCTCGGCGGCCGGGGCGAGTACGCCATCTCCGGCGGCGCCCCGCTGGGCGAGCGGCTCGGCCACTTCTTCCGGGGCATCGGCTTCACGGTGCTGGAGGGCTACGGCCTGACCGAGTCCTGCGCGGCGACCGCGTTCAACCCCTGGGACCGGCAGAAGATCGGCACGGTCGGTCAGCCGCTGCCCGGCTCGGTGGTGCGGATAGCGGACGACGGCGAGGTGCTGCTGCATGGCGAGCACCTGTTCAAGGAGTACTGGAACAACCCGGGCGCGACGGCGGAGGCGCTGGCCGACGGCTGGTTCCACACCGGTGACATCGGCACCCTGGACGAGGACGGCTACCTCAGGATCACCGGCCGGAAGAAGGAGATCATCGTCACCGCGGGCGGCAAGAACGTGGCCCCGGCGGTGATCGAGGACCGGATCCGGGCGCACGCCCTGGTCGCGGAGTGCATGGTGGTCGGTGACGGGCGGCCGTTCGTGGGCGCGCTGGTCACCATCGACGAGGAGTTCCTGGGCCGTTGGGCCGCCGAGCACGGCAAGCCGGCGGGCTCCACCGCGGCGTCGCTGCGCGAGGACCCGGATCTCATCGCTGCGATCCAGACGGCCGTCGACGACGGCAACGCCGCGGTGTCAAAAGCGGAATCGGTGCGGAAGTTCCGCATTCTGTCCTCCCAGTTCACGGAGGATTCGGGCCACCTCACCCCGTCGCTGAAGCTCAAGCGGAACGTGGTGGCGAAGGACTACGCGGACCAGATCGAGGCGATCTACGCGAAGTAGTACGGGTAGTACGCCTGTTGACGGTGTGTCATGGCGCGGTGTCCTCGACGAGGACCCGCGCCATGGTGCGTTCGGCGAGCGCGGTGATGGTGACGAAGGGGTTCACGCCGATCGAGCCGGGCACGAGCGAGCCGTCGGTGACGTACAGCCTCGAATACCCCTTCACGCGGCCGTAGTCGTCGGTCGCCCGGCCCAGCACGCAGCCGCCCAGCGGGTGGTAGGTGAAGTCGTCGGCGAAGATCTTGCTGGTCGAACCGAAGAGGTCGTACCGGTAGATCGTCGCGTTGGCCAGGTTGATGCGGTCGAACAACTTCTTGGCCATGCCCACCGACACCGCGCTCTGGGCGGGCGTCCAGCCGAGCTTCACCCTGCCGGACGCGGAGTCGTACGTGAACGAGGCCCGCTCCGGGTTCTTGGTGATCGCCAGATAGAGGCTGATCCAGTGCTCGAACCCCATGGGCAGCGGGGCGATCTCGGCGAAGACCGGGTTGTCGGCGTTGGCCCAGTCGTCGATGCCCATCACCGGCATGGTGGCCTGGTTCGCGCCGACGGTGTCCCATATGTGGTTGGCGCGGCCGAGCATGGTGTTGCCGTTGGTGCCCCAGCCGGCGCCCACGCTCGGGTCCAGGTCCGGCAGGGTGCCGGTGTCCCGGGCGCGGACGAGGAGTTCGGTGGTGCCGAGGCTGCCGCCGCCGAGGAACAGGTACGTGCAGCTGTACTGCTTGGTCTCGACGACGGTGCCGGTGTTGTCGATGCGGTCGGCGGTCAGGACGTACGACCCGTCGCCGGCCCGCGTGATCGCCCTGACCTTCTCCAGGGTGTGGAGGGTGACGTTGCCGGTGCCGAGGGCGGCGGCGAGGTAGGTCTTGTCGAGGCTGCGCTTGCCGTAGTTGTTGCCGTAGATGACCTCGCCGGCGAGCGCGGACTTCGTGGCCGTGCCGGCGGCCTCGCGCTGCATGTAGTCGAAGTCGTAGACGTTGGGCACGAAGGTGGTCTTCAGGCCGGCGTTGGCGGCGGCCTTGCGGGAGGTGCGGGTGAACCTGTACCACTCGGTCGACTCGAACCAGGCCGGGTCGACGGTGTTGACGCCGAGCATGGCGCGGGCGCGCGGGAAGTGGTTGACGTACATGTCGTCGGCGTCGACGGTCGGGAACTGCTCGGCGAAGTAGGACTTGAGCGGGGTGACCGCCATGCCGCCGTTGACGAGGGAGCCGCCGCCTACGCCGCGGCCGACGTACACGGACATGTTGTCGTAGTGCACGCGGTCCAGGGTGCCGGGGTAGGGGTTGATGGCCTTGTTGACGACGTCCAGCCACAGGAAGGTGGCGAGGGGGGCCTCGGTGCGGGTGCGGAACCACATGGAGCGCTGGTCGGGGGCGCTGGTGGAGCAGAACACCTTGCCGTCGGTGCCGGCGGTGTTCCACAGCCGCCCCATCTCCAGGACGAGGGTGCGGATGCCGGCCTGGCCGAGCCGGAGTGCGGCGACCGCGCCACCGTAGCCCGAACCGACCACGATGGCCGGGGAGTTGTCGACGGCGGCCGGTTCGACGGCGTGGGCGGACTGGAGACCGATACGGGTGAGGCCGGCCGTGGCGGCGGCCTGGAGGGCGATCATGCCCAGGATGTGACGTCTGGTCAGCTGATGCTGCGTCAGTTTTGCTGTCATGCGCGCAGCATCGGCGGATTATCTCCTTCTGGCTAGAGGAGTTCCTTCAACTTCTCCGCCAAGAGGTCCCAGCGCCACTTCTCCTCCACCCACTGGCGTCCCCGCTCCCCCATCCGGCGCCGTAGTTCCGCATCCTGGAGCAGGACGACGATGCGCTCGGCGGTGTCGTCCACGGAGTCGCCGCGTACGACCCAGCCGGTCTCGCCGTCCAGGACCGCGTCCGGCGCGCCGCCGGAGTCGCCCGCGACGACCGGGAGGCCGGTGGCGGAGGCTTCCAGGTACACGATGCCGAGGCCCTCGACGTCGAGGCCGCCGCGGCGGGTGCGGCAGGGCATGGCGAAGACGTCCCCGGCGCCGTAGTGCGCGGGCAGCTCGGACCAGGGCACGGCGCCGGTGAAGCGGACCGAGGCCTCGACGCCGCTCTCGCGGGCCAGCCGGCGCAGGTCCCGCTCGTACGGGCCGCCGCCGACGATCAGCAGGACCGCGTCCGGCTCGTCGGCGAGGATGCGGGGCATGGCCTTGATCAGGGTGTCCTGGCCCTTGCGCGGGACCAGCCGGGAGACGCACACCACGACGGGCCGGTCGGTGAGGCCGAGCCGCGCGCGCACCTCCTCGCCGCCGGAGGCGGGGTGGAAGGTCTTCTCGTCGACCCCGGGCGGCAGCTGCACCATCCGGCCCGCCGCGTGCGGGGTGAGCGCGGTGGCGATGCGGGAGCGGGTGTACTCGCCCAGATAGGTGATCGCGTCCGTCGACTCCCCGATCCGGCGCAGCAGTTGGCGCGCGGCGGGCAGCTGGGCCCAGCCGGCCTCGTGCCCGTGGGTGGTCGCCACCAGCCGCTTCGCCCCGGCCGCCCGCAGTGTGGGCGCCATCAGCCCGAGCGGCGCGGCGGCCCCGAACCACACCGAGGTGCAGCCGTGCTCGCGCAGCAGCCCGACCGCCCGCCGGGTGGCCTGCGGGGTGGGCAGCAGCATGGTCGTACGGTCGCGTACGACGGTGAACGGCTGCTCGGCGTCGAAGGCGGCGGTGGCCTCGACACCCTCCCGGCTCCGCTTCCAGGTGGAGGCGTACACGACGAGCCGCCCCGGGTCCAGCCGGAGGGCCATGTTGTGCAGGAAGGCCTGGATGCCGCCCGGCCGGGGCGGGAAGTCGTTGGTGACGATCAGGGTCTTGTGCATTGCTGCCGACCCTACCCAATCGCCGTTCCGCCGCACCCGGCCGCCGAGCCCGCGCCACGCCCCGCCGAGTCCGCGCCACGCACCGCCGGGTCTGTGGCACGCGCACAGGCGGGCACGCCATCATGTTCCCTCGACGCGGGAATCGAAGCGCGAATCGAACGTCAGGGGATCACGTGGAGTCGAGGGGCACCGGTCGGTCCCTGCCATGGCTGCTGGCGACCTGGGGCGTCACCCGCGTGGTGCTGCTGCTGTTCGTCTTCCGGGTGTTCGTCTTCCCGGGCGCGGACGTCACCCTGGACGTGTCGGTGATCTACCAGGGCTGGTACGAGGTACTGCGCCAGGGAACGTTTCCGCTGGACGACGTGACCTGGCAGTACCCGCCCGCGGCCGCCCTCGCGATCGTCTCCCCCGCCGCCCTGCCGTTCCTCTCCTACCCGCACGCCTTCTTCGCCCTGGCCTTCCTCGCCGACACGGCCGTCCTGTGCCTGCTCGGGTGCGCGGGCATCCACCCCGACCGCTCCATGCGCGGCGTCTGGATCTGGGTCGCGGGCCTGCCGCTGCTCGGCCCGACGGTCTACGCCCGCTACGACGTGATGGTGACCGCGCTCGCCGTGGCGGCGCTGCTCGCGGGCCTCCGCCGGCCGCGGGTGCTGGGCGCGCTGGCCGGGCTCGGGGCGCTGCTGAAGGTGTGGCCGGCGCTGCTGCTGGTGGGTGCCGCGGGGCGCCGGGTGCGGGCGTCGGCGCTGGTCACCGCCACCGGGCTCGCGGCCCTGTTCTCGGTGTCCATGCCGGGCGCGTTCGCCTTCCTCGGCTTCCAGCGGGACCGGGGTACCGAGGTGGAGTCGCTGGGCGCCCTGGTCTTCCACGTGGCCCGGCACTTCGGCTGGGACGGACAGGTGCTGCTCAACTACGGGTCGGTCGAGTTCCTCGGCCCGCACGTCGAGCTGGTCAGCTCCGTCGCGCTGGCGCTGACCGGGGCCTCCTTCGGCTGGCTGCTGCTGTGGCGGCTGCGCGCGACCCGGTTCACCACGCAGTCCCTCGCGGACGCGGCGTTCACGGCGGTGCTGCTGTTCACGGTCACCAGCCGGGTGATCAGCCCGCAGTACCTGGTGTGGCTGGTCGGCCTGGCCGCGGTGTGCCTCTGTTTCCGGCCGAGCCGCATGACCGCGCCCGCGCTCATGGTGGTCGTGGCGTCCTTCGTGACGCTCCTGGAGTTCCCGATCGGCTTCTCGCACGTGGTGGTGAGCGACGGGTACGGCATCACCCTGCTCCTCGTCCGCAACGGCCTGTTGCTCATCGCCGCCCTCACGGCGGCGCGCTCCCTGTGGCGCTCCACCGTCCCGCCCCTCCCGGCCGCCCCGTTCCCGCCTCAGGCGACCCGTACGAGAGAGACCTCGGCCTCCTCCTGACGCCGCCCGCGCCGCAGCAGTACGGCCACGGCCCCGCTCTGCACGGCCATGGCGAGGGCCGGCGCCAGGCAGATGCCGGGCAGGCCGAGACCGGACAGGGCGTAGGCCAGCGGGAGCTGGACGGCGGTGCCGAGCAGGGTGACCCGCAGCAGTGCGGGGGCCGACCCGCTGCCCTCGAAGACGCCGCCGAGCGCGATGAAGCACGCCATCAGCAGCAGGTAGGGGCCGATGCAGCGCAGGAACAGCACGCCCTGGTGGGCGACGGCGGGCCCGGCTCCGAAGGCGGCCATGATCCAGGGGGCGCAGGCGGCGAACAGGGCCGCCGCCACGAGACCCAGCGTCCCGGAGACGAGCACCGCCTGCCGTCCGATGTCCCGGCGCGCGTCCGCACCGGCGCCCCGGGTGTGCGCGGTGTGGATCGCGGCGGCCTGCCGTACCGAGTAGAAGGCCATGGTGGCGACGTACATGACCTTGTAGGCGATCGCGTAGGCGGCCACTGCGGCCACCCCCAGCCGCGCCACGATCGCCACCAGCACCAGGGCCCCGCCCTGGCGCACGGTGAAGTCGGCGGACATGGGCAGCCCGGTGCGCAGGGTCCGCCGCAGGGCCGCGCCGACGGCCTCGGCCGGCCGCGCGCCGGCGGCCCGGCGCAGCGAGGCGTTCCGGCGCAGCACCCGCAGCCCGACCGCGAGGGCCGCACCGCGGCACAGCACGGTGGAGGCGGCGGCGCCCCGGACGCCGTAGAGGTGGATCAGGAGGGGATCGCAGACCAGGATCAGCCCGTTGGCCAGCAGCGCGAGCCGCATCGGGGTCCGGGTGTCGCCGGTGCCCTTGAGGATGCCGTCGACGAGCTGCTGGGCGAAGAAGACGGCCATGCCGGGCAGGGAGATCGCGAAGTAGGCGGTGGCGAGGCGCAGGGCCGCCGGGTCGTCGCTCCCGAGCACCAGCCCGGCCAGCGGCTCGCGCAGCAGCAGGCCGGCGGCCACGACCGCCGGGGTGACCAGCCCGAACAGGGCCCAGCCCCCGCGCACGGCGGCCCGTACGGCCCCGGGATCGCGGGCTCCCCTGGCGTGCGCGACCAGCACGGTCGTACCGGAGGCGAAGACCAGGGCGACGCCGAGCAGCACGTTCTCGGTGTTGGTCGCGACGGCCACGGCGGCGACGGCTGGACCGCCGAGCCGGGAGACCCAGACGGTGTTGATGATCCCGGAGGCGACCGAAGCGAGGAGCGAGAAGTAGACGGGGCGGGCGAGCGAGACGAGCTGCCTGCGGTGAGTGTTCATCGAGACCCCCTCTTATCGAGCTACATCGTTTAGAGGTAGCTCGATAAGAGGTAGCATGGTCGTCACGTCCGCTGCAAGGAGGAGTCCGCGTGCTGGAGCTGTCGATCCTCGGCTTTCTTGCCGAGGAGCCGCTGCACGGGTACGAGCTGAAGGAGCGCATCAAGGCGCTGAGCGGTCATGTCCGCCCGGTCAGCGACGGTGCCCTCTATCCGGCCATCAACCGGCTGGTCGCCGCCGGCAAGCTGGAGCAGCACACCGAGGAGGGCGCGAGTGCCGCCCCGCGCCGGGTGCTGTCCCTGACCGAGAAGGGCCGCACGGAGCTGCTGGAGCGGCTGCGCAACCCCAAGCCGGCCGAGATCACCGACCACGTCCGCTTCAACACCTTGCTCGCCTTTCTGCACCACCTGCCCGAACGCGCGGAACAGGCCGCGGTGCTGCGCCGGCGGCTGAAGTTCCTGGAGACCCCGGCGAGCTTCTTCTACCGGGACGGTGCGCCGGTGCGTGCGGAGGAGGCCGGGGACCTGTTCCGCCAGGGCATGCTGCGGGTGGCCCGCGCCACCGGGGAGGCCGAGCGGGCCTGGCTGCGCGAGGCCATCGGCACGCTCAGCCGAGCTGAGCCGTGACGTACTGCCGCCAGCGCGCGGTGAACGCCTCCGGCGTGAGGCCGAGCTCCTTCTTCAGCGCCCCGGCGACCGCGCCCGCCCGCTCCTTGTGGGCGCCGACGGCCCGGTAGAAGGCGCCGAGCCGGGGCGGGCCCCACTGGTCGGCGATCATCTGACAGGCCAGCCAGCCGCCCTCGTAGGCCTCGGCCAGCCGGGTCGGGTCGCCGCTGAAGCCGAAGTCCTCGTCGCCGGGGAGGGCCGACGGCAGGTGGCCGTCCTCGACCGCGTGGGCGAGTTCCGGCGCGATCTCGGTGGGCGAGCGGGAGGTGTCCAGGTAGCCGATCCAGTCGGCGTACCCCTCGGAGAGCCACAGCGGGGTGGCGGCGGTGGTCTGCGCCCGGGTGGCCACATGGGTCGTCTCGTGGGTGATGACGACCTGTTTGCCGAGGGAGCCGAGACCGCCGTACGCGTCCGGGTTGACGATCACCCGGTCCGCGGGGGCCCGGCCGGAGCCGCCCCCCTCGCCGGTGGTGACCGCAGCGATCCCCCGGTAGTTGGCGGCGGGCGCGCCGAGCAGGCCCGCCATGCCCTCCAGCGAGCGGGGCACGAGGAGGACGACCCGCCGGGTCCAGCCGGTGCCCCACCGCCGGGACACGGCCGGCACCGCGCGGTCGGCGAGCCGCGCGAAGGTGCGCAGGTCACCGACGCGCTGCCCGGTACCGAGGACCAGGCTGTGCGCGCCCCGGACGGCGGTCACCGTGCCCTGGTCCCACAGCTGCTGCCCGGCCTTGCGCGCGGGCCGGTCGGCGGTGACGTACCACTTCCCGTCGGCGGTGCGGCTCAGGGTGAGGGTGCGGCGGGCGCTGACCGGGGCCTGGTCGTAGCCCGCGACGCGATAGCGCAGCTCGGCCTCGGCGGTGGCGCCGGAGCCGGTGCCGCGCAGCCCGGTGACGCGGTAGGTCCAGGAGGTCAGCGGGAGCGCGCGCAGCCGGGTGTACTCGGTCCGGATGCCGGTCGCGGCGTACGCCGTCTCGTCGTGGTCCAGCAGCGCGGCCGACCGGCGGTCCAGCACCCGCTGCACCTGGGCCTGCGCCGAACCGTCCGCCCCCTGCCCGGCGCAGCCGGCCAGGGGCGGCACGAGCAGCAGACAGAGCCCCGCCGCCGCGGTACGCCACGCCCGCCGGGCCCGTCTGCGAACAGCCATTTCCCGATCGTACGGCGCGCGGGCCCGGCTCAGGGACGGGTGACCGAGGAGACGGGCATCATCCCGACCGGGTCGTAGCGCACCGGAGCCCCCGGGTAGGGCGCGTGGATGACCTGGCCGTTGCCGATGTACATCGCCACGTGGCTGGCGTCGGAGCGGTAGACGACCAGGTCGCCGGGGCGTGCCTGGGAGAGCGGGATCCGGTGGCCGGCGTAGCGCTGCTCCTGCGAGGTGCGCGGCAGGTGGATGCCGGCGTGCGCGTACGCCCACTGCATCAGGCCCGAGCAGTCGAAGCCGGAGGGGCCGTTGGCGCCCCACACGTAGGGGCGGCCGAGGGCGGAGCGGGCGGCGGCCAGCGCGGCGGCGGCGCGGGCGTCGGGGGTGACGGGGGTGACGGCGCCGCCGAGGTCGGGCAGGCCGTCGCGGCTGCCGCGGGAGGCGCGGTCCCAGGCGGCGCGGTCGGCGGCGGACATCGCGTCGAGCAGCTGCCGGGCCCTGGCGAGCTTCTGCTCCACGGTCCGCTTGTGCGCGGCGACGGCCTTGCGGCTGCGCTCCAGCTCGGCGAGTTTCCGGGCGGCCTCGGCGCGCTCCTGGCCGAGTTCGCGCATCGCGGACTGCAACTCCCGGAGCTGCCCGGCCTGGTGGGCGCCGATGCGGTCGAGGGTGGTCGCCTTGTCGAGGTAGTCGGCGGGGTCGCCGCTGAGCAGCAGGGCGACGGCCGGGTCGATGCCGCCGGCGCGGTACTGGGCGCCGGCCAGCGAACCGAGCTGGTCCCGCATGGTGTTGATGCGCTGCTGCTGGCGGGCGATGTGGTCCTGGTCGTAGCCCACCTCGCGGCGCAGCGTGCCGGCCCGCTCGGCGGCCTTGTCGTAGGCCTCGGTCGCCTGCTCGGCCTGCTCGTAGAGGCGGTCCACCTCGGCCCGGGTGTCCGCGTGCGGCGCGGCGCCCGCCGGTACGGCGCCGAGCGCGCCGGCGGCTGCGGTCAGCACGCACAGGGCGGCGGCGCCCCGGTCGAGCCCGGATGGTGCAAGGCGGCGATGAGAGCCCACGGGAAGCCAACGTCCTTCCGCTGACAACAGGTACCGCTCCCCCGGCGCCTGGGGACGGGGAGGCCCCGGCGCCGGGGAAACGCGGCAGACAGTAGCCGTGCGGAAGGGCCTCGGCCAAAGACCTCGGTGGCCGCGCAAACGTGACGCCCCGCCTATGACGCAGGTCATGGGCGGGGCGTGGAGTCAGTTTTGGTTGTCGGGATTCGCCCGTTCGGGCGCCCCCTGTCAGCGTTTTACTGGATGCGGACGCCGAACTCGAACGTCATGTCGCTCATCGCCTCGTAGCGCACCACGGCGCCGGTGTGCGGGGCGTGCAGCACCTGGCCGTTGCCCGCGTACAGGCCGACGTGGTGGTAGTCGCCGAAGAAGATGATCAGGTCGCCGACCTTGAGGTCGGACTGGTTGTAGATCCTCGTGCCCGCGTTGGCCTGGGCCTGGGAGGTGCGCGGGAGGGAGACACCGGCCTGGGCGTAGGCCCAGGAGGTCAGACCCGAGCAGTCGAAGGCGTTGGGACCCGTGGCGCCGTAGACGTACGGCTTGCCTATCTGGCTCTGGGCGGCGGCGAACGCGGCGGCGGCGCGGCCGGAGGAGGGCGGGGCGTCGCCGAGGTTCACCCGCTGGGTGGAGGAGCGGTTGGCGCGCTCCTGCTCGGCGGCGAGCTGCGCCTTCTCCTTGGCGGTCAGGGAGTTGAGCAGCTTCTGCGCCTCGGCGAGCTTGGCCTGGACTTCCGTCTTCTTCTTGCCCAGCTCGGTGCGGGTGGCCGCGAGGTCCTTGAGCTTCTCGGTGGCCTCGGCCCGCTCCTGGGCGAGTTCGCGCTGTTTGTCCTGAATCTTCTTCAGAGCCTCGACCTGCTGGCTGCTCAACTGGTCGAGCGTGGAGGCCTTGTCGAGGTAGTCGTCCGGGTTGGAGGACAGGAAGAGCTGGACCGACGGGTCGATGCCGCCGGAGCGGTACTGGGCGGTGGCCAGCGAACCCAGGCCGTCGCGCAGCTTGTTGAGGTCTTGCTGACCGCGGGCGACGTTGTCCTGGATCGTGGAGATTTCCTTCTGCAGCTTCTGCTGCTTCTCCTTGGCCCCGTCGTACTTCTCGGTGGCCTGCTCCGCCTGCTCGTAGAGCTTGTCGACCTTCGCCTTCACCTCGTCCTTGCTGAGCTTCTCGCTCGGCGCGGCATTGGCGGCGTTCGCGCTGAGAACGACGGCAGCGGCGGCTGCGGTGGTCAGCACGGTGACGCGCGTACGGCTCGGCTGCTTGGGTCGACGGTGGGACGCCACGGAGGACGAACTCCTTCTTGTGAGTGATCACCCGTTCGGAGGTTCGAGGCCCGACCCTAGTGACCCTCTCGTGATCAGATCAAATCCCCGCCGCAAAAAACCACGTGACGCAATGCATTCTTTGCACTCAACACACGTTCAGTGATGCTCGATTGACCCTACGTTGCGTAAGAGGTCGGTCAATTCGGGCATTACGCATGCCCATTGGACCTTCAGGACAGTCGCTTCAGAAGTACCGCAGAGGCGACGGGCCGGGCACCGGCGCGCGCGACGCCGTCGGCCACCTCGCGGTCGGTGGAGGCGACGATGACCGGACGGCCGGGCGGCTCTGCGCGCACCAGCTGCCGGATCAGCTCGTCCGCGGTGACCCCCGGCTTGGAGAACAGCACGCGCACTCCGCGCGGCGGCGCGAGCAGCACCGGCGCGGCCAGTTCGGCGCCGTCGAAGACGCAGGTCACCTCGGCGCCGGTCTGCGCGGCGAGCGCCGAGAGCTGGCCGAGGAGCCTGAGCCGCTGCTTCTCCAGCGGCATCTGCGGATAGCCGGTCTTGGTGACGTTGTAGCCGTCGACCACCAGATGCGCCTGAGGCAGTGCGAGCAACTGGTCGAGGATCGCGGGGTCGTTCTCGGACAGGGCCCGCGTCGCGATGTCCTTCGGGGTCATCCGCCCCGGCTCGACCGCGTCGACCGTCTCGGCCGGGCGCACGGAGACCGGCGGCAGGGCCAGCTCCCGGCGCAGGCCCTGGGTGGCGTCCAGCAGGGTGTCCAGCAGCAGCCGCACCCGCATGTCCTCCACGCTGCGGCCCTCGCGGGCCGCCTTGCGGGTCGCCTCCAGAGCGGCCTCCGCCTCGCCGAGGCGGCCCTTGAGCCGCCGGGCCTCGCTCTCGGCGGCCGAGACCTGCGCCTGCCCCTCGGCCCGTGCGGCCTCGGTCTCGCCCTGCAGCTTGCGCAGCGCGGCCTCCCCGCGCTTGACGTCGCTGAGCGCGGCGCGCAGCTTGCGGTGAAGCGATTCGGCTTCCTTCTTCACCGACTCCAGCTCGGCGCGCAGCCGTTCGGTCTCCGTCCGGGTCTGTTCGCGGGCGTGCGCCAGTTCCTCGCGCAGCCGCTCCAGCTCGGCCCGGCTCTCCTCGTCGGCCCGCTCGGCGTCCGCCCGCTGGGCCTCCTCGCCGGCCGCGGTCACGAGCTTCACCCAGCCCGTGGGGCGCAGCACATAGGCCGCAGCCGCCACGTCGAGCGGGTCCGCGGCCGGGGGCGGGGAGCCGGAGTCGAGGGCGCCGGTGAGCTCCGGCTGCGCCTCTCTGAACTTCTCGCCGATCCGCTGCCGGAACAGCGGGTCGGTCTCCAGCGCCGTCGCCATCGCGTTCCCGGCGAACTTGGCCCGCCGGTTCGGGGCGAAACGGGCGTACTGCCTGAGCTGGGCGGGCAGTTCCGTCACCGTCAGACCGCCGAAGCCGTCCGAGACGATCTGCACGACCCGGCGGCGCACACCGTCGGGCAGCGGACGGTCAAGCACCTCAGCGGTGCCGTCGCCCGGCCCCCCGCCTGCGGTCTCCACCATCCGTCACACCCCAATACCTGTACGGGGCCGCCTCCCTCTCAGGAGTCGGCACCCGGCCGATCCACGAGTTCCACCTGATCCACCGCGTTGCACCAGCGGCAGCGCACCGACTCGATGGTCTCACTGACCACCTCGCGCTCCTCCACCGTCGGCTCACCGGCCAGATCGAGGTGTACGTACTCGACGACCTTCGACGAGCGGGTCACGTCGAACCGGGTGAGGTTGCCGCAGAGGACGCAGCGCCATCGCGTCGTGGCGGTCGGCAGGGGAACCGTCATCGTGCCTGTTCGCTTCCTTCTCGTGCTGGTGCTCGTCTCGCTCCGCGCCGGTGCCCGACGCGTGTGGCTCGTAACCCTACGGCCTGGCGGGTACTCGTCGCCCGTCCGATCGCGGCGGCGAGGCAGTCTGTCAGCTTGCGTCCCGTTACGTCATGCTCTGTGTTCATGATCAGCAACCGGAGCACGGCGGCCGGTCGGACCCTCAGGGCCGTCCGGGGCGCCTCGGCACCCATGACGTACGGCCTCATCGCCCTGTGCGGCCTGATCTTCATACTGGGACCGGCCTCCGGGCTCACCGGGGCGTACGGCACCGGGGACGCGCTGTTCGCCGCGCAACGGGCGTACTTCCGGCACTGGGGCGTGGTCCCCGCCGACCTGTTCGAGGGGCCCGCCCGGGAGGCCCTCACCCCGGCCACGGCACTGTTCGTGCACGGCAGCTGGGTGCATCTGCTCGGCAACATGCTGTTCCTCTTCGTCTTCGGCGCACTGACCGAGGAGCGCATGGGCCGCGTCGAGTTCACCCTGTTCTACGTCGGCTGCGGCTACCTGGCGCTGCTCGGGTACGCCGCCGCCAACGCCACCTCAGAACAGTCGCTGGTCGGCGCCTCCGGAGCGATCTCGGCGGTCCTCGGAGCGTTCCTGTACCTGTTCCCGCGCGCCCGCGTCACCAGTCTGCTCCCTTTCCTGTTCTTCCTGCCGATGCGGTTCCCCGCATGGATCGTGCTGCCGTTCTGGGCGGCGCTGCAGTGGGCGGCGGCGGGGCACTCCACGCAGGGGCCGGGGGTGGCGTACCTGGCGCACCTGGTCGGCTTCGGCCTGGGGTTCGTCTATGCGTGGGTGCGGTACGGACGTGGGACTAGAGTGAAAGCCACCCCAGCTCCGGTCACCGAGGGAGAGAAACAGCCGTGATCACCGCGATCGTTCTGATCAAGACCAGCGTGGACCGGATTCCGGAGATCGCGGAGCAGGTCGCTTCGCTGGATTCGGTGAGCGAGGTGTTCTCCGTCACCGGTACGTACGATCTCATCGCCATGGTGCGGGTGCGGGAGCACGAGGATCTGGCCGAGGTGATTCCCGGGCGGATCAGCAAGATTCCGGGGGTCGAGGCCACGGACACGCACGTTGCGTTCCGGACGTATTCGCAGCATGACCTTGAGGCGGCGTTCTCGATCGGACTGGAGTCCTGACCGTCTGAACACCGCCTCACCAGGCACTCGGAAACTCAGACCGCCGGTACGCAGCGGCCTTCCTCCGTCCTGTACGTCCACTTCGCGCCCTCGGTGATCAGTTCCTTCACCGCGGTGACGAAGCGCTCGACGTGTTCGTCGGGGGTGCCCGCGCCGAAGCTGACGCGGATGGCGTTGAGGGACTTCTCGCCGGGTGCGGCTTCCGGAGCGCCGCACTCGCCCTGGGTCTGCGGGTCGCTGCCCAGCAGGGTGTGGACGAGCGGGTGGGCGCAGAAGAGGCCGTCGCGGACGCCGATGCCGTACTCGGCGGAGAGCGCGGCGGCGAAGTGGGAGCTGTTCCAGCCGTCGACGACGAAGGAGAGCACGCCCACGCGCGGGGCGTCGTCGCCGAAGAGGGACAGCACCCTCACCTGCGGGACCTCGGCGAGGCCCGCGCGGACCCGGGCGATCAGGTCCTGCTCACGGGCGACCAGGGTGTCCCAGCCGGCCTCGGTGAGCGCCTTGCAGGCCGACGCGACGGAGTAGGCGCCGATGACGTTCGGGGAGCCCGCCTCGTGCCGGGCGGCGCTCTCGTGCCACTCCACGTCCACACCGCCGTCCTGGCGCCGGGTGACCTTGCGGCTGGCGCCGCCGCCCGCGAGGTACGGCTCGGCAGCCCGGAGCCAGTCGGCGCGGCCGGCCAGGACGCCGGAGCCGAAGGGGGCGTACAGCTTGTGGCCGGAGAAGGCGACCCAGTCGACGTCCAGGTCACGGACGCTCAGCGGGTGGTGGGGGGCCAGCTGGGCGGCGTCCAGGACGATCCGGGCGCCCTGGGCGTGGGCGGCGGCGGCCAGCTCGCGCACCGGCCACAGCTCGCCGGTGACGTTGGAGGCACCGGTGACGCATACCAGGGCCGGGCCGTAGGGGTCACGGTCGGCCAGGGCCCGCTCCAGGGTCTCGACGGCCTGCTGCGGGGTGCGCGGGGCGTCGAGGTAGGTGACCTGGGCGTCCTGCCAGGGCAGCAGGGAGGCGTGGTGCTCGGTCTCGAAGACGAAGACCTGGCAGTCGGCGGGGAGCGTACGGGCCAGGAGGTTGAGGGAGTCCGTGGTCGAACGGGTGAAGATCACCTGGTCGGTCTCGCGGCAGTCGAGGAACTCGGCGACGGTCTTGCGGGCGTTCTCGAACAGGTCCGTGGAGAGCTGGGAGAGGTAGCCGGCGCCGCGGTGGACGCTGCCGTAGTAGGGCGCGTAGGCCGCCACGTCGTCCCAGACGCGCTGGAGGGCGGGGGCGCTGGCCGCGTAGTCGAGCGCGGCGTAGGCGACTTCGCCGCCCGTGACGAGCGGGACGGTGACATCCCGGCCCAGAACAGGCAGAGGGGTACAAACGGACTGGTCGGCGGCAGCGGTGGAGACGGACATGGCGAACTCCCGTGAGAGGCAGGCGAGAAGAGCCCGTGAGAGACGGGCCGGAAAGAGAAGAAGGGGATGCGGAGGCGGGGCTCGGCGGCCCTATCGCATTCGCTTGCTCACGGGAGACTCCCTCGATGACCAGGACCCCTGGCCCCACACTTGTCGAAAGCGTGCGAGGGGTCCGCGCTTGCCGTAGACCTCACTGCCTACGGCCTGGTCTTCACCCGGGGCACCCCGCCACGGACGGAGGGTTGCCGGACAGTCGGCCGGGGCCTCATGACTGTCACTCATGACCTGGTACAGGAACGTACGGGAAGTGATCGTCGTCCCGCAACCCGTGTCCGGATCGCGGGACGACATTCGCGCCACTCGGTGGACGACAGGGCCTAGGCGTTGCTGGCGGCCACCCAGCGCTCCAGCACCCGCTTGGCCGCCCCGGAGTCGATCGACTCCGCCGCCTTGTCCATGCCGGCCCGGAGCTGCTCGGCCAGCGGGGCGTCCGTCGGGTTCAGGGCGACCAGGGCCGCCGCCGAGTTCAGCAGGACGGCGTCGCGTACGGGGCCCCGCTCGCCGTCCAGCAGCCGCCGGGCGACGTCGGCGTTGTACGCCGGGTCGCCGCCCTGGAGCGCGGACACGGGGACCAGCTCGATGCCGACGTCCCGCGGGTCGAAGGACTGCTCGGAGACCTTGCCGTCCCGGACGACCCAGACGTGCGAGGTGGAGGTGGTGGTCAGCTCGTCGAGGCCGTCGTCGCCGCGGAAGACCAGGGAGGAGTTGCCGCGCTCGGCAAGCACCCCCGCGACGATCGGTGCCTCCCGGGCGACGGCGACCCCGACCGCCTGTGCCTTCACCTTCGCCGGATTGGTCAGCGGACCGAGCAGGTTGAACACGGTCCGGATGCCCAACTGTCCGCGCGCCGCGCCCACATGACGCAGTGCCGGGTGGAACTTCACCGCGAAGCAGAAGGTGATGCCGGCCGCCTCGGCGACCTCCGCCACCCGCTTCGGGGTCAGATCGAGGTTGACACCCAGCCGCTCCAGGACGTCGGACGACCCCGATGCCGAGGACGCGGCCCGATTGCCGTGCTTGACGACCTTCGCGCCCGTGCCGGCGACGACGAGGGCGGACATCGTGGAGATGTTCACCGTCTTCGCTCCGTCGCCGCCCGTGCCGACGATGTCGACCGTCCGGCCGGGCACCTCGATCACGTTCGCGTGCGCGTACATCGTCCGGACCAGGCCGGTGATCTCCTGCACCGTCTGTCCCTTGGCCCGCAGCGCCACGGCGAACCCGGCGATCTGCGCGTCGGTCGCCTCACCGCGCATGATCCGGTCCATCGCCCACGCGGTGTCGTCGGCGCTCAGGTCCCGGCCGTCGAGCAGACCGTTCAGCAGGGCGGGCCAGGAACGGCCCGCCGCGGTGTCGCCTCCAGCGGGGGTCACAGCGCTCATGAGCCGCTCCTAGTGAGTACCAGTACAGGGTCGTACAAAGTTGTACTCCCACCCTATCGACCCTCGAGCACAGCGAAGGGCCCCGTCCGTGTTGCGGACGGGGCCCTGTCACCGTGGCGTGGCGACGCGGGGATCAGTGGTGGCCGTGACCGGCCGTGATCTCCTTGTATTCCTCGACAGTCGGCTTCTCGATCTGGTTGTCCTCGCCGTAGTAGGCGTTGCTGAGCTTGGCGCGCAGCTTCTCGGACCCCTTCACCTTCCGCTCGACACCGTTCTTGTCGACCGTCGGGCCGAGCGCGAGCGGCTTGTACTGCTCGTGCGCCGTGAGCGTGTGCAGCTGCTCCTGGCTGAGCGGCTCGTGCACCTCGATGAACTCACCGTGCGGCAGGCGCTTGATGATGCCGGTCTCGCGGCCGTGCAGCACCTTCTCGCGGTCGCGGCGCTGCAGACCGAGGCAGATCCGCTTGGTGAGGAGGAACGCGATGACCGGTCCGGCGAAGAAGCCGATCCGGACGAACCAGGTGACGGAGTTGATCGACAGGTCGAGGTGGGTGGCCCACAGGTCGTTGCCACCGCCGACCAGCGTGATCATGTAGATCGTGACCCAGGCGACACCGAAGGCGGTGCGCGTCGGCGCGTTGCGCGGGCGGTCCAGGATGTGGTGCTCGCGCTTGTCGCCGGTGAGCCAGGACTCGATGAACGGGTAGACCGCGATCGCCACCAGGACCAGCGGGAAGAGGACCAGCGGGATGAACACGCCCAGGACGAGCGTGTGGCCCCACAGGTTGATCTCCCAGCCCGGCATGAAGCGGATCAGACCCTCGGCGAAGCCCATGTACCAGTCGGGCTGGGCGCCGGTGGACACCTGGTCCGGGCGGTAGGGGCCCATGGCCCAGATCGGGTTGATCTGCGCGACCGCGGCGATGGCCGCGATGACACCGAAGACCAGGAAGAAGAAGCCTCCGGCCTTGGCCGTGTAGACCGGCAGCAGCGGCATGCCGACGACGTTCTTCTCGTTCCGGCCCGGACCCGCGTACTGCGTGTGCTTGTGGTAGAAGACCAGGATCAGGTGCGCCGCCACGAGGCCGAGCATGATGCCCGGCAGCAGCAGGATGTGGATCGAGTAGAACCGCGCCACGAAGTCGTGGCCCGGGAACTCGCCGCCGTAGAGGAAGTACGACAGGTACGTGCCGACGATCGGCACGGACAGGATCGCGCCCTCCATGAAGCGGACACCGGTGCCGGAGAGCAGGTCGTCCGGGAGCGAGTAACCGGTGAAGCCGGTGAACATGCCGCAGACGAACAGCGTGAAGCCGAACAGCCAGTTGACCTCACGCGGCTTGCGGAACGCGCCGGTGAAGAACACGCGCATCATGTGCACGAACATGCCGGCGAGGAAGATCAGCGCCGACCAGTGGTGGATCTGCCGGACGAGCAGACCACCGCGCACATCGAAGGAGATGTGCAGCGTCGAGCTGAACGCCTCCGACATCAGCTGACCCTGCAGCGGCACGTACGAGCCGTGGTAGACCACCTCGTTCATCGACGGGTGGAAGAACAGGGTCAGGTAGATGCCCGTGAGGATGATGATGGTGAAGCTGTAGAGGCAGACCTCACCCAACATGAACGACCAGTGGTCGGGGAAGACCTTCCGCATGTTGCTGCGGGACAGGGTGTAGAGCCCGACGCGGCCGTCGATCCAGTCGGCGACGCGCTGGCCGCCCGAGGCCTTCTCGCGCGAAGACTCAGTGGTGGTAGTACTCATCCGCGCTCCCAGAATGCAGGACCGACCGGCTCCTCGAAGTCGCCGAGCGCCTGGAGGTAACCCTCGTCGTTCACGCCGATGCGCAGCTGCGGCAGGGCGTGACCGGCGGGACCGAAGATGACTCGGGCCCCGTCGGTAAGGTCGAAGGTGGACTGGTGGCACGGGCACAGCACGTGGTGCGTCTGCTGCTCGTACAGCGAGATCGGGCAGCCGACGTGGGTGCAGATCTTCGAGAAGGCGACGATGCCCTCGTGCGACCAGTCGAGTTCCCGCTTGTCCTTGATGTTGTCCGGCTGCAGCCGGACGATCATCAGGGCCGCCTTCGCGATCTGGTTCTGGAAGTCCTCGTCGGTCTCCTCCAGGCCCTCGGGCTTGGCGAAGGTCAGCGAACCGACGGCGACGTCCTCGGGACGCAGCGGCTCGTTGGTGTTCATGTTGACGAGGAGCTTGCCCTTCGCCCACAGCGTGTGGCGCAGGGAGGTGCCGGGCAGCGGACCGAGGTCGCGCAGCAGCACGACACCGGCGAGCGGAACCACGGACAGCGCGCCGATCATCGTGTTGCGGATCAGCTTGCGCCGGCCGAGACCCGACTCCCGGGTGCCCAGCTGGAAGTCCTCGATGATCTTGGCCCGCGTCTCGGGATCGGCCTCGATCGCGTGCCGCTCGTCGGTGATCTCCACGTCGGACATCAGCGTGCGGGCCCAGTGGACCGCAGCCGCGCCGGTGCAGAACAGCGACAGCCCCAGGGTCAGACCCAGCGCGAAGTTCATCGCGCTGAGGTGACCGATCGGGAACACGAAGATCGACTTGTCCTTCGGGATCCCCACGTACGCGGCGATGAAGCCGACCGTGCCGATCATCGCCAGCGTGAACAGCATGGCGACCGTGCGCTCGGACCGCTTGGCGGCCCGCTCGTCGATGTCCTGGATCCGGTGCTCGTGCGGCGGCAGGCCCGGGTCCGCGAACGGGTTCTCCTCGTCCGCGACGGTTACCGCGACGTGCGCGTGGTCCTGCTCAGCGGGCAGGTTCTCTTCTGGAATGTCTTTGCTACTCATGACTTCTTGGCCTTTGCGGTCCGAGCGGCGATCCACACGGCGACCGCGATCAGCGCGCCGAGACCGAAGATCCAGGCGAACAGACCCTCGCTGACCGGCCCTACGCCGCCCAGCTCCAGCCCGCCGGGGTTCTCCGTCTTGTCGCCGTTGACCGCGTTCAGGTACGCGATGATGTCCTTCTTGTTCTTCGAGGACAGCGTGGTGTCCGGGAAGGACGGCATGTTCTGCGGGCCCGTCTGCATGGCCTCGTAGATGTGCTTCGGGTCGACGCCCTCAAGGCCCGGCGCGAACTTGCCGTTGGTGAGGGCACCACCCTTGCCGGTGAAGTTGTGGCACTGCGCGCAGTTGGTGCGGAACAGTTCGCCACCCTTGGCGATGTCCGCGCCGTCCGGGCCGTACTGCGCCTTCGTCGGCACGCTCGGGCCGGCGCCCAGCGACGCGATGTACGCGGCGAGCTGGTCGATCTGGGCCTGCGTGTACACGGGCTTCTTGCGCGGGATCTGGGCGCCCTGCGAGGTGGCCGCGGGCATACGGCCGGTGCCGACCTGGAAGTCGACCGCCGCAGCACCCACACCGACCAGGCTCGGCCCGTCGGAGGAGCCCTGGCCACCGGTGCCGTGGCAGCTGGCGCAGCCGACCTGGTAGAGCTTCTTGCCCTCCTTGATCGTCAGGGACTGGGCGGTTTCATCGGCCTGCGCCTTGCCCGCGGGTGCGAACACGGCGTACAGCCCCCCAGTGGCCGCCAGCGCGAAGAGTAGGACGACGACCGCCGCCAGCGGATGGCGTCGTCGTGCGGAGAGCTTTTTCACGGATTACCCCGGTGTCAGGATCTTCTGCGTCGATGCTTCTGGAATGGATCGGTGGCCGTCTGAGGCCCGCCGACTTACTTGATCAGGTAGATCGTGGCGAAGAGGCCGATCCAGACCACGTCGACGAAGTGCCAGTAGTAGGACACGACGATGGCGGCGGTCGCCTGCTCGTGCGTGAACCTCTTGGCCATGTAGGTGCGGCCGAGGACCAGCAGGAAGGCGATGAGACCGCCCGTCACGTGCAGGCCGTGGAAGCCGGTGGTCAGGTAGAACACCGAGCCGTACGGGTCGGAGGACAGGGAGATCCCGTCCTTCTTCACCAGCTCCGTGTACTCGTAGATCTGACCGCCGACGAAGATGGCACCCATGACGAAGGTGAGGATGAACCAGCCACGGAGCTTCTTCACGTCACCGCGCTCGGCCGCGAACACGCCGAGCTGGCAGGTGAGGGAGGAGAGCACCAGGATCGTGGTGTTCGTCGCGGAGAAGGGCACGTTGAGCGCGTGCGCCATCTCCTTCCAGTGATCCGGTCCGGTCACCGATCGGAGGGTGAAGTACATCGCGAAGAGGGCCGCGAAGAACATCAGCTCGGAACTCAGCCAGATGATGGTTCCGACGCTGGTGAGGTTCGGCCTGTTGACCGACGGGTGCGCGTGCCCGGTTTCTACTGTCGTTGCTGTCGCCACGACCGACATTATGTCGGTCGCTTATCTCGCGCTCACTCCGGGGGGTGCCGTTCGGAGTGTTGCTACCGTCCGAACCGGTGTTGACGTGGTGTTCATGGGAGTAACATCCGCCCCAAACGGCCCTGTCCGTACGACGCTGACGTCTCGGAGGAACAATGCAGCCGACCGCCACTGTGCTGGTCTACAGCGACGACTCCAACACCCGCGAGCAGGTACGGCTGGCCACCGGGCGCAGGCCCGCACCGGACGTGCCCCAGGTCGAGTTCGTGGAGTGCGCGACTCCGGGCGCCGTCGTCAGGGAGCTGGAGAAGGGCGGCATCGACGTCTGCGTCCTGGACGGCGAGGCCGTGCCCATGGGGGGCATGGGGGTGTGCCGGCAGATCAAGGACGAGGTGTTCAACTGCCCGCCGGTGCTTCTGCTCATCGGCCGGCCGCAGGATGCCTGGCTCGCCACGTGGAGCCGGGCCGACGCGGCGGTCACCCTGCCGGTGGAGCCGGTCGAGTTCGCCTCGGCACTGGCTTCCCTGCTGCGTCAGCAGCGGTTGCTGAGCGCCTGACAGCTCGGGGCGCGGGGGTTCGTTCCTCGCGCCCCTCAGCCTGCTACAGCGCTGCCGGCTGGAGGCGTAGCGCGTCCGTCGGGGCCGAGCCGTCCGGTTGGCCGTTGACGAGGGCCGAGCCGGAGAGCCACTTCTTCCAGTCGACGTTCCAGTCGCCGAAGCCGTTGCCGAAGGGCTCCATGGGGTCGCCGTTGGAGTTGACGACCTTGACAATGTCACCCTCATGGATGGTGTTGAAGAACCATCTGGCGTTCTCGGTGCTCATGCCCGTGCAGCCGTGGCTGACGTTCGCGTAGCCCTGGGCGCCGGTGGACCAGGGGGCGGCGTGCACGAACTCGCCGGACCAGGTGACCCGGCTGGCGTAGTAGACCGGCAGGTCGTAGGAGTCGGAGCTGCCCTCCGCGATGCCGATCGTGGTGCTGCGCATGCGTACGAAGTACTGCTTGGCCAGGACCACCTTGACGCCGGTGCGGGTCTCGAAGCCGGGCTTGCCGGTGGTGACGGGGAGCTGCCTGATCGCCTCGTCGTCCTTGTAGACCGTCATCTTGTGCGCCGAGGCGTCCGTGACGGCCACGATCTTGTCGCCCGTGGTGAGCTTCAGCGGCTTGGAGGCGCCGCCCCACAGCCGGTCGCTGATTTTGATCCCGTCCAGGTTGCTGTGCACCTGGATGGTCGCGTGGGTGGGCCAGTACTCCTGGGGCCGGTAGTGGAGTTCCTTGTCGCTCACCCAGTACCAGGAGCCCTCCACGGCCGGCGTCGAGTCCACTCTCAGGGCGCGTTCCACGACGGCCCGCTGCGCCTTGCCCTTGATTTCCTGGTTCAGTTGGGCGGTGATGGGCTGTCCGACGCCGTACTGGCCCGCGTCCGGCCCGAACGTGACGTTCAGGCGCTTCTGGGCGGTCGGCTTGCTGGTGTCGAAGCTGAGGACCTCACGGCCGGGCGCACCATCGTCGTCCTCCGTGCTCACCCGCACCGTGTAATGGGCGTTGGCGGCCAGCGGGGAGGTGCTGTGCCACTGGCTGCCGTCGGCGGAGAGTTCGCCCGCCACATAGCGCCCAGTGGCGTCCTGGGCGGTGACGTCCGTGATACGGCCCTCACCGTCGGAGGTGATCTCCAGAGGCTTGTCCGGGTCGGCCCGCTTCCCCGCACCGGTGGGGCCGTTGAACGAGATCTGGCCCGCTGCGTCGTACGGCTTGGCCGACAGGGGATTGCCGTCCGAACCGCAGGCGGTGACGCCCGCGCCGAGGGCGGTCACCAGCAGGGCGCAGCTGACGACGGTGCGGGTCCGCGGAGAGTGATTCATATGATCACGCTATGAGGCGTTGACATTATGAGCGCGTCATGTAACCCGAACGAGGGACGGACGCTGCGGCAAAGGGCTGGCGACGGCAGAGGCCGGAAACGGCAAGAGCCAGCAAAAGGCAAGAGCCCGGACGCTCCATCAGGAGGGTCCGGGCTCTTGGTGCGCTCGGCGCGTGTCACCCGCTGCCGGGTGTGCTACTGGGTGCGGTTCTCACCGTGGTAGTACTCGAACACCCAGCCGAACAGGCCCAGCACGATGAACGGGGCGGAGAAGTAGATCAGCCACCAGCCGACCGCGACGCTGAGGAAGGCGATCGCACCGCCGAAGCCCAGCATGAGCGGCTGCCAGCTGTGCGGGCTGAAGAAGCCCAGCTCGCCCGCGTCGTCCGCGACGTCGGCCTCCTTGTCGTCCTGTGCACCCGCGTCGACCCGCCGGGCCGTGAAGCCCAGGTAGAAGCCGATCATGATGCTCAGGCCGAAGGCCATGAAGAGCGCAGTGGTACCGGCCGGCTCCTTCGACCACACGCCGTAGGCGACCGCCATGGCGAGGATGAAGACGCTCAGCCACATGAACATCCGGCCCTGGATCTTCACTTGCCGGCCTCCTTGCCGCCCGTAAGTGCGTCACCGGCGAAGGCCTGCTGCTCAAGCACAGCCAGCTGCGGGTGGTGCAGGTCGAACGCCGGGGATTCGCTGCGGATCCGCGGCAGGGTGAGGAAGTTGTGCCGCGGCGGCGGGCAAGAGGTCGCCCACTCCAGCGAGCGGCCGTAGCCCCACGGGTCGTCCACGGCGACCGGCTTGCCGTACTTGGCCGTCTTCCACACGTTGTAGAGGAACGGCAGGATCGACATGCCGAGCACGAACGAGCTGATCGAGGAGACCGTGTTCAGGGCGGTGAAGCCGTCGGCCGCCAGGTAGTCGGCGTAACGACGCGGCATGCCCTCGGCACCCAGCCAGTGCTGGACCAGGAAGGTGCCGTGGAAGCCGAAGAACAGCGTCCAGAACGTGATCTTGCCGAGGCGCTCGTCGAGCATCTTGCCGGTCATCTTCGGCCACCAGAAGTGGAAGCCGGAGAACATCGCGAACACGACCGTACCGAACACCACGTAGTGGAAGTGGGCCACCACGAAGTACGAGTCGGAGACGTGGAAGTCCATCGGCGGCGAGGCCAGGATGACACCGGTCAGACCACCGAAGGTGAAGGTGATGAGGAAGCCCATCGCCCACAGCATCGGCGTCTCGAAGGACAGCGAGCCCTTCCACATGGTGCCGATCCAGTTGAAGATCTTCACACCGGTCGGGACCGCGATCAGGAACGTCATGAAGGAGAAGAACGGCAGCAGCACGCCACCGGTGACGTACATGTGGTGCGCCCACACGGTCACCGACAGACCCGCGATCGCGATGGTGGCCGCGATCAGGTTCATGTAACCGAAGATCGGGCGGCGGCTGAAGACCGGGATGACTTCACTGATGATGCCGAAGAACGGCAGGGCGATGATGTACACCTCTGGATGGCCGAAGAACCAGAAGAGGTGTTGCCACAGTAGTGAGCCACCGTTGGCTGGGTCGAACACATGGGCACCGAACTTGCGGTCCGCCTCCAGGGCGAACAGCGCGGCGGCCAGCACCGGGAAGGCGAGCAGGACCAGCACACCGGTCAGCAGCACGTTCCAGGTGAAGATCGGCATGCGGAACATGGTCATGCCCGGCGCGCGCATGCAGATGATCGTGGTGATGAAGTTGACCGAGCCGAGGATCGTGCCGAAGCCGGAGAAGGCCAGACCCATGATCCACATGTCGGAGCCGATACCCGGGCTGCGGACCGCGTCCGACAGCGGGGAGTAGGCGAACCAGCCGAAGTCGGCCGCACCCTGCGGGGTGACGAAGCCGCCCACCGCGATCGTCGAGCCGAACAGGTAGAGCCAGTAGGCGAACATGTTCAGCCGCGGGAACGCCACGTCGGGCGCACCGATCTGAAGCGGCATGATCCAGTTCGCGAAGCCGGCGAACAGCGGCGTCGCGAACATCAGCAGCATCACGGTGCCGTGCATCGTGAACGCCTGGTTGAACTGCTCGTTCGACATGATCTGCAGGCCCGGACGGGCCAGCTCGGCGCGCATGAGCAGCGCCATCACGCCGCCGATCAGGAAGAACGCGAACGACGTGACGAGGTACATCGTCCCGATCGTCTTGTGGTCGGTGGTCGTCAGCCACTTCACCACGACATTGCCGGGCTGCTTGCGCCTGACCGGCAGCTCGTTCTCGTACGAGGCCTCAGCTGCCGCGGCACCCTGGGGTTCGTTGAGGATGCTCACAGGTTGTTCGTCTCCCGGTTCTTCTCGTGGCTCGTCTGCGCGATGCCGGCGGGAATGTAACCGGTCTGCCCCTTCTTGGCGAGGTCCTTGAGGTGCTGCTCGTAGCGCTCGGGGGAGACGACCTTCACGTTGAACAGCATCCGGGAGTGGTCGACACCGCAGAGCTCCGCGCACTTGCCGAGGAAGGTGCCCTCACGGTTGGGGGTCACCTGGAAGGCGTTGGTGTGGCCCGGGATGACGTCCTGCTTCATCAGGAACGGCACCACCCAGAAGGAGTGGATGACGTCACGCGAGGTGAGGATGAAGCGGACCGTCTTGCCCTTGGGGAGCCACAGGGTCGGACCGGGGTTGCCGGTCTGCGGGTTCCGCGTGCCCGGCGTGCCGACGTCGTAGACGCCACCGGCGTTCGCCGGGAACTCCTTCAGGAACCGGTCCGGAATGGCGGCCAGGTTCTTGTCGGTCTTGGCGTCACCCGTGGAACCGGGGACGTTCTCGACGTAGTTGAAGCCCCAGCTCCACTGGAAGCCGACCACGTTGACCGTGACGTCGGGCTTCTTGTCGGTGAGGCTGAGGAGCTTCGACTCGTCCCGGGCCGTGAAGTAGAAGAGCACCGAGATGATGATGATCGGGACCACCGTGTAGAGGGCCTCGATCGGCATGTTGTACCGGGTCTGCCGGGGGACCTCGACCTTGGTACGGCTGCGCCGGTGGAAGACGACGCTCCACAGGATCAGGCCCCACACCAGCACGCCGGTGGCGAGCGCGGCAGCCCAGGAGCCCTGCCACAGGGAGAGGATCCGCGGAGCCTCTTCCGTGGTCGGGGTGGGCATGCCAAGGCGGGGGAAGTCCTTGGATGTGCAACCGGTTGCGGTCGCCAGGACCAGGCCCGCGGTCAGTGCCTGCAGCAGCTTCCGCCGCATCGGGCGCCGCGGCGAGCGGTCGGAGCCGTTGGGACTCACGTAGCGCCTTCCCGAGAGTCTCGCCCGCGCGGTTGGCTGCGGCCTGCCTTCTCGCTGGTCGGTCGCCGCCCTGCGTCGGGCAGGGGTTTGGATGTTTATGCGGACCAAACCCTAGCCGACGCTCTCCGGGGGTTCGCGGGGAGGGGGGCATACGCGCCGCGTCTCACTCCGTAGGAGTGGGATTGGGCGCCTAATAGCTTGGGTTGTCGCGGTTTGCGCTGCGGGTGCGGGTGGGTTGTGGCTGGTCGCGCCCACGCGGCGGAGCCGCATGTCAGACACAGCCCCGCGCCCCTCGGGGAGTTGCAGGGTAGATACGACTTACCGTTGCTGTGTGTCCTACTTCGACGCTGCCTCCGCCGCCCCCCTCCATCCCGTCGCCCGTCAGGCGCTGTTGGCCTCTCTGGATGACGGGTGGGCTGATCCCGCTCGGCTGTACCGGGAGGGGCGTAAGGCGCGGATGCTGCTGGATGCGGCTCGTGAGGCGGCTGCTGAGGCTGTGGGGTGTCGGGCGGACGAGGTGGTGTTCACCTCCTCCGGGACCCGGGCCGTGCACACGGGGATCGCGGGGGCGTTGGCGGGGCGGCGGCGGGTCGGGCGTCACCTGATCGTGTCAGCCGTCGAGCACTCCTCCGTACTCCATTCCGCCGAAACGCACGAGGCGGCCGGCGGCACGGTCACCCAAGTGGGCGTCAACCGGGCGGGAGCGGTGGATCCCTCGGCCTACGCCGCTGAGCTCCGGCAGGACACCGCGCTGGCCTGTCTGCAGTCGGCCAACCACGAGGTGGGCACCGTGCAGCCGGTGGCCGAGGTGGCCGAGGCGTGCCGGGCGGCCGGGGTGCCGCTGCTGGTGGACGCGGCGCAGTCGCTGGGGTGGGGGCCGGTCGAGGGTGACTGGTCGTTGCTCACGGGCAGTGCGCACAAGTGGGGCGGGCCGTCCGGGGTCGGGCTGCTCGTCGTACGCAAGGGCGTGCGGTTCGCGGCCCAAGGGCCGGTGGACGAGCGGGAGTCGGGGCGGGCCCCCGGGTTCGAGAACCTTCCGGCCATCGTGGCCGCCGTGGCGTCGCTGCGGGCGGTGCGCGCCGAGGCGGCCCAGGAGGCGGTACGGCTGCGGGAGCTGACGGCGCGGATCCGGGCGCGGGTGCCGGAGCTGGTGGCGGACGTGGAGGTCGTGGGTGACCCCGAGCGCCGGCTGCCCGGGATCGTCACCTTCTCCTGTCTCTATGTCGACGGAGAGGCGCTGCTGCACGAGCTGGACCGGGAGGGCTTCTCCGTCTCGTCCGGCTCGTCGTGCACGAGCAGCACGCTGATGCCCAGCCATGTGCTGAAGGCGATGGGAGTGCTGAGCGAGGGCAACGTCCGGGTGTCGCTGCCGGCCGGGGTGGCCGGGGAGGACGTGGAGCGCTTCCTGGAGGTGCTGCCGGGGACGGTGGCAGGGGTCCGGGAGAAGCTGGGGGCACCGGCTCCCGCGACGGAGGTGCGGGCGCGGGAGCTGGTCGTCGACTCGCTCGGCAAGCGCTGCCCGATCCCGGTCATCGAGCTGGCCAAGGTGATCGGGGATGTGCCGGTGGGCGGCACGGTCCGGGTCCTCTCCGACGACGAGGCGGCCCGCCTGGACATCCCGGCTTGGTGCGAGATGCGGGGGCAGGAGTACGTCGGAGAGGAACCGGCGGAACGGGGTACGGCGTACGTGGTACGCCGGGTGAGCTGACTCAGCCGAGGTGCGCCCGGACCTCCCGGGCCGCGTCGTCCCCGTAGGCCTTCGTGAACCGGTCCATGAAGTGCGCCCGGCGCAGCCGGTACTCCTGCGTGCCCACGGTCTCGATGACGAGCGTCGCCAGCATGCAGCCGACCTGTGCGGCGCGCTCCAGCGAGACGCCCCACGCCAGGCCCGAGAGGAACCCGGCGCGGAAGGCGTCGCCGACACCCGTGGGGTCGGCCTTGCGCTCCTCGTCCGGGCAGCCGACCTCGATCGGGTCCTCGCCGACCCGCTCGATGCGCACGCCCCGCGCACCGAGGGTGGTGACGCGGTGGCCGACCTTGGCGAGGATCTCGGTGTCGCTCAGGCCGGTCTTGGTCTCGATGAGGCCCTTCTCGTACTCGTTGGAGAAGAGGTAGGTCGCGCCCTCCAGCAGGATCCGGATCTCCTCGCCCTCCATGCGGGCGATCTGCTGGGAGAAGTCCGCGGCGAAGGAGATGTTCCGGGAGCGGCACTCCTCCGTGTGGCGGAGCATCGCCTCGGGGTCGTCGGCGCCGATGAGGACCAGGTCGAGACCGCCCACGCGGTCGGCGACGGTCTTCAGCTCGATCTGCCGGGCCTCGCTCATGGCGCCGGTGTAGAAGGAGCCGATCTGGTTGTGGTCGGAGTCGGTCGTGCACACGAAGCGGGCGGTGTGCAGGGTCTCCGAGATGCGGACCGACTCGGTGTCCACGCCGTGCCGGTCGAGCCAGGCGCGGTACTCGTCGAAGTCGAAGCCGGCGGCGCCGACCAGGATCGGCCGCGTGCCGAGCTGGCCCATGCCGAAGGCGATGTTCGCGCCTACGCCACCCCGGCGCACGTCCAGATTGTCGACCAGGAACGAGAGCGAGACCGTGTGCAGCTGGTCCGCGACGAACTGGTCGGCGAAGCGGCCGGGGAAGGTCATCAGGTGGTCGGTTGCGATGGAGCCGGTGACTGCGATGCGCACGGCGGACATTCTCCTGCGGGGAGGCGGGATTGACAGTTCACGCTACCCGCTCGGCGCGGGCTGCTGAAGCCGACAAAACTACCCGATAGTAGATCTTTCTTCGCGCACCCTGGCGTGTCTACGGTTCCGTCATGACGAACCTCAAGGTCGACTCAACCGCTCCGGCCGGCTTCGCCGGCGACTTCGAGGGCGATCTCGCCTCGCTGCGCTGCGACTGCGCCCGGATGGCTCCGCACTGGAAGGTGCCCGAGCACGCCGAGGCCCGGCCGGTGCCGCCGTCGCTGATCCACGGCGTGTCCGTGCCGGCGCGCTCCGCCCGGCTGCTGGACGCTATGTCGGACTACGGCGACTGACGCGGGAGCGCGTCCACCGGGAACCGTGCGCTCCCCTGCCGCGTCCCATCGCCGTCCCCCGTGAGGGGAGGCGGGACACGACCAGGCGAGGAGCGAAGCTGTGAACACCGAGCGACCCGAGAACGACGACGCTGCCGGGGCGGCCGAGAGCGCGGCCCCGGCGGACGGCGGCCCGGGCGAGGACGCGGGTCGGCGGTCCCGGCGCCACTCCGCCCTGGTCGTCGTCTCCGTCGCGGCGGCCGTGCTGCTGGTCGGCGGCAGCGGCGCGTACCTCGCCGCGAGCGGCGGCGGGGACGGCCGTACGAACCGCTCGGCGCCGGGGGACGGCGGCACTCCCCCGCCGCTCACCCTGGACGGCTGGGTGCCCGGGGCGCCGTACGGCGTGAAGTACGTGGCCGCGGGTGAGCTGCCGGCCGGTCCGGGTTCGGCGGCCGTCTACGCGCCCGCAGGTGAAGTCGGCAAGGCCGCGGTGGCCCGGCTGGCCAGGGCGCTCGGCGTCGCGGGGACTCCGGTGGCCGAGGGCGGGCTCTGGCGGGTCGGACACCCCGGGGACGGGCCGAGCCTCCAGGTGAACCGGGACGCACCCGGGAGCTGGACGTTCAGCCGGTACGCCCCCGGCACCGACGACTGCCGCAAGATCACCGTCTGCACGCACGACCCGGCCAACCCGGCCGGCCGCACCGTGAGCGCGGCGGCGGCGAAGAAGGCTGCGGCGCCCGTGCTGAAGGCGCTGGGGCAGGACGACGCGAAGATCGACGCGAGCCGGCTCATGGGCGCCCAGCGCGTGGTCGACGCCGATCCGGTGGTGGGCGGGCTGCCCACGTACGGCTGGACGACCGGGCTGATGGTGGACCGGCAGGGCGAGGTGGTCGGCGGCCACGGTCTGCTGAAGGCGCCGGTGAAGGGGGACACGTACCCGGTCCTGGGCGCGAAGAAGACGCTCGAACTGATGAACGCGGCCCCGAAGAGCGACCACCGGATGGGCATCGGCGGCTGCGCCGCCCCCGTGCCGCTGCAGGACCGGCTGGAGAAGCCGTGCGGCGCGTCCAAGGCGGGTACGGCCTCCACGGTCACGGTCGGCAAGGCGGTGTTCGGGCTGGCCGCGCACTCGGTCCACGGGCGGCAGACGCTGGTGCCGTCCTGGCTGTTCGACGTACGGGGGTCACAGTCCGGGGCGCTGGGCGCCTCCACGGTGACGTATCCGGCCGTCGACCCGAAGTACCTCGCGCACGCGCACGCGTCCGCGCCGGCGCCCGGGCCGACCTCGGGGCCGAAGCACGGGGAGGTGCGGCGGGACGTGAAGGCGGACGCCTACTCGGCCGACGGCCGGGAGCTGACCGTGCGCTTCTCGGGCGGGGTGTGCGAGCGCTACAAGGCTTCGGCGAAGGAGAGCGCCGGCCAGGTGACCGTCACGGTCACCGAGACCTCCCGGCCGGGCACGATCTGCGCCTTGGTCGCCGTGCTCTATGTGCAGACCGTACGGCTGGACGCGCCGCTCGACGGCCGGCAGGTGATCGGTACGGACGGCAGGCAGATCCCGAAGGCGGCGCCCAGGGCTCCGCGGGTCCCGCGCTAGAGGCCGACAGCCGGAAG
The DNA here is from genome assembly GCF_053592475.1 of Streptomyces sp. NPDC002671. Taxonomy (NCBI): domain Bacteria; kingdom Bacillati; phylum Actinomycetota; class Actinomycetes; order Kitasatosporales; family Streptomycetaceae; genus Streptomyces; species Streptomyces sp. NPDC002671. The sequence continues at coordinate 295,218 of NZ_JBSFVU010000008.1, forward strand.
CCGGTGCATACGGCAGAGGCGGCGGCCCCCCTCGCGGGGGCCGCCGCCTCTTGCGTCAGGCCTTGGCCGACTTAGCTGAAGGAGTCGCCGCAGGCGCAGGAGCCGGTCGCGTTCGGGTTGTCGATCGTGAAGCCCTGCTTCTCGATGGTGTCCACGAAGTCGACGGTGGCGCCGCCCAGGTACGGAGCGCTCATGCGGTCGGTGACGACCTTGACCCCGCCGAAGTCCTTCTCCACGTCGCCGTCGAGCGAGCGCTCGTCGAAGAAGAGCTGGTAGCGCAGGCCGGAGCAGCCGCCGGGCTGAACGGCGACGCGCAGCGCGAGGTCGTCACGGCCTTCCTGGTCGAGCAGGGCCTTGACCTTGGCCGCGGCGGCGTCGGTCAGGATGATGCCGTCGGTGACGGTGCTGGTCTCGTCCGATACGGACATCTACATCTCTCCCGGGTTGTACGGAGACTGCTTGCCGACGAGTGCAACCGGCGCTTCCGCGGATTCATTCCGGGCCGGGCCATCGCGTAGGCGCGTTCTTGCTTCTTTCTTCATGCTCGCACATGCCGGACCAGGGGCACAGTGACCCCGGGAGCGCCATCGACGAACGGGCGGCGGGATTCATGTCACATCGACGCTATGGCCGTCGTCAAACTGACGTGAAGCAGATATGATAGATAGCGTCAGTTAGACGAAAAGTAGAAAGGGTGCGTGTCGTGACGACCACCGCCCAGAGCCAGGACCTCGACGTTCAGCCGACTCCCCTCGCCCTGCTGCTGCTCGGCCGCGAGGCCGACCCGAAGAGCGAGCGGGGCGTCGAGTGCCCCGGCGACCTGCCCTCGCCGTCCGACCCCGACCTGGTCGCGCGCGCCCGTGCCGCCAAGGAGAAGCTCGGCGACAAGGTCTTCGTGCTCGGCCACCACTACCAGCGCGACGAGGTCATCCAGTTCGCCGATGTCACGGGCGACTCCTTCAAGCTGGCCCGGGACGCGGCAGCACGCCCGGAGGCCGAGTACATCGTCTTCTGCGGTGTGCACTTCATGGCCGAGTCGGCGGACATCCTGACGTCCGACGACCAGAAGGTCGTGCTGCCCGACCTCGCCGCCGGCTGCTCGATGGCCGACATGGCGACGGCCGAGCAGGTCGCGGAGTGCTGGGACGTGCTGACCGAGGCGGGCGTCGCCGACCGGGTGGTCCCGGTCTCGTACATGAACTCCTCCGCCGACATCAAGGCGTTCACCGGCAAGCACGGCGGCACCATCTGCACCTCGTCCAACGCCAAGCGCGCCCTGGACTGGGCCTTCGAGCAGGGGGAGCCCTCGACAACAAAGGTCCTGTTCCTGCCGGACCAGCACCTGGGCCGCAACACCGCCGTCCGTGACATGGGGATGTCCCTGGACGACTGCGTGGTCTACAACCCGCACAAGCCGAACGGCGGGCTGACCGCCGAGGAGCTGCGGGCCGCGAAGATGATCCTGTGGCGCGGGCACTGCTCGGTCCACGGCCGCTTCAGCCTGGACTCGGTCAACGACGTGCGCGAGCGCATCCCCGGCGTGAACGTCCTCGTCCACCCCGAGTGCAAGCACGAGGTCGTGGCCGCCGCGGACTACGTCGGCTCGACCGAGTACATCATCAAGGCCCTGGAGGCCGCCCCGGCCGGCTCGAAGTGGGCCATCGGCACGGAGCTGAACCTGGTCCGCCGCCTGGCGAACCGTTTCGCACCCGAGGGCAAGGAGATCGTCTTCCTCGACAAGACGGTCTGCTTCTGCTCCACCATGAACCGCATCGACCTCCCCCACCTGGTCTGGGCCCTGGAGTCCCTGGCCGAGGGCAAGCTCGTCAACCGCATCGAGGTCGACAAGGAGACCGAGGCGTTCGCGAAGCTCGCGCTGGAGCGGATGCTGGCGCTGCCGTAGCCTGCGCGCCTTCCGACGGAAGCTGCCCGGTCCGCGCACCCACACGCGGACCGGGCCTTTCGTGCTGACGGCCGCGCTCAGTCCACCCGCGGGCGCACCAGCCCCGACTCGTACGCGATCACGACCAGCTGGGCCCGGTCCCGCGCGCCCAGCTTGCCCATGGCCCGGTTGACGTGCGTCTTCACGGTCAGCGGGCTGACCTCTAGGCGCTCGGCGATCTCGTCGTTGGAGTGGCCGCCGGCGACGTGGACGAGGACCTCGCGCTCCCGGCCGGTGAGCGCCTCCAGCCGCGCCGAGCGGGCGGTGTCGTGGCCGTCGCCGTCGTCGCCCCGGGCCAGGAAGCGGGCGATCAGGCCCTTGGTGGCGGCCGGGGAGAGCAGGGCCTCGCCCGCCGCGGCGACCCGGATGGCGTTGAGCAGCTCCTCCGGTTCGCTGCCCTTGCCGAGGAAGCCGGAGGCACCCGCGCGCAGCGCCTCGACGACGTAGTCGTCGACCTCGAAGGTGGTCAGGATGACCACGCGGACCTGGCCGAGGGACGGGTCGGCGCTGATCAGGCGGGTGGCGGCGAGGCCGTCGGTGCCGGGCATCCGGATGTCCATGAGGACGACGTCCGCGCCCTGCTCCTTGGCCAGGCGGACCGCCTCGGCGCCGTCGCAGGCCTCCCCGACCACCTCCATGTCCGGCTCGGAGTCGACCAGCACCCGGAACGCGCTGCGCAGCAGTGTCTGGTCGTCGGCGAGCAGGACACGGATCGTCATGCGGGCTCCCCCTGGGCCGTCGTACGGGTCGTGACCGGCAGGATCGCATGGACGCGGAAGCCGCCGCCGAACCGGGGCCCGGTGGTCAGGGTGCCGCCGAGGGCGGCGACCCGCTCCCGCATGCCGAGCAGCCCGTGCCCGCCGCCGGCCTCCGGTTCACCGCCCGCGCCCGAGCCGTCGTCCAGGACCGTGACCTCGATGTCCGGTCCGACGCGTACGACGCTGACCTCGGCCTTCGCCTCCGGGCCCGCGTGCTTGCGCACGTTGGTGAGGGCCTCCTGGATGATCCGGTAGGCGGCCAGGTCGGCGGCGGCCGGGAGTGCGGTGCCCTGGTCGGCGCGGGCCACCTCGACGGGCAGGCCCGCGCTGCGGAAGGTGCCGACGAGTTCCTCCAGACGGGCGAGGCCCGGGGCGGGTTCGGTGGGGGCCGCGGGGTCGCCGGACTGGCGGAGCAGGCCGACGGTGGCCCGGAGTTCGTTCAGCGCGGAACGGCTGGCCTCGCGGACGTGGGCGAGGGCCTCCTTGGCCTGGTCGGGCCGCTTGTCCATGACGTGGGCGGCGACTCCGGCCTGCACGTTGACCAGGGCGATGTGGTGGGCGACGACGTCGTGCAGATCGCGGGCGATGCGCAGCCGCTCCTCGGCGACCCGGCGGCGCGCCTCCTCCTCGCGGGTGCGCTCGGCGCGTTCGGCGCGCTCCCGCATGGCCTGGACGACCGCGCGGCGGCTGCGCACGGCGTCCCCGGCGGTGGCGCCGATGCCGGTCCAGGCGAGCACGCCGAGGTTCTCCTGGGCGTACCAGGGCAGCGGACCGCCGAGCATGGCGGCGGTGGTCAGCACGGTCATGGTGAGCAGCCCGACCCAGAAGGTGGTGGTGCGGTCGGTGGCCGAGGCGACCGTGTACAGGGCGACGACGGCCGACATCGCGACCGGGGCGCGCGGATCGCCGGTGACGCACTCGATGAAGGAGACGGTGCCGGTGACGACGAGGACGGCCATGCAGGCACGGCGGCGCAGGACGAGCGCCGCGGCGCCGATGGCCATCAGCAGGATGCTGAACGGGGCCGGGGTGCGCATGACCCAGGTGACACCGTTCTCGCCCCGGGGATCCACGAAGGACCCGGCGACCATGCACACCAGGACGCCCGCGGCGACGGCGGCGTCCAGCGCGAGCGGGTGGGCCTTCAGACCGCACCGGGCGCGTTCGAGAGTGCTCACGCAGGGAACAGTACGGGGCGCCGGCGGTTGCCGGAATCGGCCGAGATGGACCTCGTACCTCGCCCCGGGCCGAGCCGGCTCAGCCCGGGATCAGTCCGTCGTCGCTGAGCATCTCCCGGACCTGGGCCAGGGAGGCGTCAGAGGCCGGGAGGATCAGTTCCGAGGGTTCCAGCGCGTCGTCCGGCAGCGGGGTGCCGAGCCGCCGGACGGCGTCCAGGAGCGTACCGAGCGTGCGCCGGAAGCCTGCCTCGTCGCCGCCCTCCATCTCCGCCAGCAGCTCGTCATCCAGCTTGTTCAGCTCGGCGAAGTGGGCGTCGTCCAGCCTCACCTGGCCTTCGCCCATGATCCGTACGATCACGTCGGCCTCCTCGGCTCGGGTCCCGGCGCCGGGCTACTGCTTGTCGAAGCGCGGGGTGTCCTGCGGCTGCTGCTGGGACTGCGCCTGGCCGGTGCCGCCCTCAATGGCCTGCTGCGGGGCGCCTCCGGCCAGCTCGGCCTTCATGCGCTGCAGCTCCAGCTCTACATCCGTACCACCGGAGATCCGGTCCAGCTCGGCGGCGATGTCGTCCTTGGCCATGCCGGAGGGATCGTCCAGGGCGCCGGAGGCGAGCAGCTCGTCGATGGCGCCGGCCCGGGCCTGGAGCTGGGCGGTCTTGTCCTCGGCGCGCTGGATGGCGAGACCGACGTCGCCCATCTCCTCCGAGATGCCGGAGAAGGCCTCGCCGATACGGGTCTGGGCCTGGGCGGCGGTGTAGGTGGCCTTGATGGTCTCCTTCTTCGTGCGGAAGGCGTCCACCTTGGCCTGGAGGCGCTGGGCGGCCAGGGTGAGCTTCTCCTCCTCGCCCTGGAGCGTCGCGTGCTGCGACTCCAGGTCCGTGACCTGCTGCTGCAGGGCGGCACGGCGGGACAGCGCCTCGCGGGCCAGGTCCTCGCGGCCCAGCGCGAGCGCCTTGCGGCCCTGGTCCTCCAGCTTGGAGGACTGCTGCTGCAACTGGTTGAGCTGGAGTTCCAGGCGCTTGCGGGAGGTGGCCACGTCGGCCACGCCGCGGCGCACCTTCTGGAGCAGCTCCAGCTGCTTCTGGTACGAGTAATCCAGGGTCTCGCGCGGGTCCTCGGCCCGGTCAAGGGCCTTGTTCGCCTTCGCGCGGAAGATCATCCCCATACGCTTCATGACACCGCTCATGGGCTTCGCGCGCCCCCTTCTGACGGACTCCAGCTCACAGATCCTGCGACAGAACCCACAGTACGGGCCCTGACTCCATTACCGCACTGTTCGGGGAGTGATGCGCTCATCCCCGAGGACGACTGCGGCCGGTGCGGCTCCGGCCCAGGGAGTAGGTGGTCCCCCTGCCGGAACGTCCCCTCTGTCCCCCTCCGCACGTCTGTACAGACGCCCGGTGTTGCCGGATCGTTCCCCGGCCGGCTGGGGTCCATGCCGGTGCAGCCCGTACCCTTGGGTTTTGTGTTCCGTAGCCGTGCCAAGGAAGAGAAGGCCCCCGCCGACAAGGCGCAGGTGACCGACTCCAAGCAGCCCCGTGACCCGCAGGCCAAGAAGGGCAGGCCCACGCCCAAGCGCAGTGAGGCCCAGGCCCAGCGCCGCAGTGTCGCCAGCACCCCGACGAACCGCAAGGACGCCGCCAAGCGCCAGCGCGAGGAGCGCCGCCAGGCGCTTGCCCGCCAGCGCGAGGCGCTGGCCAGCGGCGACGAGCGGTACCTGCCGGCCCGTGACAAGGGCCCGGTCCGCCGGTTCGCCCGGGACTGGGTCGACTCGCGGTTCAACGTGGCGGAGTTCTTCCTGCCGCTCGCCGTGGTGATCCTCGTGCTGACCGTCGTGCGGGTGCCCGCCATCCAGACGGTCGCGCTGCTGATGTGGCTGATCGTGATCGTGCTGATCGTGCTCGACGCGGCCTTCAGCGGCTTCCGGCTGAAGAAGCGGCTGGCCGAGCGCTTCCCGGGCCAGAACACCAAGGGCGCGGTCGCCTACGCCCTGATGCGCTCCCTCCAGGTGCGCCGGCTCCGGCTGCCGAAGCCGCAGGTCAAGCGCGGAGAGCGGCCCTGAGCGCAGACGCTTTCACGAGCGGCGCGGCCGAGTCCTGGCTGAAGAAGCTGGGCGGGCTGCGTGAGGTCGTACGGCAGGAGCTGGTCGCCCGGCAGCTGGACGAGCAGATAGCCGGGCGCTTCCCGGTCGGGCAGCGGCTGCGGGTGCTCGACGTGGGCATGGGCCAGGGCACGCAGGCGCTGCGGCTGGCCCGGCTCGGCCACCAGGTGACGGGCGTCGAGCAGGACGCGACGATGATCGCCGCCGCGCGCGAGGCCCTGGCCGCCGAGCCGGAGGGCATCCGCGAGCGGGTCCGCCTGGTGCAGAGCGACGGGCGCGACACCGGCGTGCACTTCCTGCCCGGCAGCTTCGACGTCGTGCTGTGCCACGGCGTCCTGATGTATGTCGAGGATCCCGACCTGCTGGTGGGCGGGCTGGCCCGGATGCTCGCCCCGGGCGGGCTGCTGTCCCTCCTCGTGCGCAACGGCGACGCGCTCGCCATGCGGCCGGGCCTGTCCGGGGACTGGGCGGGCGCCCTGGCCGCCTTCGACACCACTGCCTACCGCAATCGCCTCGGCCTGGACGTACGGGCCGACCGGCTGGGCACCCTCACGGCCACCCTCGCCGGAATCGGGGCGCCGCTGCACACCTGGTACGGCGTCCGTGTCTTCACCGACACGGCGGCGGACGACGCGCCGATCCCCGCCGACCTGGACACCCTGCTGGCCGCCGAGGAGCGGGCCGGACGCACGGACCCCTACCGCCGGGTGGCCGCGCTGCTGCATCTGTGCGGGGTACGCGGCTGAGCCCGTTCGCTGGGCGGGCAGTGAAGGTGCAGTGAGGAGGGGAGTGGGAAGGTGCCCCTCCTCACCTCGGTCGGCCCAGGGGCCTACGCGTCGGCGTGCAGGCTCATCGGGCCGTAGATCTCGGTGCCGTCCTCGTACAGCCGCACCTGGTCCGCGCCGCCCTCCAGCAGCGCCTTCCACTGCTCCCCGATCCAGGACTCGGCGTCCCCCTGCGTGGTGAACTCCTCCGGCTCCACCGCGGGCTGGACCTCCGTCCCGTCGGCCTTCTCGAACCGCCACGTCCATGCCGCCATGTAGGCCTCCTTGTGATCCAACTCCTGCTGAGAGCCTAGTCGGATGCGCAAGACCTGCAGGGACAGTTGAAAGGGAGGGAAAATCGGTTCGTGGAAATCACTCTGCTCGGAACCGGAGCCCCCGCGGGACTGCCTCGCCCCGACTGTCCCTGTGCCGTCTGCGCGACGACGCTCGGGCCGAACGCGCGGGCGGCCACCGCGGTGTTGGTGGACGGGGCGCTGCTGCTCGACCTGACGCCCGGGGCGGCGTTCGCGGCGGCGCGGGCCGGGCATTCGCTGGGCGGGGTGGCACAGGTGCTGCTGTCGCATCCGCACGAGGGGCCGGTGGTGGACGTGCCGGCCGGGCTGCCGCAGCCGGGCCGGGTGCCGGACGGGCGGGAGTTGGCGCTGCTGACGGGGCATCGGGTGCGGGCCGTGGCGATGGACGCCGGCGGTACCGGGTACGCGGTGACCGGCCCGGACGGGCAGCGGCTGCTGTACCTGCCGCCGGGCGGGGCGCCGGCCGGTCTGGAGGAGGCGCGCGCGGAGACGTACCACATGATCCTCGCCGATGTCGTGGACCGCCCGGACGCGCTGGCCCGGCTGCGCGAGGTCGGCTCCCTCACGCCGACCACGGACGTCGTGGCCGTCCACCTCGACCACGACGTGCCGCAGGGCACGGAGCTGAAGCGGCGGCTGGCGGCGGCCGGGGCGCGGGCGGTGTCGGACGGTACGACGCTGGTGGTGGGCGCGTACGAGGAGGTGCCGGACGTGCCGCGCCGGACGCTGGTGCTGGGCGGGGCGCGCTCGGGGAAGTCGGTGGAGGCCGAGCGGCGCCTGGAGGCCTTCCCGGACGTGCTGTACGCGGCGACCGGCGGGACGCGCGGCGGGGACGGCGAGTGGGCGGAGCGGGTGGCCGCGCACCGGGAGCGGCGGCCGGGGTCGTGGCGTACGACGGAGACGACCGACCTGGTGCCGCTGCTGGCCGAGGACGGGCCGCCGCTGCTGGTCGACTGCCTGTCGCTGTGGCTGACGGACGCCATGGACGCGGTGGGGGCGTGGGACGACGCGGAGTGGGCGGGCGGCGGGGAGAAGGCGCTGCGGGAGCGGGTGCGGGAGCTGACGGAGGCGGTACGGGCCACCCGGCGGACGGTGGTTGCGGTGTCCAACGAGGTGGGCTCGGGCATCGTGCCGGCCACGCCGTCGGGGCGGCGGTACCGGGACGAACTCGGGCGGTTGAACGCGGCGTTCGCGGCGGAGTGTGAGCAGGTGTTGCTGGTGGTCGCCGGGCAGGCGCTGGTGCTGCGCGGCTGAGAAGTCGCCGGCGGCGGCGTTACCGGGCGTCCTTGCGGGCGATGATGCGGTACGCGTTCGAGAAGCGGGTGCGGCTGAGGACGGGGGCCAGGGCGTGGTCCACGGCCGTGGCCGCGGCGAGGACCGGGGATGTCGCCCAGCGCAGCGGGCCGTGGGCCAGGGCCAGGGAGACGGCCGCCGAAAAGTCGTAGGGGATGTGCGGGGCCCTGCGGTCGGTGGTGACGATCGTGCAGCCCTGGGTCTCCAGTTCCGCGTGGAGGTTGCCCAGGGGCATCAGGTGCAGATGGCTCGGCTGGCCGTAGGGCAGCCACCACTTGCCCAGCAGGGTCGCGAACGCGCTGTGCGGGTCGGGGACTTCGACGAGGAGGTGGCCGCCGGGCCGGAGCGCGCCGAGGGCCGCGTGGAGTTCGGCGCGCGGGTCGGGGGTGTGCTCCAGGTGGTGGAACATGCTCACGACGTCGTAGCGGGAGCGCAGCCGGGCCCGCACCCGGGGGTCGGTGAGCCGGCCCTGGTGGGCCTCCTCGACGCGGCCCGCGAGCCGGGCCCTCTCGACGCGGGGGGTGAGGTCGAGGCCGTCGAAGGAGGTGTAGACGAAGACCTCTCTCGCCGTCTCGGGGAAGCGGGCGTGCCCGGTGCCGACGTCCAGCCAGCTCTCCGGCTCGCACAGCGGCAGGATCGCGCGGGCCGCGGCCCGGTGCCGGCGGCGCACCGCCCGGGTGGAGAGGATGCGTTCGGCGAAGTCCTCCAGGTGGCCCTCGTAGAAGTCCCGGTGGTGGAAGGCGAGTCCCTCCGCCGTGAGCCGGGGGTTCTGGAAGGCGTGCCCGCAGTCGCGGCACTCGTCCACGACGAAGGTGCCGGGATTGCGCCGGCCGGGGGCGGCGCCGCGCAGCCGGGTGCGCAGCTGCCCGGAGCCGCACCAGGGGCAGTCCTCGCGTCGCGGCTCGTGGAACGGGTCGGCGGCCTGCGGGACAGAGGGTGTGGGGGGCGAGGTCGGCATGGGCGGCTCCCTGTGCGACATTCCGCTGCAAAGCGGAACGTATGGGATACCGATCTTGGGTGCAAAGACGTGGCGGGTGCGTGGTGGCGATGTGGCGCGGAGGCGCCGGTCCGCTGCCGGTACTGTTCGGCGAATGAGCAGCCTTAATCTGGACGACTTCACCGATCTGATCGAGCGCCCGGACGGCGGCGTGCGCCGTGACGCCGAGATCCGGCGTGAGCACCAGATCGTGCCGCCCGGGTCGCTCGGGCGCCTCGACGAACTCGGCGAGTGGCTCTGCGCCGCACAGGGCACCGTACCGGTACGACCCGTCGAACGGCCGCGCGTGGTCCTCTTCGCCGGTGACCACGGCATCGCCTCCCTCGACGTCTCCGCGCGCCCCGCGGGCAGCGCCGGGGAGCTGGTGCGGGCGGTGCTGGAGGGCGGCAGCCCGGTGGCGGTGCTCGCGCGGCGGCTCGGCGTGCCCGTGCGGGTCGTGGACATGGCCCTGGACTGCGCGCCGGACGCCTTCCCGGAGGAGGTCGTACGGCACCGGGTGCGGCGCGGCAGCGGTCGTATCGACGTCGAGGACGCGCTGACGCTGGAGGAGGCCGAGGCGGCGTTCCGGGCGGGTGTCGCGGTCGCCGACGAGGAGGCCGACTCGGCGACCGACCTCGTGGTGCTCGGCGATGTGAGCGTGGGCGGGACGACGGCGGCTGCGGTGCTGGTCGCGGGGCTGTGCGGGACCGACGCGTCCGTGGTGACCGGGCGGGGCGGGCTCGCGATCGACGACCTGACGTGGATGCGCAAGTGTGCCGCGATCCGGGACGCGCTGCGGCGGGCCCGGCCGGTGCTCGGGGACCAGATGCAGCTGCTGGCGACGGTCGGCGGGGCGGATCTGGCCGCGATGACCGGGTTCCTGCTGCAGTGTGCGGTACGGAAGCTGCCGGTGGTCCTCGACGGGGTCGTGGCCGCCGCGTGCGCGCTGGTCGGGCAGCGGATCGCGTTCCGGGCGCCGGACTGGTGGCTGGCGGGGCACGACAGCGGGGAGCCGGGGCAGGCGAAGGCGCTGGACCGGATGGCTCTGGAGCCGCTGCTGGACCAGGGCGTGAAGGTCGGCGAGGGCGTCGGCGCGCTGCTGGCGCTGCCGCTGGTGCAGGCCGCCGCCGCGCTGGCGGCGGAGCTGCCGGAGAAGCCGGAGGCCGGGAAGGAGCCCGAGGACGAGAAGGAGCCGGAGGGGCAGGAGCAGCCGGAGGGGCAGGAGTAGAGGGGCAGGAGCGGCCGGAGGGGCGGGCGCAGCCGACGGGGACCGTAGCCCGGCAAGGCCCGCCGGGCGATTAACGCGGCTCACAACCGGGGCGCCCATATGATCGTCCCTCATGGGAGATGCCCGAATTGCCGTTGCGCAGCAAGCCGAGCCGGAGCGGTCCAGTGAGCAGGGGCGGCCGGGCGGCGGGGCCTCTCGGCGTGCCGCCACCTTCGCCGTCTGGTACTTGCGGGCCGTCGCCTTCGTCAACTTCCTCAGCGCGGCGTGGGTCTCGCTGGGCCAGGACGTGCGCCGGCACAACCAGGAGAACTACTTCACGCCGTACCTGCTGACGGCCGGCTTCGCCTCCGGAGTGTTCACCGCGTTCCTGGCGATCACCATGCGGCGCAGGAAGCGGGCCGCGTGGATTCTCAACCTCGTGCTCAGCGGGGCCTTCCTCGCGCTGTTCGCGTTCGCCATGGCGTTCCCGGAGATCCGGCAGTACGCGCAGAACTGGATCTCGCTGGTACTGACGGCCGTCTTCGTCGGCGCGCTGCTCGTCGGCCGCCGGGAGTTCTACGCCAAGGGCGACCGGTCCAACCCGCGGCTCGCCGCGTCCGTCGCCGTCGGCGGCGGGCTGCTCGCCTCGCTGCTGGCCGGGCTACTGGTGACGGTCACCAACCAGGCGCCGGACGCGGGCCGTTCGACCTTCCTGGAACGCTGGCACTACGGCACCCTGCGGCTGGTGTCGGTGGCCGCCGACGAGAACCACTTCCCCGGCATCGCCCCGCCCAACTGGGCCAACGTGGCGATCAACGTGCTCAGCACGGTCCTCGTCCTCGCCGTGCTCTACGCCGCCTTCCGCTCCCGGCGGGCCGTCGACCCGCTCACCGAGGACGACGAGAAGCGGCTGCGGGCCCTGCTGGAGCGGCACGGCGACCGGGACTCGCTCGGCTACTTCGCGCTGCGCCGGGAGAAGAGCGTGGTGTGGTCGCCGACCGGGAAGGCGGCGGTCGCCTATCGCGTCGTCGGCGGGGTCAGCCTCGCCTCCGGGGATCCGATCGGGGATCCGGAGGCCTGGCCGGGGGCGATCACGCCGTGGCTCGACCAGGCGCGGGCACACGGGTGGATCCCGGCGGTGATGGGGGCGAGCGAGGAGGCGGGGACGATCTACTGCCGGCACGGTCTCGACGCCCTGGAGCTCGGGGACGAGGCGATCGTGGAGGTCGCCGAGTTCACGCTGGAGGGGCGGGCGATGCGCACCGTCCGGCAGGCCTACAACCGGGTCAAGCGGGCCGGGTACGAGGTGCGGATCCGGCGCCACGAGGACATCCCGACCATCCCGGTCAGCCCGGAGGACGAGATGGCGTACCTCGTCAGACGCGCGGACGACTGGCGGGACGGGGCGACCGAGCGGGGCTTCAGCATGGCGCTGGGGCGGCTCGGGGAACCCGAGGACGGGCAGTGCGTGATGCTGGAGTGCTCGGACGCCGAGGGCCGGCTGCGCGCGCTGCTCTCCTTCGTGCCGTGGGGGCCGCACGGGCTCTCGCTCGACCTCATGCGGCGCGACCGGGACTCCGACAACGGGCTGATGGAGTTCATGGTCATCGAGCTGCTGCGCCGGGCACCGGAGCTCGGGATCACGCAGGTCTCGCTCAACTTCGCGATGTTCAGGTCGGTCTTCGAACGTGGCGCGCGCCTCGGTGCCGGTCCGGTGCTCAGGCTGTGGCGGTCGCTGCTCAGCTTCTTCTCGCGGTGGTGGCAGATCGAGTCGCTGTACCGTGCCAATGCCAAGTACCGGCCGATCTGGGAACCGCGGTTCCTGCTCTTCGAGAAGAGCGCGGACCTGCCGCGCATTGGCCTCGCCTCGGCCCGCGCGGAAGGCTTCCTGGAGGCGCCGGGCCTGCCGAAGTGGCTGCACCGAAGGCACCTGGACACGCACCGATGAGGAACTCCCGATGAAGACGCTCGCCCGGTGGGCCAGGGCCGAGTGGGAGCTGTGGTACGTCACGGCGCGCGAGCCCCTGGCGAAGCGGGGTCCGCAGGCGCTGCCGATGACCGTCGGGGCGGTGTGCCTGACGGCGCTGCTGCAGGTCGTGCAGAACCAGCCGTGGGGCTACCGGCCCGTGCAGGACCTGGGCGCCGTACGGGCCGCGGACCCGCTGGTGCTGGCCCTGCTGCGCACTCCCCTGTCGCTGTTCGTGCCGGCGCTGGACCTGCCGGTGTGGGGCGCGCTGGCGCAGGTCCTGGTCGTGTTCGGGATCGCCGAGCTGTGCCTGGGCTGGTGGCGGACGCTGGTCATCGCGTACGTCGCCACGCTCGCCGGGACGCTGTACGCGCGCGTGGGCATCGCCCTCGGCCCGCACGCGCCGTTCGGGCTGCCCGCCACGGACGCGCAGGTGGTGGACACCGGCCCGTCGGCGGCCGTGGTGGGGCTCGCGGTGTTCCTGGCCTGGCGGTACGGCGCCTATGTCACGGCGGGTGCGGTGACCCTGTCGATAGTGGTCGAGGTGCTGGTCAAGGAGAACCTGGCGGGCAAGGAGCACCTGGCCGCGCTGACCGCCGTGGGCGCGCTGTGCCTGGCGGCGGTGGTGCGGCACCGCCACCCGCACCGGTTCCGGCACCGGCTGCGGTCCGGTCACCGGCGGTGGGGCAGACGCACCGGGCGCGGGTCGGGTTTGCCGCCGATCCAGTCCTGAAGGGCGCGCCGCGGCCGGGCCCAGCGGCGGTCGTGGCGGTAGGCGCGCAGGGCCGCCTTGGCGCGGGCGCGCGGGCGGTTGTCGTAGAAGCGGCGGGCCCACGGGGAGCCGGGGCGGGCCAGCCGGACGGCGCCGACGAGGGCGACGAGGGGCACGACCACCCCGAAGACGGCGAGGCGGGCCTTGCCCTTGCTCAGCGCGATGACCGAGAAGAGGAAGTTCACGGCGATGTTGCTGATGACCGTGCCCCGGCTCTGGAGTTCCTCCTGCGACAGGTCGTTGACGCCGAACGGGGAGAACCCGGCGAGCAGCAGCCCGACCAGGGCCGCGGTGAGCACGACCACTTCGACGCTCTTGCGGCCCTCCTCGGTCCAGTAGACGTCGTGCAGGTGCAGGATCAGCGCGAACTCGTCCAGGACGAGGCCCGCGCCCATGCCGAAGAGGACGGCCGAGACGGCCCCGCCCACGCCCTGCCGGCCGGCGGCGACGGCCCCGAAGCCGCCGATGACGGTGAGCAGGACCCCGGGGACGACATGGTGGATGTGCAGCCCGCCCGCCTTGACGTTGCCGAACGGCCCCTTGCCGGCCCGGATCAGCCGGGTGATGACCCGGGTGACCGCGAAGGTGAGCACGAACGCGGTGAGGGCGAGCAGCAGCGGGAGCTTGCCCGGCTCGATGATGTTCCGCTGCAACCAATGCCCCATATGCGCACTGTATCCCGGCCCTTGGGGAGGGGCCCTGCGGCCCCCGGGTACCCTGCGCCGGTGACCGAGACCCCTTCGACCTCGCGTTCGACCTCGCGCTTCGACGGCCTGCGCTTCGCCTTCGGCACGCTCACCGTGCTGCCCGTCCCGGTGTACCGCTGGGACCGGGGGGCCGCACGCGGGGGCATGCTGGCCGCGCCGGTGGCCGGGCTGGTCGTGGGCGGCTGTGCGGCCGGGCTCGGGCTGCTGCTGCTCTACCTGGGCGCCGGCCCGCTGCTCGCCGCCGTCGCCTCCGCCGCCGTACCGGCCGCGCTCACCCGGGGCCTGCACCTGGACGGGCTCGCCGACACCGCCGACGGGCTGGGCAGCGGCAAGCCCGCCGAGGACGCGCTGCGGATCATGAAGCAGTCGGACATCGGCCCCTTCGGCGTGATCACCCTCGTCTTCGTGCTGCTGGCCCAGGTGGCCGCGCTGGCGCGGGCGTACGACGGCTCGTGGGCCGAGGGCGCGCTGGCCGCCGTCGTCTCGGCGGGCGCCGCCCGGCTCGCGCTGACCCTGGCCGCCCGCACCGGAGTGCCGCCCGCCCGCCCGGAGGGGCTGGGCGCGGCGGTCGCCGGGGTGGTGCCCCGGGGCGCGGCGGTGGCCGTGGCGGCCGGGGTGGTCGCGGCGGCGGGGGCGGCGGGCGCCTGCCTCGGCGGGTACGAGAGCGCGCGCGCCGCGTTCGCCGTGATCGGCGCGGTCTTCGTGGCCGAACTCCTCCTCGGGCACTGCACGCGCCGCTTCGGCGGGGTCACCGGCGATGTCTTCGGCGCCCTCGCGGAGACGGCCGCGACGACCGCGCTGGTGGTGCTCTCCTTCGGCCGTTAGGATCTTCGCCCGTACACGGACAAGACGGGTGTGATCGGGGGATTTTTCGTGCTGAAGCTGCGCCGTGCCGTGGCCTGGTTCATCGACTTCGGGCTGGTGGTGGCGGCGGCCTCGCTGATCGCCGTCCTCACCTTCCACCGGATCACCGCCCTGGTCACCGACGTGCCGGAGCTGGCCACGCGGGGCGGCTTCGACCTGCTGACCTCGCGCGGCGACGTCGTGGACGCCTCGCAGACGCTCGGTCTGTCGCTGTGGGACAAGGCGGTGCTGGACGTGGAGGAGGCCTTCGCGGCGCTGGTCGTCGTCACGTTCCTCTACCAGTGGGCCTGTCTCGGTCTGCTCGGCCGCACCCTCGGCAAGGGCCTGCTCGGTCTGCGGGTCAGCCCGCGCGTGTCCCGCCGCGCCGCGCGCCGGGCCGCCGTCACCACCGTCGCCGACGTCGCTGTGTACGCCCTGGCCTGCGTGCTGCTGATCGAGGGCCAGTTCGCGCTCTCTGCGCTGGTGTGGGCGGCGGCGGTGCTGCTGTTCCTCGGCAACGCGCTGTCGGTCCTGCTGCCCGGCCGCCGCTCCCTCGCCGACCGGCTGGCCGGCACCTCGGTCGAGGGCGCGTTTCAGCGGGCCGGGGCCACTCCGTAGGGCAGCGTGCCCCAGGGGTGGGCGCCCGCGCCGGGCACCGCGCAGTGCACGGCGGCGCCCCAGGCACGGGCCGGCCCGGCCACATCGGCGCCGGGCGGAACGCCGTACACCAGGTGGCACAGCCGGGTGCCCGGGTAGTTCCGGGGCTGCGCGGGCAGCCGGCGGTACGTCGTCCACGGGCCCTCGAAGGTGACCAGGAGCTCGGCGAGCGCCGCGTACGCCGGGTGCGGCGGGGTGCCGTGGTTGAGGGCGAGGGTGGCACAGCCCAGGGCCCGGGCCACCAGGGACAGCCGCTCGTAGTGCGGGAACTTGCCGGCGCCCGAGGCCACTTGGTCGTAGAAACAGCCCTGGGTGCCGTACCAGGCGCGGTGCCGGGCCAGGTCGCGTACGACATCGCCGTACGGCCGGTGGCCGTAGCCGGTGTCGACGTAGCCGAACAGCGTCACGCCCGCCGTCCGCAGCTGGTCGGCCGTCTCGGCGAAGGCCGGGTCGGGGCGGTCGCCGGGGCCGCTGGCCGGGTTGAGGACGACGCCGTACAGGTGGGGCGCGGCGTCACGGATCGCCGCCCATTCGGCGGGGCGGACCGACGGGTGCTCGTAGTACGGGACCAGCAGGGTGCTCATCGGTGCGCGGTCACCCTTCCCAACAGGCCCCAGACGAGGGCGGCCTGGGCGAGCGCCGCGGCGCCGTACACGGCGAGGGCGACCAGGTGCGGACCGGCCGCGTGGGTGAGCAGCGCGAGGGTCTGGGCGAGGGCCGCCGCGCAGCACACGGCGCTCGCACCGAGGACCGCGCCGAAGGACTGGAGCACCAGCCCCGTCCACAGCACCACACCGAGCGCGAGCAGCCCCGCCAGGTGTACGCCGGAGAGGGCGGGGGTGTGCGGCCACAGGGCGATGGTGGCGAGGGTGAGAGCGAGCAGGACGGCCAGGTAGCCGGAGAGGCAGCGGGCCAGGGTGGCGGCCGTGGCCCGCCGGAAGGCCCGCGCGCTGCCGCTGGCCCGCAGGGCGGCCAGACCGCCGCCGCGGAAGCGGTACAGCAGCCATTCGGCGGGGCCCATGCTGAGCGTGAGCGACACGGTCGCGGGGGCGGCGACACCGCTGCGCTCGGCTCCGGCCAGGATGTCGCCCAGGGACGCGTAGACGACCAGCGTGCCGCTGGCGAGGCCGAACATGGCGTAGGGCAGGGAGGCGAGGAGGCGTAGGCCATTCCCCTTCAGGCCATTCCCTTTCAGGGCGCTGCCGTCCCGAGCCACCTCGAGGAAACCGAGCACAGCCACTGCGGCGAGCGAGGTCAGGAGGAGGAGCAGGCGCGCGGGCATCGGGATCGGGTGGGTCAGGGCCGACAGCGCGCCCAGTGTCATCGGGAGCAGAGCCGCCAGCAGGGCCCGCTCCCGGCCCATGACCAGCAAGGTCCCGGACGCGCCCAGGTAGCAGGACTGCCCGGCGGCGAACGCGACGGCCGCCGGGTGCCCGGTGCCCGCCACGGCGAAGGCGACCAGCGTGCCGAGGAGCATGCCCGCCGGGGTGCCGAACAGCAGGCAGCGGCGGGCGGCCGGGCGGTCGCCCAGGCTCAGCCAGGAGTGGGCGCGGTGGGCGAGCCCCTGGTTCCAGGCCCAGCCGCACAGGGCACCGGCCAGCAGGGTGCGGGTGCCGGGCGGGAGACCGGAGACGTCGTGCGGGCCGGCGAGCAGCGGGGCGCCGAGGACGTAGGCGAAGCCGGGCAGGGCGAAGACCAGCCCGCGCAGCAGGCAGCCGGGCAGACCGATCCGCCAGGGGTTCGGGGGCGGGTCCTTCGGCTCGGGGTGGCGGCGCGGGGTGCGCGCGTACAACTCCTCGGCGAGCGCGAAGGAGTTGGCCACGCCGTAGCGTTCGCGGATCTGCTCGTCGGACAGGCCGTCGGACTCCAGCAGGGCCGCGATCTCGTCGGGATGGACGGCGGCCGAGACGAACTCCTCCAGTTCCCGGGCGAGTTCACCGATCGGGTCGGACTGGGCCCAGCCGGGTCCGCTGCGCCGGCGGGGGACCGCGGGCAGCGTGCGGACTGCTTCGCTCACCAGGCGGTCCCCTCCGTGGCGACGGCCGCGTACCAGGGGTCGTGCAGTTCCGCGGTCCAGTCGGCGACCGTCTCGACGCCGGGCTCGTACCGCTCGGAGAGCCCGGCGAGTTCCTGGTAGATGGTGCGGAAGTTGTCCACCGAGCGGCGCAGGGTGAACCGGTCGATCACCCGCTGCCGGGCCGACTCCCCCAGCCGCAGCCGCCGTTCGTCGTCGCGCAGCAGGGTGAGCGCGGCGGCGGCCATCTTCTCGGGCTCGCGGGGCGGGACGACGAGGCCGGTGTCGCCGACGGCCTCGCGCACCCCGCCGACGTCCGTCGAGACCGTCGTACGGCCGCAGGACATGGCCTCGATGATGGAGAACGGGAAGCCCTCCGAGACGGAGGACAGCATCACGATGTGCCCGGCCGCGTAGGCGCGCCAGACCTCGCTGATGCGGCCCTCGAAGCAGAGGCCGTCGGTGACGCCGAGTTCGGCGGCGAGCTTCTCCAGGCGGGTGTGGTAGGCCTCGCCGCCGGGCGGGACCGGGCCGAACAGGCGCAGCCGGGTCTCGGGGAGTTCGGCGCGGACCAGGGCGTAGGCGCGCAGCAGGGTCTCCAGGTCCTTGATGGGGTCGACCCGGCCGCACCAGGTGAGGGTGGGGGTGTCGGGTTCGGGTCCGGCGTGCGGGAAGGCGTACGGGTCGACGCCGTTGTAGACCGTGCGGATCCGGTCGGCGTCGGCGCCGCCACGCTCCTCCCAGCGGCGGTTGTACTGGTTGCACGGTGTGATCAGATCGGCCGCGCGGTAGCCGTGTGAATTCAGTTCACGGTAGAAGCCGAGCATGAACGCCTTCACGGGCCAGCGCTGCTGGTCGCGGCCGTAACCGAGGTAGCGCTCGCGCAGATAGATCCCGTGCTCGGTGAGCAGGAACGGTACTCCTTCGAAGTGGCGGGCGGAGAGCGCTGGCAGGGTCGCCAGCCCGCTGCTGACGGCGTGCGCCACCGAGTCCTCGGGGATCCGCACCCCCAGCGGGCGCAGGGCGTGTTCCAGCAGGTCGGTCGCGGTCAGGGCGTCGTGCACGGTGGGCCGGGCCGCCGCCGTCGGCAGATGCGGCATCGTCCAGATCCATTGCAGCGAACGCAGCGCGGACTCGCTGCGCAGGGCCGCCGCGAGGCGCCCCGCGCGGGCGAGTTCGGCCAGCTCGTACAGCGCCTCGCCGAAGTCGCAGCCCGCGGCCGGGGCGAGGAAGGACATGAGGAAGCGCTCGTAGGCGTCGGTGAAGCGGCGCCGGTCCCTGCCGTACGGGGCGCGGGCCCGGCCGGGGCGGGGGCCCCAGGTGGGCACGTTGGTGTGCCGGTAGACGTTCGGCGGCAGCTCCCAGCTCACGGGTTCCCGGCCGCTGCCGGTGAGCGAGACGACATGGAAGCGGACTTCCGGCATGCCCTTGACGAGTTGGTCGCACCAGGTGCTGACCCCGCCGTGGATGTGCGGGTAGGTGCCTTCGGTGAGCATGGTGATGTGACGGCCGTTGCGCATCGGGCGCAATCCCCCCTGTGCTGCTTCCCCCTGGCCTACGGCAGTTGCAGGGTGAGCGCGGACTGGAGGAGGCCTGGTGCCGCCCACGCCGAGCGCTCGCCGGCGTACGCCGTGCCGAACGTCGTCGCACCCAGCAGCAGTTGCTGCTCGGTGCCCTCCGGTGCCGTCACCGGGATCTGGGTGCCGGCGGGTGCGGTGACCGTCACCGTGTCGCCGATCCGGTAGGCGGTGACCTTGCCGTTCGCCAGCGCGGTCTGCCACTTGGCCCGGTTGCTCAGCTCGGTGCCGATCGCGCTCTCCCGCAGGTTCACGATCGGGGTGTCGGCGGCGAACAGCGCCTGGTAGTCGGCGAGGACGCGGTCCAGGACCGGGTAGAGGATGCGGTCCTCGGCCAGGTTGGACTGGTGGGCGTAGTGCGGGCGCGGGTCGTTGCTCAGCACGTGCCCGAGGTCGGTGTGCGCCTCGGCGGGCACGATGTGGTCGGTGTAGCCGGTGGCGGTGTCCAGCGGACGGTCCAGGCAGGTGGAGGTCGGGTTGTTCTCGCACACCCCGCTGCCGCCGTCCGCCCTGGACGTGTAGACCCAGTTGTACTCGTCGGCCATCTCGGCCCTGGTACCGGCGTTGTAGTACACGTTCATCGGATAGCGCGGCACGGTGAGCGTGCCGCTGCCCACGGCCCGCTGCTCGGGTTCGCGGGAGTTGTCCGAGCCGGTCCACTTCACGCCGTTGGCGGCCAGGGCGGGCGCGAGGTTCGGGTTGTCGTCGGGCTGCTGGGGCAGGGTCTTCAGGCCCGAGTGCTCGCCGGTGACGAGTTCGCTGCGGTCCACGGAGAGGCCGTGCCGGAGGGCCCAGGCGTAGTTGTCGTAGACCTCGGCCGAGATGTCGGAGCGGCTCACCCAGCGCGTCGAGCCGTCCGCGTTCTTCGCGCAGCTCCACGGGACGGTCGAGGTCTCCTGCACGCAGCCGAGGAACTCGTGCGTGTACGTGTGGTTCATCCAGCGGTACGCGGCCCGGTCGGCGAGCAGCTGGTCGGTCAGGGCGTCGGTGCCGCCGTGCTCGCTCTTCCACTCCTCCCCGGCGCCCGCGTTGAAGAGCAGGTCCAGGGTGAAGCCGTGGCTGCGTTCCCAGGAGGCCGCGTACCGGGCGTCGGCCGCGGTCATCCGGATCTCGGTGGTCGTGTCGGTGCCGCCGGCGGAGCAGTCGAGGTCGCCGGGCGTGCACTTGCGCACGGTGTCCCAGCGGGCGTCGGGCGCGAAGACGTCGTCCACGTGCACCGCGAAGTAGTTGCGGGCCTGGCCCAGGTGCACGCCCTGGGTCAGCCACTCGACCATGCCGCGGGCCAGCACCCGGAACTGCTGCTGGTACTGGTTGTAGGCGAAGGTCACCACCAGCTCGCGGCGCCCGTCGTGGGCGTACTCGCCGAGCAGGCTGCCGGTGCCGGTGCCGCCGGGCACCGGGGTGTCCACATAGCTGGTGAAGCCGGCGCGGGGCCGGGCGACATAGCCGTAACTCTCCTGCACCGAGGGCGAGTTGTCCTCGAAGGAGAAGGCGCCGGCGAGATACCCGAAGGGCCCTGCCTGGCCCGCGGCGGTGACGGTCGCCGTCCGCCCGTCGAGGCCGCCCGCGTAGCCGCCCGCGTCGGTGTAGTCGAGGCCGACCTCGGGGTGGGCCCAGGTGTAGGCGTCGAGCTGCGGGATGCCGTACGTCCGCTCGTACGACTCCAGGGCGGTCTGCTCGGCGGAGCCCGCGCCGAACGGGGCCTCGTCCGGCAGGACCACGCCCTGGAACTTCGCGCGGGGCCGGCCGCCCACGGTGTCGCTCAGGAAGGCGTCGGTGAGGGCGGGCCGGCCGCCGTCGCCCAGGTCGACGGTGGTGTACGGGACGCCCTCGCTCCTCAGCTGTGCCGTGATCGCGGCGACCTGGCTGCCGCCGTCGTCGACCACCAGCACCCTCAGGTCGATGCGCGGCTCGGCCGCCGCCCCCGCCCCGGGCGCGGCGAGCCCCAGGGTGATCAGGCCGGCCGCCGTCGCGGTGACGGCCGTCGTTCTCCAGCGGCGCTCGTGGTGTGCCATGACGGGTTCCTCCCCCCAGCGGGTCCCCGGGGTTGAACCCGCGCGAGACCGTGGAAATCATGCGAAACGGCGGGCGAACGGCCCACCGGAACGCGATGAGTGTGGCTCAGGGCGCCCGTGCGCCGGGGGCGGAAGTTGCGACGACGCCACGCACAAGTGAACGCCCGAAGGAATGAGCGAACGCGCGCACGCGCGTAGTCTCGTCACGGGTGTTCGCCGACAGGGTGAAGGCCCCGGTGCCACATCCCTCCAGGCCTGGACCTAGGGTCGGCTCTCGGGCCCGGTCGACCCACCCCCCATCGGCCACAGCAACTTCACATCGGAAGCGAGAATTCACCACCGTGACTGCTCTGACTCTCAGCACCGCCGCGGCGCCCGGCCTCCGGGCCGACGCGATCGTCATCGGCGTCGTCAAGGGCGCCAAGGGTCCCGTCGTCGCCCCGGGCGCCGAAGCCGTGGACAACGCGTACGACGGCAAGCTGGCCGGCGTCCTGGAGACCCTCGGCGCCTCGGGTGCCGAGGGCGAGCTGACGAAGCTGCCCGCCCCGGCCGGCTTCAAGGCGCCGCTCGTGCTGGCGGTGGGCCTGGGCGCGGAGCCCGAGAAGGACGCCGAGTACGACGCCGAGGCGCTGCGCAAGGCCGCCGGTGTGGCCGCCCGTGCCCTCGCCGGCGCCAAGAAGGCCGCGTTCGCCCTGCCCGTCGAGGGGCCCGGCGCCATCGGCGCGATCAGCGAAGGCGTGCTGCTCGGCGCGTACTCCTTCGACGCCTACAAGGAGAACGGCAAGGACGGCAAGGCCAAGAACGGCAAGGCGCCGCTCGCCGAGGCCGCGCTGCTCGGCGGCAAGCCGCGGGACGCCGCCCACAAGGCGGCCGTCGCCCGCGCCCTCGCGGTCGGCGAGGAGCTGAACCGCGCCCGCGACCTGATCAACATGCCGCCGAACGACCTCAACCCGGAGACGTTCGCCGCCGCTGCCCAGACCGCGGGCAAGGAGCACGGCATCAAGGTGCAGGTGCTCGACGAGAAGGCCCTGACCAAGGGCGGCTACGGCGGCATCCTCGGCGTCGGCGGCGGCTCGGCCGCGGGCCCGCGCCTGGTCAAGCTGTCGTACACGCACCCGGCGGCGGAGAAGCACCTGGCCTTCGTCGGCAAGGGCATCACCTACGACTCGGGCGGCATCTCCCTGAAGCCCGCCGGGCACAACGAGACGATGAAGTGCGACATGAGCGGCGCCGCCGCCGTGTTCGCCGCGGTCGTCGCCGCCGCGCGGCTCGGCCTGGAGGTCAACGTCACCGGCTGGCTGGCGCTGGCCGAGAACATGCCCTCCGGCAGCGCCACCCGTCCCGGTGACGTGCTGCGCATGTACAGCGGCAAGACCGTCGAGGTACTCAACACCGACGCCGAGGGCCGGCTGGTCCTGGCCGACGCGCTGTGGGCGGCCTCGCTGGAGAAGCCGGACGCGATCGTGGACGTCGCCACGCTGACCGGCGCGATGATGCTGGCGCTGGGCAGCCGGACGTTCGGTGTCATGGCCAACGACGACGCCTTCCGCACCGCGGTGTACGAGGCGGCGGAGGAGGTCGGCGAGCCGGCCTGGCCGATGCCGCTGCCGGAGCACCTGCGCAAGGGCATGGACTCCACGGTCGCCGACATCGCCAACATGGGCGAGCGGATGGGCGGCGGCCTGGTCGCCGGCCTCTTCCTGCGCGAGTTCATCGGCGAGGGCATCACCTGGGCGCACCTCGACATCGCGGGCCCCGCGTTCAACGAGGGCGGCGTCTTCGGGTACACGCCGAAGGGGGGCACCGGGTCGGCCGTGCGGACGCTGGTGCGGCTCGCGGAACTCACCGCGGCCGGTGACCTCGGCTGAGGTTGATTCCTTTGCCGTAACGGCTCCGGGGTGTTCTTCGCTCCGGAGCCGTTTTGTCCTGTTGCCCTCCACCAGTGCGATGTGTCACACCCTGGCCCCGCGTCTCGTCCGCCTCGAACAAGTGCAAAGATGGAGCCCGGCAGGACAGGGCCCCCACCGAAGGGCCGAAGCATCAAGCGGCCGGACACCAGCCGCCTGCCGGTCATCGGAGACCGGCTCACGGCGCACATGCATGGAGGACGTGACGTGGCGAACGACGCCAGCACCGTTTTCGACCTAGTGATCCTCGGCGGTGGTAGCGGTGGTTACGCCGCGGCCCTGCGCGGGGCGCAGCTGGGCCTGGACGTCGCCCTGATCGAGAAGGACAAGGTCGGCGGCACCTGCCTGCACCGGGGTTGCATCCCCACCAAGGCCCTGCTGCACGCGGGCGAGATCGCCGACCAGGCCCGCGAGAGCGAGCAGTTCGGTGTCAAGGCGACCTTCGAGGGCATCGACGTCCCGGCCGTCCACAAGTACAAGGACGACGTGATCTCGGGCCTCTACAAGGGTCTGCAGGGCCTCATCGCGTCCCGGAAGGTGACGTACATCGAGGGTGAGGGCCGCCTGTCCTCCCCCACCTCCGTGGACGTGAACGGCCAGCGCGTCCAGGGCCGCCACGTGCTGCTGGCGACCGGCTCCGTGCCGAAGTCGCTGCCCGGCCTGGAGATCGACGGCAACCGCATCATCTCCTCCGACCACGCCCTCGTCCTGGACCGCGTGCCGAAGTCCGCGATCATCCTCGGCGGCGGTGTCATCGGCGTCGAGTTCGCCTCGGCGTGGAAGTCCTTCGGTTCCGACGTCACGGTCATCGAGGGTCTGAAGCACCTCGTCCCGGTCGAGGACGAGAACAGCTCGAAGCTTCTTGAGCGCGCGTTCCGCAAGCGCGGGATCAAGTTCAACCTCGGCACCTTCTTCCAGAAGGCCGAGTACACCCAGGACGGCGTGAAGGTCACCCTGGCGGACGGCAAGGAGTTCGAGGCGGAGGTCCTCCTCGTCGCCGTCGGCCGCGGGCCGGTCTCCCAGGGCCTGGGCTACGAGGAGGCCGGGGTCGCGATGGACCGCGGCTACGTCCTCGTCGACGAGTACATGCGGACCAACGTCCCGACCATCTCCGCCGTCGGTGACCTCGTCCCGACGCTCCAGCTCGCGCACGTCGGCTTCGCCGAGGGCATCCTGGTGGCGGAGCGTCTGGCCGGTCTGAAGGTCGTTCCGATCGACTACGACGGTGTCCCGCGGGTGACGTACTGCCACCCGGAAGTCGCCTCCGTCGGTATCACCGAGGCCAAGGCCAAGGAGATCTACGGCGCGGACAAGGTCGTCGCTCTGAAGTACAACCTGGCGGGCAACGGAAAGAGCAAGATCCTCAAGACCGCGGGCGAGATCAAGCTCGTCCAGGTCAAGGACGGTGCCGTCGTCGGCGTCCACATGGTCGGCGACCGCATGGGTGAGCAGGTCGGCGAGGCCCAGCTGATCTACAACTGGGAGGCGCTGCCGGCCGAGGTCGCTCAGCTCATCCACGCCCACCCGACGCAGAACGAGGCGCTCGGCGAGGCCCACCTGGCGCTCGCCGGCAAGCCGCTGCACTCCCACGACTGAGCCTTCGGTCAACGGGCGCGACGACACAGACTTCCGTAATTCGTTAGGAGCAACCGAAACCATGGCGGTTTCCGTAACCCTTCCGGCGCTCGGTGAGAGCGTCACCGAGGGCACTGTCACCCGCTGGCTGAAGGCCGAGGGCGAGCGCGTCGAGGCCGACGAGCCGCTGCTGGAGGTGTCGACCGACAAGGTCGACACCGAGATCCCCTCGCCCGTCTCCGGTGTCCTGTCCTCCATCAAGGTCGCCGAGGACGAGACCGTCGAGGTCGGCGCCGAGCTGGCCGTGATCGACGACGGCACGGGTGCACCCGCTGCCGCCCCGGCCCCCGCCGCTGCCGAGGCTCCGGCCCCGGCTCCGGCCGCCGAGCCCGCCCCGGCCCCGGTCGCCGAGGCCCCCGCGGCTCCGGCCCCCGCTGCCGCCCCCGCCGCGGCCCCGGCCGGTGCCGCTGTCGGCACCGACGTGGTCCTGCCCGCGCTCGGTGAGTCCGTCACCGAGGGCACCGTCACCCGCTGGCTGAAGGCGGTCGGCGAGACCGTCGAGGCCGACGAGCCGCTGCTCGAGGTCTCCACGGACAAGGTCGACACCGAGATCCCGGCGCCCGCCTCCGGCGTGCTCCTGGAGATCGTGGTCGGCGAGGACGAGACCGCCGAGGTCGGCGCCAAGCTCGCCGTCATCGGCGCCCCGGGTGCCGCTCCGGCCGCCGCCCCGGCCCCGGCCGCTCCGGCTCCTGCCGCCGCCCCGGCCGCTCCGGCCCCGGCTCCGGCTGCCCCGGCCCCCGCCGCTCCGGCTCCGGCTCCGGCGCCCGTCGCCGCTGCCCCGGCTCCGGTGGCCCCGGCCGCTCCGGCTCCGGCCGCCCCGGCTCCGGTCACCCCGGCCCCCGCCGCCGTTCCGGCCGCCGCCCAGGCGACCGACGAGGGCGCGTACGTCACCCCGCTGGTGCGCAAGCTCGCCGCCGAGAACGGCGTCGACCTGGCCACCGTCACGGGCACCGGCGTCGGCGGCCGTATCCGCAAGCAGGACGTCATCGCCGCCGCCGAGGCCGCGAAGGCCGCCGCCGCTGCTCCGGCTCCCGCCGCTGCCGCTCCGGCTGCCGCCGCCGCCAAGAAGGCCCCGGCGCTGGAGGTCTCCCCGCTGCGCGGCCAGACCGTCAAGATGCCTCGCATCCGCAAGGTCATCGGCGACAACATGGTCAAGGCGCTGCACGAGCAGGCGCAGCTGTCGTCGGTCGTCGAGGTCGACGTCACCCGTCTGATGCGCCTGCGCGCCCAGGCCAAGGACTCCTTCGCCGCGCGCGAGGGCGTCAAGCTCTCCCCGATGCCGTTCTTCGTCAAGGCCGCCGCGCAGGCGCTGAAGGCCCACCCGGTCATCAACGCCAAGATCAACGAGGCCGAGGGGACCATCACCTACTTCGACTCCGAGAACATCGGGATCGCGGTGGACTCCGAGAAGGGCCTGATGACCCCGGTCATCAAGCACGCCGGCGACCTCAACATCGCGGGCATCGCCAAGGCCACGGCGGAGCTGGCCGGCAAGGTCCGCGCCAACAAGATCACCCCGGACGAGCTGTCCGGCGCGACCTTCACCATCTCCAACACCGGTTCGCGTGGCGCGCTGTTCGACACGATCATCGTGCCGCCGGGCCAGGTCGCGATCCTCGGTATCGGTGCCACGGTCAAGCGTCCGGCCGTCATCGAGACCGAGGAGGGCACGGTCATCGGCGTCCGCGACATGACCTACCTGACCCTCTCCTACGACCACCGCCTGGTCGACGGCGCCGACGCGGCCCGTTACCTGACGGCGGTCAAGGCGATCCTGGAGGCGGGCGAGTTCGAGGTCGAGCTGGGCCTGTAACCCGCCTGGCACCCTGTGCCTGTACGGCGCCCCGTCCGGAGCTTCTCCGGGCGGGGCGTTCGTGTTTCCCGGCATACGTTGCGTGTAAGTCTCGTCTCACCTGCAGAGAAGCACCCCCGTCGGCCCTACCCGCGGAGCGAACCGGCCTTATTGTCTAAACGTCAAAGCCCTCCCTAAGGAGCCCTCATGACCGCGCCCGTCGTCCACTCGCTGCGCGAACAGATCCGCGAGCACATCGTGGAAGGGATCGTCAGCGGGCGCTGGCAGCCGGGCGAGCGCATCGTGGAGCGGCGGATCGCCACCGAGCTGGAGGTCAGCCAGACGCCGGTGCGCGAGGCACTGCGCGAGCTGGAGTCCCTCCGCCTGATCGAGTCCGCCCCAAACAAGGGCGTCCGCGTCCGCAATCTGACCGCGGCCGACCTGGAGGAGAGCTACCCCGTCCGAGCCGGCCTGGAGGCCATCGCGGCGGAGCTGGCGGCCGACCGCCTCGCGGAGGACTGCTCGGCCCTGGAACCGCACGTCCTCGCCCTGTACGAGGCCGACCGCAAGGCCGACGGCACGGCCCAGGTCCGCCACACCGTCGGCTTCCACCGCGAGCTCGTGCGCGCCGCGCACAACTCGGTGCTGCTGCACACCTGGGAGGGCCTCGGCATCGAGGTCTTCACGGCGCTGTCCATCCGCTGGCTGGGCACGGTGCAGCAGTCGTACGCGGAGGAGCACGAGGAGCTGGTGCAGGCGTTCAAGCGGCGGGATCCCCGTATCGCCGAGCTGGTGAAGGCACACGTCCTGGGCTGTGCCCCGCGGGCTTGATTCAGTCGAGCATCCCCATGCTCACCTGCGAAAACCTCCCCAAAACACGGCACCGGGTGCCCATATCGAAGGCACTCGGTGCCCACTTTCTCCAAATCAAGAGGTTTTCCCCCTCAACCCTTTGATCGATCATCGATCAGGGGGTTACAGTCGCCGACGGACTTCCACCGAAGTCCGCTGCCCTGTCCTGCCAAAGACCAAGGGCACCCCGAAACCCTCATAGGGAACCCCCTTCGACTGAGGAAGGCGGCGACATGACCGACCCCAACGCCATCCAGCCGAGCGCGCTCGACCAGCTCCCGGACCGCGACCCGGAGGAGACCGCCGAATGGCAGGCCTCCCTGGACGCCGTGGCCAGGCAGGCCGGGCCGCACCGTGCCGCGTACCTGATGCGCCGCACGCTGGAGCGTGCCGAGGCGGGCGGCATCGCGCTGCCGAAGCTTCTGGAGACGGACTACGTCAACACCATCCCCACCTCCGCCGAGCCGGGCCTGCCCGGTGACCCGGAGATGGAGGCCCGCATCACCGCGTGGAACCGGTGGAACGCCGCCGCGATGGTGACCCGGGGCAGCAAGTACGGCGTCGGCGGCCACATCGCCACCTTCGCCTCCGCCGCCTGGCTGTACGAGACCGGCTTCAACCACTTCTTCAAGGGCAAGGAATCCCAGGATGCCGCCGGCTCCGGCGACCAGCTGTACATCCAGGGCCACGCCTCCCCGGGCATCTACGCCCGCGCCTTCCTCGACGGCCGCCTGAACGAGGCGCACCTCGACAACTTCCGCCAGGAGGCCGGCGGCAACGGCCTGCCCTCCTACCCGCACCCGCGCCGCCTGCCCTGGCTGTGGGAGTTCCCGACGGTGTCGATGGGCCTCGGCCCGCTCTCCGCGATCTACCAGGCGCGCTTCAACCGCTACCTGACCAACCGCGGCATCAAGGACGTCTCCGCCTCGCACGTGTGGGCGTTCCTCGGCGACGGCGAGATGGACGAGCCGGAGTCGACGGCGGCCCTCGCGCTCGCCGCCCGTGAGGAGCTGGACAACCTCACCTTCGTCATCAACTGCAACCTGCAGCGCCTCGACGGCCCGGTCCGCGCAAACTTCAAGATCGTGCAGGAGCTGGAGGCCCAGTTCCGCGGCGCCGGCTGGAACGTCATCAAGACGCTGTGGGGCTCGGCCTGGGACGAGCTGTTCGCCCTCGACACCACGGGCGCGCTCGTACGCCGCCTGCGCGAGGTGCCGGACGCGCAGATCCAGACGTACCAGACCCGCGACGCCGCCTACATCCGCGCCGACTTCTTCGGCAAGGACCCGGCCCTCGCCGAGATGGCGAAGCTGCTGAGCGACGACAAGATCCTCGAGTGCTTCCACCTCTCGCGCGGCGGCCACGAGGCCCGCAAGGTCTACGCCGCGTACAAGGCCGCCGTCGAGCACAAGGGCGCGCCGACCGTGATCCTGGCCCAGACGGTCAAGGGCCACACCCTGGGCGAGGGCTTCGCGTCGAAGAACGCCAACCACCAGATGAAGAAGCTGACGGTGGACGAGTTCAAGACGATGCGCGACCTGCTCGGCCTGCCGATCAAGGACAGCGAGTTCGACGGCGGCGTGGTCCCCTACGGCCACCCGGGCGCCGACTCCCCCGAGGTCCGCTACCTCCAGGAGCGCCGCGCGGCCCTCGGCGGTCCCGCCCCGGCCCGCCGTACGCACGCGCTGGCCCCGCTGCCCGCCCCCGCCGACAAGGCCTTCGCCTCCTTCGACAAGGGCTCCGGCTCCCAGAACGTGGCCACCACCATGGCCTTCGTCCGCCTGGTCAAGGACCTGGTCCGCGACAAGGAGACGGGCAAGCGCTGGGTGCCGATCGTCCCCGACGAGGCGCGCACCTTCGGCATGGAGTCGCTCTTCCCCTCCCTCGGCATCTACTCGCCCAAGGGCCAGACGTACGAGCCGGTCGACCGCGACCAGCTGATGTACTACAAGGAGGCCAAGAACGGCCAGATCCTCAACGAGGGGATCACCGAGGCCGGTTCGATGGCCGACTTCATCGCCGCGTCGACCGCGTACGCGACGCACGGCGAGGCGATGATCCCCTTCTACATCTTCTACTCGATGTTCGGCTGGCAGCGCACCGCCGACCAGATGTGGCAGCTCGGCGACCAGCTCGGCCGCGGCTTCCTCGTCGGCGCGACCGCGGGCCGTACGACCCTGACGGGCGAGGGCCTCCAGCACGCCGATGGCCACTCGCCGGTCATCGCCGCGACCAACCCGGCCGCGCTGACGTACGACCCCGCGTTCGCCTACGAGATCGCGGTCATCGTCAAGGACGGTCTGCGCCGCATGTACGGCGAGGCGGCCCCGGGTGAGGACCCGAACGTCTTCTACTACCTGACGGTCTACAACGAGCCGCTGCCGCAGCCCGCCAAGCCGGCCGGTCTCGGCATCGACGAGGGCATCGTCAAGGGCCTGTACCGCTTCAACACGGCGGAGTCCGCGGGCGTCACCGTCCCGGCCAACGCCGCGCGCATCCAGCTGCTGGGCTCCGGTACGGCGATCCACTGGGCCCTTCAGGCGCAGCAGCTGCTGGCCGAGGAGTGGGGTGTGGCCGCCGACGTGTGGTCCGCGACCTCCTGGTCGGAGCTGCGCCGGGACGCCATGGAGGCCGACGCGGCCCTGCTGCGCGGCGAGGAGCGCGTGCCGTTCGTCCGCCAGGCCCTGCAGGGCGCCGAGGGCCCGGTCCTCGCGGTGTCCGACTACATGCGCCAGGTCCCGGACCAGATCGCGCAGTGGATCGAGCAGGACTACTCCTCGCTGGGCGCCGACGGCTTCGGCCTCTCGGACACCCGCGAGGCCGCCCGCCGCCACTTCGGCGTCGACGCTCAGTCGATCGTCGTGGCGGCCCTGGCCCAGCTCGCCAAGCGCGGCGAGGCCAAGGCCACGGCGGTGAAGGAAGCCCGCGAGAAGTACGGGCTGTAAGAGCCGGCCAGTGAGGCCCCCGCTCCGGCGGGGGCCTCACTGCATGATGGCGGTATGCGCGCAGCCCGCCTCATCAAGATGGTGCTCCTCCTCCAGTCCCGCCCCGCCATGACCGCCGCCGAACTCGCGCGGGAGCTGGAGGTGTCGGAGCGGACCGTCACGCGGGACGCGCAGGCGCTGTCGGAGGCCGGGGTGCCGGTGTACGCCGACCGGGGGCGGGCCGGGGGGTACCGGCTGGTCGGCGGGTACCGGACGCGGCTGACGGGGCTGGCGCGCAGCGAGGCGGAGGCGCTGTTCCTGAGCGGGGTGCCGGGTGCGCTCAGGGAGATGGGGCTGGAGGATGCCGCCTCCGCGGCCCGGCTGAAGGTCTCCGCCGCACTGCTGCCCTCCCTGCGGGACGCCCCGGACAGCGCCGCCCAGCGCTTCCATCTGGACGCTCCGGCCTGGTTCCGGGAGCCGGAGACGCCCGCGCTGCTGCCCGTGATCGCGGAGGCGGTGTGGGACGACCGGCGGGTGCGCGCCGCATATCGGCGCGGGGACGCGGAAGTCGAGCGGGAGTTGGAGCCGTACGGGCTCGTGCTCAAGGCGGGCGTCTGGTACCTGTGCGCGCGGGCGGCCGGAGGTGACTCCTCCCGGACCTACCGGACCTACCGGATCGACCGCTTCACCTCCGCAGACGCCCTCGCCGACCGCTTCACCCGCGACCCGGAGTTCGACCTGCCCGGCCACTGGGCGGCGCAGGCCGAGCGGTTCGCCCGGTCGATCCTGCGCGCCGAGGTCGTCGTACGGCTCTCCCCCGAGGGCGTGCGCAGGCTGCCGTACACGGTCGATCCGCCGGCCGCGCGCGAGGCGCTCAGGGCTGCGGGCGAGCCGGACGCCGAGGGATGGGTGACGCTGACCCTGCCCGTGGAGTCCGAGGAGGTGGCGCACACGCAGCTCACCGCGCTGGGGCCGGAGGCCGAGGTGCTGGCGCCGGCGGGACTGCGGGAGCGGTTCGCGGCGGATGCGGCCCGGATCGCGGAGCTGTACCACCGATAACGATCTGTCGATAACGATCCGCCGTACGAAGCCGTACTTCGCCGTACTCCACGTGCGCCCCACCCGCTCAGGCCCGATGCTTGACCCGTGATGGAAGAGTCGGAGTTCTGGGAGCTGGTGGACGGCGCCCGCGAGGCCGCCGAGGGCGACCCCGAGGAGCAGGCCGACGTGCTCGTGGAGCGGCTGCTCCAGCTGGACCCCGAGTCGGTCCTGGACTTCGCCCGTCACTTCGAGTCCCGGTACAACCGCTCCTACCGCTGGGACCTGTGGGGCGCCGCCTGGGTGCTGCTGGACGGGGCGAGCGACGACGCGTTCGACTTCTTCCGGTGCTGGCTGATCGGGCAGGGCCGGGAGATCTTCGAGGGCGCCCTGCACGAACCGGACGCGCTCGCCGACCTGCTCGGCGACTTCGACGAGGAGATCGACGGCGACGGCGAGGAGCTGGGGTACGCGGCCGACGAGGCGTACGAGCAGCTGACCGGCACCGTCGCCCCCGACCTCGGCATCGCGCCGGGGCCCGCCGAACCGGAGGGCACCCCGATCGACTTCGAGAAAGAGGCGGTCCTCGCCGAGCTCTATCCCAGACTCTGGGAGCGGTTCAAGGGCTGATTCCGCCACGGAAAACGACCTCCAGGCAACGACCTCCGGCTATGACTTCGCGGCGGGCGCGCGGCCCTGGAGCCGGGCTGCCGTCTCCCTGATCTCCGGGAGGCGGGCGGTCAGGGCGGCGCCGGGACAGGTGGTCATGTAGCCGTCGTTGTGGCCCGCCACGGCGGGCAGGATGGCGGCGGTGCCCGCCGGGAAGCGGCTCAGGCTGTTGCTGGAGAGCAGACGGGCGTAGCCGCGCGGGTCCACGTCGGCGAGGCCGAGCTTCCAGGCGGCGAGGGCGGCGATCGCGTCGGTCATGGCCTGCGGCACGGTCTCCCCTTCGGTGAAGGTGCCGAGGGCGGCGATGCCGGCGGTGCGGTGGTTGAAGCCCTGGGTGTGGGCGCCGATGACGGGCCGCTCGACGCCTCCGGCACGGCCCTCGTAGATGGTGCCGCAGCGGTCGACGAGGAAGTTGTAGCCGATGTCGTCCCACTGGCGGGCGCCGGTCTGGCCCGTGTACAGGTGGCGGATGATGCTGGGCACGTCGGCGCAGTCGTAGACGTTCGGCGAGTCGGTGTGGTGGATGAAGACGGCGACCACGCGGTCGTCGTAGCGCGGCGGCGGCTGGACCTGCCGGGTGGTGCTGTCCAGCCAGACGGAGCGGGGCACGATGTGCGGCTGGGCGGCGCGGTGGGCCACCGGCGGGGCGGCGGGGGCCCGGACCGTGTCGGCGGGGCGGTCGAGGTCGACCGCGGCAACCTCTTCGACACCGCGGGTGCACAGGGCCAGCGCGAGGACGGCGGTCAGGGCGGGCAGACAGCCGAGCACCACCAGCACGGGGCGGGGTATGCGACGGGTTCTTCGAGCAACAGGCATGGTCCCACTGTCGGGCTGTCCCGCCGTGCCCGCGATGTGCACTGTGCCACCTGGCGGAACCATCATCCGGGTTCAGGACGTTTCTGGTGATACATGCTCAACACAGATGGATACAGGCTCGCGCGACTGATCGTCGGGCCCGTCCCGCCCGTATGAGGGGGCCCGAGAGAAAGGCGGCTCCGTGGACCTGCTCGACCTGTTGCTCGTCCTGGTGATGCTCGGCTACGCGGTGTCCGGCTACCGGCGCGGGCTGGTGGCAGGCTGCGTGTCACTGGCCGGGTTCGTCGGCGGCGCGGTGGTCGGTGTGTGGGTGCTGCCGTGGGTGACGGGCCTGGTGGCGCGCGGGTCGACGGCGGCGATCGTGCTCGCGGTGCTGACGGTCCTGGTGCCGGCGGTGGTGGGGCACGAGCTGGCGGGCCGGCTGGCGCTGCGGCTGCGCGGGGAGCTGGACCAGGGCCCGCTGCGGGTGGCGGACGGGCTGGGCGGGGCGGTCGCCAACTCGGTCGCGGTGCTGATCGTGGCGTGGGTGGCGGCGAGCGTACTGGGCGCGTCCGCGTCGCCGATGCTGACGACGGCGATCCGCAACTCGACGCTGCTGGGCGCGGTGCAGCAGGCGATGCCGGAGACCACGCCCGGGTGGTTCTCGCGGGCCACGTCCGCGCTGACGGAGGCGGGGTTCCCGCAGGTCTTCAACCCGTTCGAGAACGAGTCGACGGCCCGGGTGGCCCGGCCCTCCGGCGACAGCGTCACGCCCGCCGCGACGGACGCCGCCCGGCTGAGCACGGTGAAGATCGAGGGCGCGGCCGGGAACGAGGGCCGGGAGGGCAGCGGCTTCGTCTACTCCGCGGGGCATGTGATGACCAACGCGCACGTGGTGGCGGGCATCGACCGCCCGAGCGTGCGGGTGGGCGGGGCCGGCCCGTCGTACGCGGCCCGGGTGGTGCTCTTCGACCCGGACCGGGACGTGGCGGTGCTGTATGTGCCGGGGCTGCACGCGCCGGTGCTGCGCTTCGACACGAGCGCGGTGCGCGGGGACGCGGCGGTGGTCGCGGGCTACCCGCAGGACGGGAGCCTGAACCTGCAGGCGGCGACCGTGGCGAACCGGGTGCGGGCGAGCGGCCGGAACATCTACGGCGACCGCACGGTCATCCGGGAGATCTACTCGATCCGTTCGACGGTCCGGCCGGGCAACTCGGGCGGACCGCTGCTGACCACCGACGGCCGGGTGTTCGGCGTGGTCTTCGCCCGGTCCACCTCGGACGCCGAGACGGGGTACGTGCTGACGGCGGACGAGGTGGCGGGCGACGCGTCGCTCGCGGCATCGGCGACGGTGCCGGTGGACACGGGCGAGCTGGTCAGTTCATAGCGGTCGTCAGTTCGTGCGGGTCACAGGGCACGGCCCATGAAGATGTCGTCCACGTACGTGCCCTGGAGCAGGAACTCCTCCGGCAGCACGCCCTCCACCACGAAGCCCTCGGACTCGTAGAGCCTGCGCGCCGGGGTGTTGTGCCCGAGCACGCGCAGGGTGAGGCGCCGCGCGCCGCGCCTGCGCGCCTCCTCGATCGCGGCCCGGAGCAGCATGCGGCCGACGCCCTTGCCGCGGGCGTCGTCGGCGACGGCCAGGCCCTGTATCTGGCGCACGTGCGCGTTCGAGGCGAGCCGGGTCGGGTAGCCGAGGCGGATGTAGCCGACGAGGCGCCCGTGGAGTTCGGCGACCAGGAAGTCGTCCGGGGTGTGGCGCTCGTCGAAGATCGGGCTGTACGGCGGCTGCGGTTCGGGGGACACCGCGTGCAGGGTCGACCAGGTGGCCCGGTCGAGGGCGGACAGTTCCTCGTCGTCGTCGGCCACGGCGGTGCGAATGGAAGGCTGTTCGGGCATGGCGATCACCCTATGACGGCCGTTCGGGAAACCCGCCGGGATTTACGGGGATCCGGCTCGCCGGACGGCATGCTGGGCTCATGCCACTTTCACGAATCGCGGTGGCCGGGGCGTCCGGTCTGATCGGCAGCGCGCTGGTGCGGTCCCTGACCGCGGACGGACACGAGGTGGTGCGCCTGGTCCGCCGTGCGGCGCACGGAGCGCACGAGGTCTGCTGGGACCCGGAGGGGCGGTACGTGGACGCGGCCGGGCTGGCGGGCTGCGAGGTGGTGGTCGATCTGGCCGGGGCCGGGGTGGGCGACCGGCGCTGGACGGCGGAGTACAAGCGGCGGATCCGGGACAGCCGGGTGCTGGGCACGGCGGCGCTGGCCGAGGCGGTGGCCGCGCTGCCCGAGCCGCCGCGGGTCTTCGTGAGCGGCAGCGCGATCGGCATCTACGGCGACACCGGGGACCGGGCCGTGGACGAGGACGCGCCCGCGGGCGAGGGTTTCCTGCCCTCGCTGTGCGTGGAGTGGGAGGCGGCTGCGGCACCCGCGCAGGAGGCCGGCGTGCGGACGGTGTTCGCGCGGACGGGTCTGGTGGTGGCCCGCAGCGGCGGCGCCTGGGGGCGGCTGTTCCCGCTGTTCAGGGCGGGGCTCGGGGGGCAGTTGGGCAACGGGCGGCAGTACTGGTCGTACATCGCGCTGCACGACGAGGTCGCCGCGCTCCGGTATCTGATCGACAACGAGGCGCTGTCCGGGCCGTTCAACCTGACCGCGCCCGAGCCGCTGACGAACCGCCAGATCACCGAGGCGATGGGACGGGTGCTGCACCGGCCGACGCTGTGCGCGGTGCCCGCGCCGGTGCTGCGGGTGGTGCTGGGCGAGATGGCCGGGGACGTGCTGGGCAGTCAGCGGGTGCTGCCGAAGCGGCTGTTGGACTCGGGATTCGGGTTCGCGTTTCCGGGAATCGACGACGCCATTCGCGCCGCGAGTTGAGCGTGTGACCGTATGCGACCGCCATGCGACCGTGCTCTGTCGATGCGCGACTGATTATGACCGAGCACAGGCCTAACCTCGACGCGAACTGGAGTATCGCTGGAGCCCGTTGGGGGCATGACGTCTCCACCGGCCAGCGCAACCACAGGAGGGCCTCGTGCTTGAGCCCGCGAACCAGGTGGACGTCGTCATCGTGGGAGCCGGCACCGCCGGTCTCTCGGCGGCTCACCGGCTGACCAGCGCAGGAGTCACGACCGCGGTCCTGGAGGCCGCCTCCTGCCCGGGCGGACGCATGTCGACCGAGAAGATCGACGGCTTCCGGCTCGACCGCGTCGGACAGCTGCTGTCGACGTCCCATCCCGAACTCCGCCGCACTCCGGGCCTCGGCGGCCTGGTGCTGCGCCGCTTCGCCCCCGGGGTCCTGCTGCACCGCGACGGCCACCGGCAGCACGCGGGCGCTCCGGCGGGCGGAGGGAGCGCAAGGGGCGCACTCCATGTGGTGCGCGCCCTTGCGAGCGCCCCCAGGGGTACGGCGGTCTCGCCCGGCCGGTCCGCGGCCCCGCTGGGCGGCGCGGTCGACCAGGCCCGGCTCGGCGCCGCGCTGGGGAGGATCGCCGGCACGCCCGTGGAACGCCTCCTGGCCCGCCCCGAACTGCCCGCCGCGCAGGCCCTCGCGGCCCGCGGGGTGCCCGCCCGCACGGTCGACGGCTTCCTGCGCCCGCTGCTCGCCGCCCTGTTGTGCGACCCGGGGCTGACCACGTCCAGCAGGTGCGCCGACCTCGCGCTGCGCGCCTTCGCGAGCGGCCGGCTGTGCGTGCCGGAGGGCGGCGCGGAGGCGCTGCCGGAGCTGCTGGCCCGCGCGCTGCCGCCCGGCACCGTGCACACCGGGGTGCGGGTCACCTCCGTGTCCACCACGTCGGTGACCACCGCCGAGCACGGGGAGATCCGCTGCCGGGCGGTGCTGCTGGCGACCGACGCGCGCGCCGCGGCCGAGCTGCTGCCGGGCCTGCGCGTGCCGGACTTCCACCCGGTGACCGTGGTCCACCACACCACGGACGAGCCGGCGGCGGCCTTCTCGACGGGCACCTCGCTGCTGCTGGACGCGGACCGCGGCGGGCCGGTCGCGCACACGGCGGTGCTGAGCAACGTGGACCCGAGCCGGGCGCCCGCCGGCCGGGTGCTGATCTCCTCGACCGTGCTGGGCCCGCCGCAGGACGGGATCGACACCGCGGTACGCATCCACCTCTCCCGGCTCTACGGCGTCTCGACGCGCCGCTGGGAGACGCTGGCGGTGCATCACACCCCGGAGGCCGTACCGGCGATGCGCCCCCCGCACGACCTGCGCCGCCCGGTCCGCCTGCTGGCCGGCCTGTACGTCTGCGGCGACCACCGCGACACCAGCACGGTCCAGGGCGCCCTGCACTCCGCCCACCGCGCCGCGTCGGCCATCCTGGCGGACCTGGGCGCGGCGGGCTCGATGCACACCGCGGACCCGGCCCCGACCCTGCCGAGGGCGGCATGACCCGCCCGAACCCCGCTCAGCCCAGCGCCGCCACCTTCTCCCGGTAGCCCCGGGCCGGGGCCGCGTCCTTGTACGGCTCCAGGCGGCGCTCGAAGTCCCTGACGTACTCGATCGCGCGGGCGGACCGCATCTCGGCGGCCTGCCCGGCGGCTTCCGCTGCCAGCACGCAGGCCTGGTCGAGTTCGCCGAGGCCGAGCCGGGCGGTGGCGAGGACGACCCGGCAGAACAGGCGGCTACGGGCGTAGGCCGGGGCGCGCAACTGGAGGGAGCGTTCGGCGTGCTGGGCGGCTGCACGGAACTGCTGGAGGTCGCGGTGGCAGTGGCCGAGCTCGTCGGCCAGCTGGGCCTCGTCGAAGAACGCGGCCCAGTACGGCACCTCGTCCCCGGGCCGGGCCGCCTCCAGGGCGCGCTCGGCCCGCACCAGTGCGCCGGTGCACGCCCGGACCTCGCCCAGGACGCCGTGCGCCCGCGCTTCGGAGGCGTGCAGCAGCGCCTGCACGACCGGCGGGGCGCCGGTGCCGACCCCCTGCTGGGCGACCCGCGCGAGCTGGACCGCCTCCCTGCCGTGCCCGAGGTAGACGGCCTGGCGGCTCATGGTGACCAGGACGTAGGAGCCGTAGGCCCGGTCGCCGGCCGCCTGGGCGAGCCGCAGGGCCTGGACGAAGTAGCGCTGGGCGAGACCGTGCGCGGCGATGTCGTACGACGTCCAGCCGGCGAGCCGGGTGAGGTCGGCCGCGGCGGCGAACAGGCGGCGGCCGGTCTGCTCGGCATAGCTGCCGCGCAGCATCGGCTCGCACTCGTGCTCCAGGTAGCGCACGAGGGCCTGCCGGGCGTGGCCGCCGCCGAACTGGTCGTCGAGGGTGCGGAACAGCCCGCCGACCGAGCGCAGCGCCGAGATGTCGCCGGCGCTGACCCGGTGGCCGGGGGCCCGCTCGGCGTGCGGGCGCGGCCGGGGTGCGAGCACCACTGGGGGCTGCGGCAGGGTCCTGAGGCTGCCGGTGCGGCCCTGGGCGGGCACCCGGGGTACCGGTTCGCGGGCCACCTTGTCGTCGGCCTTGCCGATCAGCCAGTCCCGGCTGGGCACGACGAGCCCCGCCGGGGTGAACGCGATCTTGCGCAGCTCGGCGTGGCTGCCGGAGTCCTTGCGCCACAGCCCGCTGACGATGTCCACGGCCTCCTCGGGGGTGGCCGCGAACTCCAGCCCGGCATACACCGGCGCACAGGCGTCGAGGCCGAGATCCTGGGCCGTGAGCCGGCGCCCGAGCCGGCGTGTGAAGACCTCGGCGATCAGGGCGGGGGTCGTGCCGCGGGGCTGCTGGCCGCGCAGCCACCGGGTGACCGAGGTCTTGTCGTATCTGAGGTCCAGCCCGTGTTCCAGGCCGAGCTGGTCGACGCGACGGGCCAGACCCGCGTTGGAGAACCCAGCTTCTGCGATGAGCGCGGCGAGCTGGCGGTTGGGGGTGCGCTGCGCGGGTCGTTCCGTCATCTGCTGTGCGGTCTCCTGCCTTCCAGGCCTCTGAGGTGCCGGGATTGCCTGTGAGCAGCCCTTTCGGCCTCACGAACGGCGCGAATGTAGCGGAGAGTGAGCAGGCGGTCGCACGCTTCGACGTGTATTCATCCGATCGTGTGAGGATTGCCCACAGGGCTGACGTACCCCGACCGGACGTACAGTGGCGTGGGCGCTTTACGTGCCTGACACACCCGTCCCCGTCGCCGGGGAAGCCGAGGGAGGCGCTTGCCGTGAGTGAGTTGCGGTTCGTCCGCATGGGGTTCGGCGCGGATGCCGTGGAGTACCAGGAGGCCTGGGACGAGCAGCGCCGGGTGCACGCGGCCCGGTTCGCCGACGAGACCCCCGACACCGTGCTGCTGCTGGAGCACCCCCCGGTGTACACGGCCGGCCGCCGCACCGCGGACAACGAGCGCCCGCTGGACGGCACCCCGGTCGTCGACGTGGACCGCGGCGGCAAGATCACCTGGCACGGCCCCGGCCAGCTGGTGGGCTACCCGATCCAGAAGCTGCCCCGCCCGGTGGACGTCGTCGCGCACGTGCGGCGCCTGGAGGAGGCACTGATCCGCACCTGTGCCGAGTTCGGCCTGGAGACCACCCGGGTCGAGGGCCGCAGCGGCGTCTGGGTGCTCGGCGACCCTCTCGAACAGCGCCCCGGGCTCGGCGGACTCTCCCTCGACTTCGACCCGCGGCTCACCGACGAGGAGTTCGACCCCCGGCTGAACGGCCCCGAGTACGCCCCCTCCAACGCCGGCCAGCGGCGCGAGGACCGCAAGATCGCCGCGATCGGCATCCGGGTCGCCAAGGGCGTCACCATGCACGGCTTCGCCCTCAACGTGAACCCGGACAACGTCTGGTTCGACCGGATCATCCCGTGCGGCATCCGCGACGCCGGCGTCACCTCGCTGGCCAACGAGCTGGGCCGGGACATCACGATCGAGGAGGTCCTGCCGACGGCCGAGCGCCACCTCAGGGACATCCTGGAGAACGCGGACCTGAAGCCGCGGGTGATCGAGAAGGCGACCACCTGATCCAGGAATGCGCCCTGCGGCCGTGTGGTTGGCCTCACGAGTAGGGCTCAATTAACACGGGCGTACGCTGGTGTACGCCGAAGAATCGAAGATTACTCAAGCAATCAGCAGGGAGCCGGTCGTGTCCGCAGTCGCACCCGACGGACGCAAGATGCTGCGCCTGGAGGTCCGCAACAGCCAGACCCCCATCGAGCGCAAGCCCGAGTGGATCAAGACCCGGGCGAAAATGGGTCCCGAGTACACGGAGATGCAGAAGCTCGTGAAGAGCGAGGGTCTGCACACGGTCTGCCAGGAAGCCGGCTGTCCGAACATCTACGAGTGCTGGGAGGACCGCGAGGCGACCTTCCTCATCGGCGGTGACCAGTGCACCCGGCGCTGTGACTTCTGCCAGATCGACACCGGCAAGCCCGAGGCGCTCGACCGTGACGAGCCGCGCCGTGTCGGCGAGTCCGTGGTCACCATGGACCTGAACTACGCCACCATCACCGGCGTCGCCCGCGACGACCTGGAGGACGGCGGCGCCTGGCTGTACGCCGAGACCGTGCGCCAGATCCACCAGCAGACGGCGGAGCGGGAGGGCGGCCGTACCAAGGTCGAGCTGCTGGCCCCCGACTTCAACGCGGTCCCGGAGCAGCTTGCGGAGGTCTTCGCCTCCCGCCCCGAGGTCTTCGCGCACAACGTGGAGACCGTGCCCCGGATCTTCAAGCGCATCCGCCCCGGCTTCCGCTACGAGCGCTCCCTGAAGGTCATCACCGAGGCCCGCGACTTCGGCCTGGTCACCAAGTCCAACCTGATCCTCGGCATGGGCGAGACCCGCGAGGAGGTCAGCGAGGCGCTGAAGCAGCTGCACGACGCGGGCTGCGAGCTGGTCACCATCACCCAGTACCTGCGCCCGTCCGTGCGCCACCACCCGGTGGAGCGCTGGGTGAAGCCGCAGGAGTTCGTGGAGCTGAAGGAGGAGGCCGAGCAGATCGGCTTCTCCGGTGTGATGTCGGGCCCCCTGGTCCGCTCCTCGTACCGGGCCGGCCGCCTCTACCAGATGGCGATCGAGAAGCGGGGCACGTACGTCGCCACGCAGGCTGTGTGAATTCGCGCACAAGTGATTACCGGCCAGTAATGGCCGAGTTGACGCGGTCCTGACCGTCCTCGCTGATGAGGGCGTACGTCAGGGCCGCGTCAGTGTTTCAAGGCTCTGCCAAGGCTCGGCGTCAAGGTTTCATTGGTGTTTGACCGGTCGGACACGCCCTGGTAACACCAATCAGTGACCCTGACATCACAGGACGTACACCCGACCGAGGGGGGACCTCGATCATGCAGGCCGCGCACGTTCGCGCCACCGCCATCCCGTCCTTCACCGACGCGCTCCGCGCCGTCGAGTCGCTGCTCATGAGCGGCGGTCAGCGCACCGCCCGCCGCAACGCCTGGACCTCCGTCCTGGAGGACCGCCGCCGCGCGAAGGACCGGGTCGAGGCGCAGCGCGTCCTTGACCAGGCCGCCGCCCGCTCCTGATCCCGCCCGCTCCCGACCCCGTAGGCCAGGGCACTCGCGGGCACTGGCGTCGTCGGCACTCCCGAGGCCACGTAGACTTCGTGGCATGGCGAGGAAGGAACCCGCGGCGGACGCCGCGAACGCAGGGCGACTGAAGCAGATCGCCCTCACGTACAAGATGACCCGCAAGGCCGACAAGACGATCGGTCTTGTACTCGCGGCCGTCGGCATCGGCACGCTCGGTGTCTTCCTCGCGATCGGATTCCTGATCGGTCACCCGGTCTATCTGGGCATCTT
Organism: Streptomyces sp. NPDC002671; assembly: GCF_053592475.1. Taxonomy (NCBI): domain Bacteria; kingdom Bacillati; phylum Actinomycetota; class Actinomycetes; order Kitasatosporales; family Streptomycetaceae; genus Streptomyces; species Streptomyces sp. NPDC002671. The sequence continues at coordinate 336,632 of NZ_JBSFVU010000008.1, forward strand.
CGGCCTGCTGGTCGCCCTGCTGACGACGGCGATCGTGTTCGGCCGCCGTGCCGAGCGGGCCGCCTTCGGCCAGATGGAGGGCCAGCCGGGCGCCGCCGCGGCCGTGCTGGACAACATCGGCCGGGGCTGGACGACGACGCCGGCGGTGGCGATGAACCGCAGCCAGGACGTGGTGCACCGCGCGGTCGGCAAGGCCGGCATCGTGCTGGTCGCCGAGGGCAACCCGAACCGGGTGAAGAGCCTGCTGGCCGCCGAGAAGAAGAAGATGAACCGCATCGTGGCGGACGTGCCGGTGCACGACGTGATCGTGGGCGACGGCGAGGGCATGGTCGAGCTGAAGAAGCTGCGCACGACCCTGCTGAAGTACCCGCGCGTGCTGACCGGCCCCCAGGTGACGGCCACCAACGACCGGCTGCGCGCCCTGGGTGACCTGATGAGCAACATGCCGCTGCCCAAGGGGCCCATGCCCAAGGGCATGCGGATGCCGAAGGGCCGCTGAGGCGTCACCGACGTCGAAACGGACGTCGGAACCGATTTCAGAGACGGCGGAACTGGGGGCCGTAGTGGCCCGGGGCGTCGGGGATCTTGATCTCCATCAGCTCCACGGCAGGGGCCTCCAGTCCGCGCATGGCGTGGATCGCCGCGCCCAGTGAGCGCCCGCCGCCGTCGCCCCAGGCCGCGTCGAGCGCGTCCAGCACGGCGTTGTACGTGCTGTCGAACTGGTCCAGCAGCCGCTGGACCCGCGCCGGCGGGTGGAGCCAGCCGCCGGCCGGAACCCGGGCCATGGGGCGCGCGGCAGGGAAGGGCACGGCCGGGCCGGTGAAGCGCCAGCCGCCGCCGCCCTCGCGCAGCCGCCGCCCGTGGTAGATCTCGCCGAAGGCGTAGTAGTGCGCCGGGTGGTCGTCCTTGAAGGCATCGTCCGGGGAGCTGCCGGTGCCCTCGCCCTGCTCCTTGATGATCTCCAGTGAGCGCTCGACGTCGTCGAGGCTCTGGACCGGCTGCAGTACGTCAGAGCCGATCTGGCTGGACAGCTGACCCCGCGTCGACAGTTCTGGCGCCACGGTCCTGAACGCCCGCAGCAGGTGGCCGTAGAAGTCGCCGATGCTGGGCGCGTCGCGCCTCGCGTCCGCCTCGCGGGTGAGCGGGATGTCGGGGGCCTCGATGGCCATCATCACGTCGTGCACGAAGGACCTGGTGAGGCCCGACAGGTACACGTTCACCCCGCGGTGCACACCGCCGGGCAGCGGTCCGGGATAGGCGAGGGCCGCGTCCTTGATCCGCGGCCGGCCGCCCACGGCCACGAGCAGGTTGCAGACGACACCCAGGTGGTACATCTCGTCGAGGACGACGCGCCGGATCAGCCGCGCGGCTTCGCAGCCGCCGTCCTTGACCGACCACAGGGCGCACAAGTACGGCGGGATGGTGGACAGTTCGAGCGCCACGGCGACCTGCAGGGCCTTCCTGAGCCAGTCGACTCCCCGGTGGTTCTCGAGTACGGCCAGCAGGTGTGCCACGGAATGGCAGCCGGGCGGGTCGGGCGGTCCGCCGGCCGGCAGCGCGGCGGCCTGCGCGGGCTCGGCGGCGGCCACCGGCGCGGTGGCCGCCAGGGCGGCCGACGCCAGGAAGTTCCTGCGTCTGAACGGGGCGGGTGCCAGGCCGTCCGAACCGTCCGCCGCTGCCCTCGTACCGGTCACCGCCGCCTCCGCTCCCAGTCTTGTCCCCGCCCCGGTCCGAGGCGTCCGGGACCCTTCGACAGCGGGCGAAACTAGCAGCCGGGGCCGCCGTTCCCGGGGTGCACAGGCCGGGGGCTGGATGACACGCCGCCGAATGGAGCATCCGGCTGGCCATCGGCTCATGCACTCCTAGCCTTCATAGTGTGACAAAACGCCATATCACATACCTCACATGCATCACGGCGCTCCTCAGCGTGGCCTGCGGCACCACCGCGGCCTCGGCCGCCCACCGGACCCATGTGGTGCATCCGGGTCAGTCGATCCAGCAGGCGGTGAACGCCGCCGAGCCCGGCGACACGGTGCTCGTGCTGGGCGGCACGTACCACGAGAGCGTCACGGTGAAGACGCCGGGAGTGACCCTGCGGGGCGTGGGCCCCCGTACGGTGATCATGCCGACGGCCGCCCAGACGACCGCGGCGGCCACGGCAACCGCGACCGCAACCGCGAAGACCACGGCGACCGCGACCGCGACCGCGAAGGCCACGCAAAGCGCCGCGAAGGCCGCCGTCAGCTGTCCCGATGGCGGCAACGGCATCTGTGTCGTCGGGACGAAGGGCACGACCCTCAAGGACGTCACCGTCACCGACCTGACCCTGACGGGCTTCCCCCGGATCGGCCTGTGGTCCATGGGGACCGACCATCTGACCGTGAGGCGGGTCGTCGCCGACAAGAACGGGCAGTGGGGCATCGCCCAGGAGCACTCCACGCGCGCCGTGCTCCGGCAGAACGTCGCCCGGAACAACGGTGACGCGGGCCTGTTCCTCGCCAACGACGTGAAGGCCGAGCAAGGTGCCATGGACACCCAGGGCACGGTGGTCGACCGGAACTACCTGGAGGGCAACCGGGTCGGCATCACCGTCCGCCGGCTGCGCAACGTCACCGTCACGGGCAACACCATGACCGGCAACTGCTCGGGCGTGTTCATCGTCGGCGACGAGAACAAGCCGAAGACGTCCGCCGTGACCGTCACCGAGAACCATGTCGACCAGAACAACAAGTACTGCAAGAAGACCGCCCGGCTGCCCTTCCTGCAGGGCTCCGGCATCGTCCTGACCGGCGTCGAAGACACCCTGGTGACACGGAACGTGGTCAACGGGAACTCCGGCACCTCCCCGCTCTCGGGCGGCATCGTCCTGTTCAAGAGCATGGTGGGCGTCACGAGCGAGCGGAACCGGATCACCGGCAACTCGCTGGCGGCCAACACCCCGGCGGACCTCGTCAACCAGGAGGCCACCAAGAGCGCCAACACCTTCCAGGGCAACTCCTGCCGGGCTTCCAAGCCCGCGGGTCTGTGCTGACCGGACGGCCGTAACCCACCCACGCAAGGAAAGAAGGCGGCACATGACCGCGCCAACTGCCCCTCCGCCGTCGATGCGGCTGAGAGAGCTCGTGTTCGGGGCGGCCTGTGCCGCCGCCGTCCGTACGGCCGCCCGGCTGGGCGTCGCCGACGCACTCGGGGACGCCCCCATGACCGTGGAGTACCTCGCCGGCGCGGTGAAGACCGAGCCGAAGCCGCTGCGCCGGCTGCTGCGCGCTCTGTCCTGCTACGGCGTCTTCGCCGAGCGGCCTGACGGAACGTTCACTCACACCGACATGTCCCGGCTGCTGCGCGAGGACGACCCGAACAGCCTGCGCTACATCTCCCTGTGGTGCACCGAGCCCTGGACCTGGGACGCCTGGCCGAAGCTGGACGAGGCGGTGCGCACCGGGAAGAACGTCGTCGAGGACCTCTACGGCAAGGAGTTCTTCGTCTACCTGAACGAGGACGCCCCGGAGTCGGCCGACGTCTTCAACCGCGCGATGACGACGTCCAGCGAGCAGTCGGCGCGCGAGGTCGCCGCGCTCCTGGACCTGTCCGGCAGCAGGTCCGTCGCTGACCTCGGCGGCGGGCAGGGGCACGTGGTGGCGAGCCTGCTGGACAAGTACCCGGCGATGCAGGGCTATCTGCTGGATCTGCCGCGGGTCGTGGAGAACGCGGTGCCCCGGCTGCGCACGGGCGGCGATCTCGCGGACCGGGCGCACATCGTCCCCGGCGACGTCCGCGTGTCCGTCCCGGTCAAGGCCGACGTCTACATCATCAAGAACATCCTGGAGTGGGACGACCAGTCCACCGCCCGGCTGCTGCGCAACGTCGTCGAGGCGGGCGGTCCCGGCACTCGGGTCGTGGTCATCGAGAACCTCGTCGACGACACCCCGTCGATGCGCTTCAGCACCGCCATGGACCTGCTGCTCCTGCTGAACGTCGGCGGGGCCAAGCACACCACCGACAGCATGATGGCGCGGCTGACGGACGCGGGCCTGACCGTCGGCGGCATCCAGCAGGTCAACCCCTATCTGCACGCGTTCGACTGCACGGTTCCACAGTGAGCCGGCTCCCTCCGGAACACACCGGTGCCGGGCTCGCGTCGGACGCGGGCCCGGCACCGGTGTGTTCCGGCCTCAGGCGCCGGCGTCGCGCTCCCACAGGTAGAAGCGCTGGGCCATCGCGTCCTTCGGGGACCGCCAGGTCTCCGGGTCGTACGCGCTGACGTAGGCCGAGAGGCGGTCGCTGACGTCCTTGAACTCGGGGTGCGAGGTGACCTTGGCGATGGCCGGTCCGGGCTCGCGCTCGGACTCGATGAGGTGCATGTACACATCGCCGAACTGGAAGAGGCTGCGCCGGACGATTCCGACGAGGTGGGGCAGCTCTCCCCGGTCGGAGTCCGCGAACACCTTGGCGATGTCGGGGGCGGAGCCCGGGGCCATGCGGGCGACGATCAGAGCCTGGTGCACGTCTGTCTCCTCCGTCCGGCTCAGTCGGCCAGGACCGAGGCGGGCCGCTGACCGGCCGCCGCCCGCTCGATCTTGTCCCGGATCAGGTCCATCTGGATCTTGGAGTTCTTGTTGATGTTGTCGGTCATCCAGGCGTCGTCGACGGGTGCTTCCGGCTTCATCTCGAAGTCTTGCGTCCAGACCATCCGGGTGCCGGCCGGTACCTCCTCGTACTGCCAGCGGATGTTCATGTAGGCGAAGGGGCCCGTCTCCACGCGGCGGGCCTTGACGGCGAGGTGGGCGCGGTCCGTCTCCCGCTCCGAGACCCAGCTCCACACCTTGCCGTTGTCGTCGGGGTGCATGGTGAGCCGGAAGGTGGTCTTGTTCCCCTCCACGGCGAGGATCTCGGCGGTGGCGTACTCGGTGAACAGCTGCGGCCAGTTCGCCACGTCGTTGGTCATGTCCCAGACCAGGTCGACGGGCGCGGCGATGGTGATCTCGTTCTGGGTGTGTCCGGACATGTCAGGCTCCCGCGGGCAGTGCGCTGTTGACGAGGTCGAGGAACTGGCGGGGCGTCTTGCAACGCTCCGCGTCGGGGGGCATCGGCGCTCCGTGCCGGTTCTCCAGCTCGCCGACGATGCCGAGCAGGCCGAGCGAGTCGACGCCGATGGCGTCGAAGCCGGCGTCGCACCGCTCCTGGAGTTCGTCCGGCGGGACGGTGACTCCGGCGGCCTTCTTCATCAGCTCGGACAGCTCTTCCACGGTGATGCGGTCACTCATAGGTTCCCTCTCCTTCGGGACGTGCTCCGGACGCCTCGTTACGAGGCTCCGGCGGCGCCGTGCCGCAGCACGAGCGCCGAGTTCGACCCCATGAGTCCCCGGCTGAGGACCAGCGCCGTACGCAGTTCGGCGGCGCGGGCGCGGCCGGTCACGAGGTCGAGGTCGTGGCAGATGTCGAAGACACCCGGGGTGGGCGGGATCAGGCCGTGTTCGAGCGCGAGCACCGCCGCGGCGGTGTCCAGCACGGGTGCCGCGCAGTAGCCGCGGCCGATCCCGGTCTTGGGCGCCGTGACGGGCACGCGCCGGCCGTGCGCGCCGAGCGCGTCGGCGATGGCGAGGGCCTCCGCCCGGTCGGCCTCCGGCACGCCGAGGGCGTCGGCGAAGACGACGTCGACCTCCTCCGGGGCGCACCCCGCCTCGTCCAGGGCGCCGCGGATCGCGTGCGCGAGCCCTTCCCTGGACTCCGCCCAGCGGGAGGCGCCGGTGAAGGTCGCCGCGTGTCCGTCGAGGGTGGCCCGCACGGGCAGCCCGCGCCTCTCGGCCGAGGCCGCCGCCTCCACGACGAGCATGGCGCCGCCCTCGGCCGGTACGAAGCCGCAGGCGCCGTCGGTGAACGGGCGGTAGGCGCGGGCCGGGTCCGCCTCGGGACTCAGCTCCTCGTAGCCGAGCTGGCACACCATCGAGTAGGGGGCGAGGGGCGCCTCGGTGGAGCCGGCCACGATCACGTCGGTGCCGCGCCGCACGGCGCGGGCCGCGTGGGCGAGCGCGTCCAGGCCGCCGGCCTCGTCGGCGGCGACCACCGAGCAGGGGCCCTTGAAGCCTCGCCGGATGGAGATCTGGCCGGTGCTGGCCGCGTAGAACCAGGCGATGGACTGGTACGGGCCGACGAACCGGCTGCCCTTGCCCCACAGTTGCTGCAGCTCCCGCTGGCCGAACTCGCCGCCGCCGGAACCGGCAGCGGTGACCACGCCCACGGACATCGGCGCGGCGTCGGTGTCGGCCCGGCCGAGCCGGGCGTCCTCCAGCGCGAGGTCGGCCGCGGCCATGGCGAAGTGCGTGAAGCGGTCGGTCTGGACCAGGAAGCGCTCCTCGACCGCCGCCGTCGGCTCGAAGTCGCGGACCTCGCCGGCCACGCGCAGCGGCAGGTGTTCACAGCCCTCGCGGGTGACCCGGTCGAGGACGCTGATGCCCTCCTTGACCGACTTCCAGTAGGTCTCCGTGCTGGTTCCGTTGGGTGCGACCACGCCGATGCCGGTGACGGCCGCGCGCCGCGAATGCGGTTCGCTCATCGTGTCCTCATCCCCCTGCCAGGTTCAGGTTCGTCGGGTCAGTACCACCGCGGACTGGAAGCCGCCGAAGCCGCTGCCCACGGACAGAACGCCGCTCAGCGTCCGCTCACGGGCGGTGCGCGGCACGTAGTCCAGGTCGCACTCGGGGTCGGGGGTCTCGTAGTTGGCGGTGGGGGGTACGACCTGGTGGGCCAGGGCCAGCACGCAGGCCACGACCTCTATCGCGCCGATGGCCCCGAGGGAGTGGCCCACCATGGACTTGATGGAGCTCATGGGGGTGTCGTAGGCGTGCTGTCCCAGGGCCCGCTTCACCGCGGCGGTCTCGTGGCGGTCGTTCTGCCGGGTGCCCGAGCCGTGCGCGTTGACGTAGTCGATGGCGGTGGGGTCGAGGCGGGCGTGGTCGAGGGCGACCTCGATCGCCTGGGCCATCTCCAGGCCCTCGCTGGTCAGACCGGTCATGTGGTAGGCGTTGCCGAAGGTGGCGTAGCCGCCCAGTTCGCAGTACACGTGGGCACCGCGGGCCCGGGCGTGCTCCAGCTCCTCCAGGACGAGCACCGCGCCGCCCTCGCCCATGACGAAGCCGTCACGGTCGTTGTCGAAGGGCCTCGACGCGTGCGCGGGGTCGTCGTTGTTGGGGGACGTGGCCCTGATCGCGTCGAAGCACGCCATGGTGATCGGTGAGATCGGCGAGTCCGAGGCACCGGCTATGCAGACGTCGGCGCGGCCCTCCTGGACGGTGTGGAAGGCGTAGCCGACGGCGTCCAGGCCCGAGGTGCAGCCGGTGGACACCGTCTGCACCGGCCCCTGGGCGCCGAAGCGTTCCGCCACCGCCGAGGCGAGGGTGCTCGGCGAGAACGCCCGGTGCAGCTGCGCGCCCGCCTGCCGGTGGTCCACGTCCCAGCGCTGCCCGGCGCTGCTGACCAGGACGTAGTCGTGCTCCAGGCGGGTGGTGCCACCGACGGCGGTGCCGAGCGAGACCCCGACCCGCCAGGGGTCCTCCCGGCCGAGGTCGAGACCGGAGTCCCGGACCGCCTCCTCCCCGGCGACCAGGGCGAACTGTATGTAGCGGTCCGCCCGTTCGACCTGCTCGGCGTCGAGTCCGTACGCCGCCGGGTCGAAGTCGCACTCGGCCGCTATCCGCGACCGCAGCCCGGCGGGGTCGAAGAAGGTGATGCCGCGCGTCGCCGTACGGCCCGCCGAGAGCAGGTCCCAGAACGCCGTTGCCCCGATCCCGCCCGGGGCCACGATGCCTATGCCGGTGACGGCCACCCGCCGGGTCATGAACGGACCTTCGCCCGGTCGGCCGGCTCGGCGGCGACGACGGCCGAGAGGGGTGTCTCCTCCGTGTCGACATGGCCAAGGCTCGGACGCGGGGCCAGCGGCCCCAGGTGGAAGACGATCCGCGCCTCCACGTTGCCCACGTTGCGGAACCGGTGGCGCATGTGGGCGGGGATCATCAGCCCCTGCTCCGGCTGGAGCGGGTGGGGCTCGCCGTCCAGGTCCACCTCCAGCTGCCCGCAGACGACGTACACGAACTCCTCGGAGTACGGGTGGTAGTGCTCGCCGATGCGGTCACCGGGCTGCACGATGGCCACGCCCATGAAACCGCTGGTGGAGCCCACCGTGGCCGGGGTGAGCATGGCGCGCAGATCGCCGCCGCGCCGGGTGTTGGGCTCGACCTCGCTGAGGTCCACGATCTTCGGAAGGGGTTTGATCACGACGTTCCTCCGTGGGTGTGCGACGCCTGGCGGGGTTCAGGCGTCAGGCGAGCGGCGGTCGGTGATGGACTCCATGCGGACGGCGTCGGCCGCGAGCAGTTCCTTCAGCTCGGCCGCGGGACCGGACTTGGCGCCGGACTTCGGCAGGCCGGTTTCGGCGCTCTCGTCGTCGCGTACGTCGATCAGCCGTACGACGACGTCGTCGCGCTGGAAGATCGTGCTGCGCAGGACCGGGCTCGCATGGTCCTCCGCCGCCTGCGCGTCCTGCTTGGCGAGCAGCTCGGCCAGCCGCATCCCGCGGCCCGGCCGGGCCGGGTAGTACAGCGCGTGCCGCCGGCCCTCTGGGAGCTCGTCCGCGGTGACGTGGTGCACGGCCGGCAGCGCCGCCCGGGTGAAGAACATCCGCGCGGAATCCTGGTCGTCCAGGTCGCGGTGCTGCTCCAGGTACGGGTTGATGGCCTGCTCGACGGCCCGCACCTCGGGCTGCCGGGCGACGTGGCGCAGGGCCGCGAGCAGGTCGCCGCGCACCTCGATGGCCCGGACCACCCGGTTGCCGTGCATGAACAGGGAGGTGCGGCACAGCCGGGTGGTCTCGTCGACGCGCGGCTCGGGCGAGGCGTAGTCGGCGAGGATCTTCGCGACCTGGGGCTCGCTGCCCGGCTTGACCGTGAAGGTGAGCGCGTGCCGGAGCACGCCGTCGCCGATCCGCGGCAACGTCTGGAGCCGGCGCCCGGGCCGGGCCGAGGCCGCTTCGGTGCCCGTCTCGCGCACGACGTGGAAGCGCAGCGAGCGGGTGTCCCGGACACAGCTGTGCAGCGGCTGCACCATCCGGACGTGCTCCTCGCTGTTCACCCAGGCGAGGAACGGCGGGGCGCTCTCCCACTCGCTCGTGATGAGCCATTGGGAGGGATTCTCGATCGACTGGCACAGCTGGTCGCTGATATGGCCGGGCACCGAGGCGACCTGGTTGCACAGTTGCTCATAGGCCTCCAGAAACTGCTGCTGGGCGCCGTCGTAGACGTCCACCAGAAGGACGACCCGCAGGTGGGAGCCGTCGAACACGGACTGGGAGACCCGCTTCGACGCCCGCCGTCTCAGCTGTTCCGAATGTTCCGCCGTGGTGGTCATGCTGCACACATCTCCTTTACGGGGCAGAGGCGGACGTCGGTCGCCGAGGACGCGACGTCAGCGTTTTTTGATCCTGTTCCGGTCCGCCGTTACGCGCGACTCGCGTGAACCAGGCGGGTGATTAGGCGCGCCGAACCCCTCGGACGCCCCCTCGTACAGGGCATGGAAAATCAGACACCTCAGATGTATCTAATTCATCCGACATATCCGATACGCCCGACACCCTCACCCTTGCCTCTGGAGTCGTTGATGCAGCAGAAAGCCGATCACCAGGTGCCCGTCCTCGTCGTGGGCGGCTCTCTCGTAGGCCTGTCGCTGTCCCTGTTCCTGGGCCGTCTCGGCGTACGGCACATGCTGGTCGAGCGGCATTCCGGGACCTCGATCCACCCGCGCGGACGCGGCAACAACGTGCGGACGATGGAGCTGTTCCGGGTGGCCGGCATCGAACCGGACATCAAGACGGCGGCCTCGCTCCTCGCCGAGAACCACGGCATCCTGCAGACCCCGACCCTGGTCGGTGACGCCGGGGAGTGGCTGTTCAAGGAGATCGACCCGGGCGGCGGGCTCGCGAAGGTCAGCCCCACGGGGTGGTGCCTGTGCAGCCAGAACGACCTGGAACCGGTGCTCCTGAAGCACGCCCGCGCGCTCGGCGGCGACCTGCGGTACTTCCACGAGCTGGAGTCCCTCGCGCAGGACCCCGAAGGAGTGACGGGCTACGTCCGGGACCGCGACACCGACGAGCTGTACAGGGTCCGCGCGGACTACCTGGTCGCGGCCGACGGCCCGCGCAGCCCCGTCCGCAACCGGCTCGGCATCGGGCAGAGCGGCCCCGGCGACCTCTTCGCCAACGTGAGCGTGACCTTCCGTTCCAAGCTGCTCGCCGACACCGTCGGCGAGCGGCGTTTCATCTGCTGCTACCTCACCGACCCCGAGGCCGACGGCGCCCTGCTGCCCGTCGACAACAAGGAGAACTGGGTCTTCCACGCCCCGTGGCACCCCGAACACGGCGAGAGGCTGGACGAATTCACCGAGGACCGGCTCCGGCGGCACATCAGCCATGCCGTCGGCGTCCCCGACCTCGATGTCGAGATCACCGGCAAGGCGTCCTGGCGGGCCGCCGAACGCGTCGCCGACGCCTACGCGGCCGGCCGGGTCCTCCTCGCCGGCGACTCGGCCCACGAGATGTCACCGACCGGCGCGTTCGGCTCCAATACCGGCATCCAGGACGCCCACAACCTGGCCTGGAAGCTGGCCGCCGTCCTCGGCGGCTGGGCCGGCCCCGGGCTGCTGGAGACCTACGGCACCGAGCGCCGGCCGGTCGCCCTGGCCACCAGCGCCCGGGCTTCGGCCCGCTCCGTGGAACACAGCCACCCCGGCTTCGCGCCCGCCCCCGGCATCGGCGCCGGCGCCGGCAAGCGTGGCGGCATCCTCAACGTCGTCCTCGGCTACCGCTACCCGCAGGGCGCGGTTCTGGGCGCCGACCCGGACCAGCCGGTCGTACCCGAGGGGCTGCGCCTGACCGGCGAGCCCGGCAGCCGGGCCCCGCACCTGTGGCTGCGCCGCGCGGGCGAGCGGCTCTCCACGCTCGACCTCTACGAGCGGTCCGTGGTGCTGCTCAGCGACGCCACCTCGGCGGCGGGCACGGCCTGGCACGCCGCCGCCCGCCGCATCGCCGACGCGGAGGGCCTGCCGCTGGAGGCGTACCGCATCGGTGCGGGGGCACAGGCGGATCTGTCGTACGACGCGGACGACGACTGGGCCGCCGTGCACGGGACGACGGCCGACGGGGCGGTGCTGGTGCGGCCGGACGGCTACGTGGCCTGGCGCGCGCCCGGGGCGGTACGGGATCCGGAGGCCGAGCTGCGGGAGGTCCTGGCGGCGGTGCTCCGGACCCGCTGACCCCCTGCCGTACTACGTCAGATCCGCACTTCGACCGTCTGCGCGAGCCGGTCGTGCAGGCCACGGCCGTCCCGGTCCCAGACCAGGGCCGGGACCGCCAGGCAGAGCAGGAACGTGCGCAGCAGGGTGCGAAGCGGGTTGACCGTGCCGGTCCGCAGGGCCACGACCCGGAGGCCGAAGAGGCGCTTGCCCGGGGTGAAGCCGAGCGTGCCGACCGTGAGGGCGCTCATCACGAAGAAGACGATCAGCGCCCAGTTGCTGGTCCCGGGGCTGTAGCCATGCGTGATCAGGCTGTATGCGATCAACACGCACAGGCCCCAGTCGACGACCAGCGCGCCGAGGCGCCTGCCGGGCCGGGCGATCGAGTTCGGTCCGCTCTCCGGGAGGCCGAGCTGCTCGCCCCGGTATCCGAAGTCGGCACCGGCGTCTTCCAGCGCCGCGCGGGGGCCGGAGAGCCACGATCCGATTACTCGCCTGTTGTCCACCCGTCAACGGTACTGCCCCCGGAATCGGCTGGGTCCCATAGGGGTGTGTCGGGGCTACGGTGGAACGGTGGCCGGTTAACTTCTGCGAAACAAACGGGTCACGCCCGAGAAATCACCCGTCCCTAGGGTCGAGACCAGCGTGTGCCACCGCACTGGCCGCACGAACGATCTACCGCCCCGGCGAGGACGGTCGGGAGTAGGAGGAGCTGGATGTTCCAGAACGCCGACGAGGCCAAGAAGTTCATCGCGGACGAGGACGTCAAGTTCGTCGACGTCCGGTTCTGCGACCTGCCGGGCGTCATGCAGCACTTCACGGTGCCCGTCGAGGCGTTCGACCCGGACGAGGAGCTGGCCTTCGACGGCTCGTCGATCCGCGGCTTCCAGGCCATTCACGAGTCCGACATGGCGCTGCGCGCCGACCTGTCCACCGCCCGCGTGGACCCGTTCCGCCGGGACAAGACGCTCAACATCAACTTCTTCATCCACGACCCGATCACGGGCGAGCAGTACTCCCGTGACCCGCGCAACGTGGCGAAGAAGGCGGAGGCGTACCTGGCGTCGACCGGTATCGCGGACACCGCGTACTTCGGCCCCGAGGCCGAGTTCTACGTCTTCGACTCCGTCCGCTTCGCGACCGGCGCGAACGAGTCCTTCTACCACATCGACTCCGAGGCGGGTGCCTGGAACACCGGTGCGGTCGAGAACAACCGTGGGTACAAGGTCCGCTACAAGGGCGGCTACTTCCCGGTCCCGCCGGTCGACCACTTCGCCGACCTGCGCGCCGAGATCTCCCTGGAGCTGGACAAGCAGGGCCTGAAGGTCGAGCGCCAGCACCACGAGGTGGGCACCGCCGGCCAGGCGGAGATCAACTACAAGTTCAACACGCTGCTCGCCGCCGCCGACGACCTCCAGCTCTTCAAGTACATCGTGAAGAACGTGGCCTGGCGCAACGGCAAGACCGCGACCTTCATGCCGAAGCCGATCTTCGGCGACAACGGCTCGGGCATGCACGTGCACCAGTCGCTGTGGACCAACGGCGACCCGCTGTTCTACGACGAGGCCGGCTACGCGGGCCTGTCGGACACCGCCCGCTACTACATCGGCGGCATCCTCAAGCACGCCCCGTCGCTGCTGGCCTTCACCAACCCGACGGTGAACTCGTACCACCGTCTGGTGCCGGGCTTCGAGGCGCCGATCAACCTGGTGTACTCGCAGCGCAACCGCTCGGCTGCGATGCGTATCCCGATCACGGGTTCGAACCCGAAGGCCAAGCGCGTCGAGTTTCGCGCGCCCGACTCCTCCGGCAACCCGTACCTGGCCTTCTCGGCCCTGCTCCTCGCGGGCCTGGACGGCATCAAGAACAAGATCGAGCCGGCCGAGCCGATCGACAAGGACCTCTACGAGCTGGCTCCCGAGGAGCACGCGAACGTGGCCCAGGTCCCGACCTCGCTGCCGGCCGTCCTCGACTCGCTCGAGGCCGACCACGAGTTCCTCCTCCAGGGCAACGTCTTCACGCCGGACCTGATCGAGACGTGGATCGACCTCAAGCGCACCCAGGAGATCGCGCCGCTGCAGCTGCGTCCGCACCCGCACGAGTTCGAGCTGTACTTCGACGTGTGATATCGCCCCAGGTCAGAGCGGGTTTCCGCTCCCCTGGGCCGTCTGTGGGCCGTCGGCCGTGTCCTTCCTCGCTGGAAGGGCACGGCCGACGGCCCGTTTCGGGCCCCTCGTCGCGAACGGCGGTCGAGAGCCATGGCCCCGCCGCCGCTCAGGTCAGCGCATCGGCTTCGCCGGGGCCGGTGACCGCATTCGGTACGCCGAACGCGGCGTCGATGGCCTTACGGGCACGGTCCCGACTGTTCGGCATGAGGTGCGTGTATGTCCGGAGCGTGAATCCCGGGTCGGAGTGACCGAGGTACTCGGCCAGGGCCTTGATGTTCTCCCCCGAGTCCAGCAGCACCGATGCGTAGTAATGCCGCAAGGCGTGCATGCCGTGTTCACGCGACGGCTTGAACCGCTCTCCAGGCACCCGTTCCGGGATGACGCCGGCGGCAATCAGGGCGGGCTTCCACAGGTACATGTTGAAGTAGTTCCGGTTCAGGGCCTTACGCTCCCGCGAGTAGAACAGCAACTTCGCTGTGACCGGCGGGCCGTCCGGGGTCTTCCACGGCAAAGTGACGTCGATAGGGGGCCGACGTGTGATGTGCGCAGCAAGCGCGTCCGACACCACGTCGGGCAGCGGCACGTCTCGAAGCTTGCCGCCCTTGGGCGGGGCGAACACCATCTGCGGGCCGACCAGCTTGACTTGTCGCACGACGTGCACCGCTCCCCCGACGAAGTCGACTTCGTCGACAGCAAGCCCGAAAATCTCGCCCTGCCGCAAACCGCACCCGGCACCGACGTCGACGGCCGTCGCGTATTGGCTCGGTAGTCCGCCCCGGACGGCGACCACCCGGTCACGCGTCCACGGCTTGATCTTCCGCCGGTCCAGCTTGGGCGCCCGCACGGAGCCTGCGCGGCAGGGGTTCCGGGCCAGAATGCCGTCGTCGACGGCGGCGCCGAACACAGCGGAGACGTTCGCGAAGACCGTCCGCTGATACGACGCTGCCATCCCGGAGTCTGCAAGGGCCCGTGCCCACGTGCGGATATGGGCGGGTTGGAACGCGCTCAGGGAGCGAGAACCGATGTAGGGGAAGGCGTGCAGCCGGAACCTCAGCTCCATGTTCACGATGGTGGAAGGGTCCGTGGTCTGGGATGCCAGCCACTGAGTGGCGAACTCCCTGAACGTCTCCTTGCCGGCCGACGGATCGACGTACTGGCCACGGGTCATGTCAGCCGCGATCTGCGTCAGCCACGCCTCTGCGAGTCGCTTCTGTTTGTCCGGGAAGGACTTGCTGCGTTCGCTTCCGTCCGGGGCGACGTAGCGGGCCCGGTAGCGCAAGCCCGTCCCGTACCGGTCGGTCTTTGCCCTGATCGTCTTACCGTTGGAGGCCGTCTCGGTCTTGTACCAACGGTCTTGGATGTGGCCAGCCATACGGCGGCGGTCCTCTCGACATGCAGCAGGGAGAGCCGCCCGCTGCGGCTCTCCCTGCTGTCTTGGGTGTGGTTGGCTACGCGGCGTCCTGGCAGGCGCTCTTGCGCTGGCTGACGTAGGCGCGCACGTCGGCTGGGTCATAGCGGAGGTGCTTACCGATCCGGAAGCCGGGCGGTCCGGTGCGCTTCCTGCGCCACTGGTAGACGGTTTCGAGCGGCACGCCGAACATGTCGGCGATGTCGTCGGGGGTGAGGTACCGGTCTGGGAGACCGTCGCGGAGGGTCACGCGGGGGTCGCTCGCGACAACGGTCGGCACGTTGAGACCTCCAGAGAGGGAGGAGCCTGCGAATGGAGTTGGATTCAGTGGCCCAGCAGCCTGCGTCTGTCCGAGGTGCGGATTTCTGCGTCATCGCGTCACGCACGTCATTTGTGGGTCTGACCTGCTGTTATGCGGTGACGCGGGCTGCTTGGGGCGTGTCACAGGGCGTGGCGGGGCTCTGTCACGCGTGACGTGGGTGACGCGAGATGACGCAGGTGTCGGCCGTCTGCGTCACCGAACTAGCCCCAGGCCAGGGGCCGTTTTCTGGTCCGTGGTGACGTGGGTGACGCAGCGTCTCTTCTCTTAGGAAAAAAGAAGGGGGGTGGTGTCTGTGGTGGTGCGCGGCTCAGGACGTGAAGAAGGAGCCGCTTAGCGGCGCGACTTGCAGCAGCGGCGGCAAGCCGCCGGAACAGCAAGAGGAGCACGCTGGTCGCGGGGTGTGTTGAGCGACTTTCAAGATGCCCATGTCGCGGGCAGCTTTGCGGCGTTGATCATGCCGACGAGTTCGGTTGCATGCCGGCGGGGTTGGGGTGTT